>JADFQD010000032.1 GCA_022561975.1 Acidobacteriota bacterium
AACGATGACACCGCATCGCCTGCGTCGCGTCGCCTTGCAGCGCACCCGAAAGCGCTCCCAACGCGACCCGCAGGACTTCTACCACGGGCTGCTAAGGGCGTGCGCGTCAAAAGCCCCTTTCTGCTCCGATCGGTCGAGCCGACATTGGCGGCTGCGGCGCAGCGCAGGCTCCTCAGTCTCGCTCGCCTGGGCAAGCGAATCGTGCTGGGTCTCGAAGGCGACCTCTTCCTGGTGCTTCACCTCATGATCGCCGGCCGACTTCGTTGGAAGAAACCGGGCGCCGGCATACCCGGTCGGTCCGGTCTGGCGGCCTTCGATTTCGATACCGGAACCCTGATCCTGACCGAGGCGGGATCGAAGAGACGGGCCTCGCTCTATTTGGTCTCGGGCACGCGTGCTCTCGCCGAGCACGACCCCGGCGGTCTCGAAGTACTGGACTCGGACCTGGAAACCTTCACCTCCGTGGTGCGCTCCCGCAGTCACACCCTCAAGCGCGCGCTCACCGACCCTCGAGTCCTCTCCGGAATCGGCAATGCCTACTCGGACGAGATTCTCCACCTCGCACGCTTGTCCCCATTCGCACGAACCCGAGATCTCGACCCGAGCGAAGCCGCCCGCTTGTTCGACGCCGCCCGCACCGTGCTGACCGAGTGGACCGCTCGGTTGATCGACGAGGCCAAGCGTTCTCCGGGAGGGTTTCCCGCCAAGGTCACGGCCTT
The DNA here is from genome assembly GCA_022561975.1 of Acidobacteriota bacterium. Taxonomy (GTDB): domain Bacteria; phylum Acidobacteriota; class Thermoanaerobaculia; order Multivoradales; family JAHEKO01; genus CALZIK01. The sequence goes on from JADFQD010000032.1 coordinate 720, forward strand.
TCGCCCCGAAATGGCGGTTCACGGAAAGTACCGAAAACCGTGCCCGGAGTGTGGCGACCCCGTGCAACGCATCCTCTACGCTTCCCGCGAAGCCAACTACTGCCCCACCTGCCAAACCGGCGGCAAGATTCTGGCAGACCGCCTTCTGTCGAGGCTGCTCAAAGACGATTGGCCCCGCACCTTGGAAGAGCTCGAAGAGCGACGGCTCTAGCCTTCGCGCCCGATGGAGTCCCCGGTTCGTTAAGATGCCGCCCATGTCGACGACATCCAAGCAGGTCGGGCGAACGATCTTCACCCGCTGGGTCTCGAGGCTGCGCTTTCCCCAGCTCTTTACCTTTACCGCCACTCTCTTCGTCATCGATTTTCTGGTGCCGGACCTGATTCCGTTCCTGGATGAAATTCTTCTTGCCGCCGCGACTCTTCTGCTCGCCAACCTCAAGGACAACAAGGCGGTTCAGGATTTCGACAAGCCCCGAGAGAAAGACATCACGCCCCCCCGGGACTAGCAGCCCGGGGTTTTGGCGCCTTGCGCTCAGCCGGCGCGCAGAAAGTGCCAGCGCAAGCGCTCGCCGGCCGCCTTGCGCTCGAACACCTCGGCTTCGATCCGCTCGCGAAACTCGCGCAGCAGTGCGGCCGTGCCGACGCCCTCGGCGGCCCGCTCGAGAACATCGGCGGCGTCAGAGCCCGCCTTGGTGATGTACGCCTGCCAGATCGCGTCCCGCACCGACATGGTGCCGATCGAGACATTGGGGATCTTGCGGGCTCCGCTCCTGAGCACCGCGAGCTTGCGCTTGAGGACCGCCGGATCTTCGACCGTCTCCCGTTGATAGCCGGTATAGGGCTTGGGGATCAAAATGTTGACGCCGAGATGGATGTTGCCGATCACCCCGGAAGGCGCCAGCTCCTGGAGCATGATCGCCCGACACCGCCGGGCGACCATCAGAATCGCATCGATGTCCTGGTCGGTTTCGCCCGGAAGTCCGATAATGAAATAGAGCTTGAGCTGGGTGAACCCGGCGCCGAAGATCAGCCGGACCTTGTCGAACAACATGCTGTTTGGAACCGGTTTGTTGAGCCGGATCCGCAACTCGTCACTCCCGGTCTCAGGGGCCAGGGTGATGGATCGATCTCCCGAAGCGGCCAGCGCTGCGAGCACGTTCTCGTTCACCGCCGGGATTCGAACCGACGACACCGAGGTGCGAAAACCGCGTTCGTTGGCGCTCGAGAGAATGGTCTCGAGGTCTGGATGGTCGCCGACGGCGGTGGCCACAAACCCGAGTTGGTCGGTGACCGCGCGAGCCCGGTCCAGGGCGCCGAGAATGAATTCGGTCGGATGCCAACGGAAGCGCCCCATGCCGAAGGTCGCCCAACAATACTTGCACTTCTCGGGACAGCCACGAGACATCTCGAGCAAGAACTTATCGGCGAATTCCGTGTGCGGCGTGACAATCGCCGTGGTCGGCAGGTTGCCCGGCTCGCGCATCTGAGCTTCGCTCAGCTCGAGCTTGGCCAGTTTTTGGAACACCTGGCCCCGATCACGGGTCGCTTCGGGATCGTGGTGCTCGGGCACAAAGAAGCCCGGCTTGGCCGCCAGCCGCTCGAGCACCGCCTCGCGCCGGTCCTCTTCGGCCAGCGCGGGCAACAACTCCGGCAGCAGGTTCTCCGCTGCTCCCAGGGCAAAAATGTCGACGAACTCGGCCAGTGGCAGGGGGTTGATCGCCGCACATGCTCCGCCGACGATGATCACCGGATCGCGAGCGCTGCGCTGGCGTCGCCGCAGTGGAATTCCCGAGCGCCCCAGCATCTGCAGCAGGTTGACGTAGTCGCCTTCGAACGAAATCGAAAAAGCGATTGCCCCGAAGGTCGAGAGCGGTGTGTCGAGTTCCACCGACCTTGGCTCACCGGAGCCATCGCTGAAGAAGCGCTCGCAGGACCAGTCATCCTCCTGGTGGACCAGAGCGTAGAGGCGCTGCAGGGCCAACGACGACATGCCGAGGTGATAGGTGTTGGCATACGCCAGCGCAAGGCTGTAGCGTCCGTGGGGCGAATACGACTCGACCGGGCGTTCGTCGGCGCGATGCACGGTCCAGTTCTGCCTCATCGAGAAATCTCCGTCCCGCTCAGGCGGGTCGGTGGTCACATTGTAACCTTATCCACCCCCAAACCCGTGTCCGATACAATCGACTCTTTCCCGCCGGGCGAACCGGATCCGGACCCCTTTCGTATAGCTTTCTTGACACCATGACCCCTGTTCAAGAGAAAATCACGGTGGTTTTGGTCGTCTCTCCGGCAACGGCTTGTCGTCTCAGGTTCAAAAGGAGGGCCTCATGGCTCTAGCAAACGTCGAAAAGGCGGTCAAAGATCGATACCGAAAGGGCGCACGAAATCAAGCCGCAGAGCTTTGTTGCCCGGTCGACTATGACCCCAAACATCTCGAGGTCATCCCCAAAGAGGTTCTCGACCGTGACTATGGTTGCGGCGATCCGAGCCGCTACCTGAAGGCCGGAGAAACCGTACTCGACCTAGGCTGCGGTACGGGCAAGATCTGCTTTATCGCCTCTCAGGTGGTTGGGCCCGAGGGCCGCGTGATCGGTGTCGACATGACCCCCGAAATGCTCGACGTCGCGCGTCGAGCCGCGAGCGTGGTCGCCGAACGGCTGGGATACGCCAACGTCGACTTTCGCCGCGGCCGTATTCAGGACCTGGCCCTGGATTGGGATCTGCTCGAGCAGGAGCTTGCCGACCATCCGGTCGACAGTGCCGAATCGCTGTTCGCCGCCGAGCATAGAGCCGAGGAACTTCGACGGGGACAGCCGCTGGTGGCCGACGACTCTGTGGACGTCGTGGTCTCGAACTGCGTGCTGAATCTGGTCGAAAACGCCAAAAAGGAGAAGCTCTTCACTGAGATCCATCGGGTCCTCCGGAGCGGCGGGAGGGCGGTCATCTCCGACATTGTCAGCGACGAGCCGGTGCCGCTCGAGATGCAGAGAGACCCCGACCTCTGGAGCGGCTGCATTTCGGGAGCTTTTACCGAGCACGGGTTTCTCGAGGCTTTCGAGTGCGCCGGATTTCATGGGATTCGCATCCTGGAGCGAGACCGCCGACCCTGGCGCACCGTCGAGGGGATAGAGTTTCGTTCGCTCACGGTCGAAGCGTTCAAGGGCAAGGAGGGCGTATGCCTCGAGCGCAACCAGGCGGTTGTTTACAGGGGACCTTTCAAGGAGGTGCTCGACGACGACGGACACCACCTGGAGCGTGGCCGGCGCTATGCTGTTTGTGATAAGACCTACCGGCTCTACTCGGCCGAACCGTACACTGGATGCTTCGAATTCGTCGATCCGCTCGCGGAAGTTTCGCTCGAAGACGCAGCGTTCTTCGACTGTTCGCGGGCCGTCCTCCGCGCTCCCCGAGAGACCAAGGGCGAAGACCACGCTCTGACGACGGCTCCGGCCGCATGCTGTGAGCCCGGCGACGATCGCTGCTGATGTCCGACTTGTCCTCGGTGAACTCGTCGGGAGCATCCGGGACCTCCGAGGTCTCCGGAAGATCGCCAGCATCGGGCGCGGCACCCCGGGTCGAGCTACGCTCGCTGGATACGCTCTGGTTTCAGGTCTCCGGAACCGTTTGCAATCTGGCCTGCACCCATTGTTTTGTGTCGAGCTCGCCCACGAATCACACCCACGAAGCGCTTTCTCTGGCGGAGATCGAGCCGTATCTCGAAGAGGGCGCCGCGCTCGGCGTCAAGGAGTACTACTTCACCGGTGGCGAGCCGTTCTTGAATCCGGAGATGGAGCAGATCCTCGAGAGAACCCTCGAGCTTGGCCCGGCCACCGTCCTGACCAACGGCCTGCTGCTCAATCCCGAGCGCGCCCGAAACCTCGGCGCCATGGCTCTCGGCTCCCGGTACTCCCTTGATTTTCGGGTTTCCCTCGACGGCTATTCAGCGCTAACCAACGATCCGATTCGTGGCGAAGGTACATTCAAAAGAATTCTCGACGGCATCTCGAACCTCGTCGCCGCCGGGCTCAATCCGGTGATCACGGTGACCGAAGTCTATGACGACCACGGCTCGGCGCAAGGCAAAGAGCGATTCTTTCGCCTCCTGCGGGAACTTGGCGTTGAAAAACCCCGGCTCAAGGTGCTGCCGGTCTTTCGGATCGGTGCCGAAGCCGAACGCTCGGGAGCCTACGAGAGCTGGCAGCGCCTGCGCGAGAGTGACAGCCCGGGAAGCTGGGATCATCTCCAGTGTTCGAGTTGCCGGATGGTCACCGACCAAGGGGTCTGGGTCTGTCCCATTCTGGTCAACGAGCCCGAGGGCAAGATGGGCGAAACCCTGGCCGACACCCTCAATGCCTATTCCCTGAACCACTCCGCTTGCTGGACCTGTCACGTCTACGGCGTGAGCTGCAAGACCTAAGAGACTCATGGCGAACCGAATTCCCGAAGATCCGCTCGCCAAGAACGTCAGAGCAGCCCATCACAAGACCGAAAAGTTGACCGCCCACCGGGGCATGGCGACTTGGGGCGAAAAGCTGGTGCCGCTCGGCCGGTTTCACGAGGCCACCGCCCGGGCCGGCCGCGCGCTGGGGTCGGCCGAGCGCGAGCGCGAAGCACAGGACTTCATCGCTCGGAGACCGGACCAGACTCCTGTCGAGGGCCCCTACTCTCGGGTTGCCGTTTTCAGCGGCATCTACAGCAACCACTTCGCGTTGGAGGCTTTGCTCGAGGCCTCCCATGGTGACGGTGTTCAAGCGGTCTACTGCCTTGGCGACTTCGGCGGCTTCGGGCCGAGCCCCGACAAGGTTCGTCCCTTGCTCGAGCAGGGCGGGGTCCTCGCCATCCAGGGCAACTACGAGGAGTCCCTGGCCACCGGATACGAGGATTGCAACTGCGGCTACACCGATCCTCGCGACAATCATTTCGCCGAGATCTCCTACCGCTACACCGCCTCCAACACCTCGGCGGACTTCAAGCGTTGGATGGGGAGCCTACCGCAGCGCAGACGGGTGCAAATCGGAAACCGGGAGTTTCTTTTGGTTCACGGCTCTCCCCGCCGGATCAACGAGTTCCTCTTCGCCTCGACCTCACCTGACCCTTTTTTCGAGGTCCTCTTGGATCAGGCGGGCACCGACGGCTTGCTCTTCTCTCACACCGGCCTTCACTGGCACCGCCGGTTGCCCTCCGGCCGGGACGTAGCCAACGTCGGAGTCATCGGCAGACCCGCCAATGACGGCCGAACCGTGGTCTGGTATTCGCTAATCGAAGCTACGGGGAACGAGATCTCCATCTCCTACAAGCCGCTCGAATACGACCATTTAGGTCTGATCGCCGAAATGCGCGTCGAGGGACTTCCCGAGGAGTTTATCGAGACCATCGCTACCGGTTGGTGGACGACCTGCTTGGAGATTCTGCCGGCAAGAGAACGGGCGTCGTCGCGCTATTGACGAGCAGCCATGACACCCGGGACAGCTGACTCGATCGCGATTCTGGGCGCCGGCCCCACGGGGCTCGAAGCGGCCCTGGCCGCGGCCGAACGCGGTCTGGCTTTCACACTCTACGAAGCCGCCGACGGCGTTGCCGGTCATGTCCTTGACTGGAGCCACGTCGAACTTTTCTCGCCCTGGGCCTATGACATCTCCCCACGCGCGCGGCGAGCCCTTTCGGCCGCCGGCGTCGAGCTGCCGGATCCGAGCGACCCGTCCTGCCCGAGCGGCAAGGAATTGGTAGAGCGCGTGCTCGGGCCGCTCGGCGAGCTGGCTCAGATTAGCCCGCATCTGCGCACTGGCGTGAACGTGGTGAGCGTCGGCCGGCAAGGCCTCCTAAAGCACGAAGAGATCGCCTCCGACGCCCGCCGAGCACAGCCGTTCCGTCTCCTGTTAAGAGACTCCTCGGGCCACGAATGGGTGGAAAACGCAGGCGCGGTTCTCGACTGCACCGGATCCTACAGCCAGCCCAATGCGCTCGGCGACGGCGGCATTCCCGCTCCCGGAGAGACCTCGCTAGCCGACGAGATCCGGCGCAGAATTCCCGACTTGGATTCCGAGCGCGCTGAATGGGTCGGCCGGACAATTCTTGTCGTAGGAGCGGGTCACTCCGCGCTGACCGCGGTGTCCGGCCTTGCCGAACTCGCGGCAAGCTCTCCGGGTACATCGGTAGTCTGGGCTCTGCGTCGCGAGCACCCCGGCTGGCACGTCGATCCGAACGATCCACTTCCGGGGCGGTCGCGACTCGCCAAGCGGGCCCACGCTCTCTTAGCCGGCGGCTCGGCGGCTGTTATCCCGATAACCGGCGTCGTCGTCGACTCCGTCAGCCGCAACGGCAATCGCTTCGCCGTCGGTCTGCGGCGCACCGATGGCGTGATTGAAACCGTTCACATCGACAAAATCCTGTCGCTCACCGGATCGGTCGGCGACCACAATCTCTACCGGCAGCTTCAAATCCACGAGTGCTACGCTACCCTCGGACCGATGAAGCTCGCTGCGGCCCTGCCCGCATCGACCGTATCGACCCGATCGGACGAATCATCGAGCGCCGACTGTCTCGACCAAAAGAGCCTGGGCGCCGAGACGCTGGTCAACCCCGAGCCGGGATTCTTCATTCTCGGTGCCAAGTCCTACGGGCGCAACTCGTCCTTCTTGATGCGCCTCGGCTGGGAGCAGGTGGACGATATCTTCGACTTGCTGGATGCGCCCGGGAGCGTCCCGGCCACTGAGCCCGTAGCAAACTAGCCTGACCTTCTCACCAGCGAACCAGCTCGTCCGCGCTCACCGGCCAGGCGCAGACGCCAAGCGCCGCGGCCGCAGGTAAACGCGAACAAGGCTGTCGACGCTGGCCACGCCCACCGCTGCGACCCCGGCGTTGTTCGCCATCTCCAGATCATGAACCGCGTCACCGACCATCAGGGCATCTTCCGCGCAGACACCGAGTTCCTCGAGAAGGCCGAAGAGCATTTCGGGATTGGGCTTGCCGGCCGCGTCGTCGGCGCTACGACTGGCTCGGAAGAAGCGGTTCAGGCCGGTCCGTTCGAGGTCACCCGAACCAATCGAACACGATCAGCCTGTAGCGCGACCCGGGCACTCGCGCCAGCTTACGCCAGTACTGCCGAACACAAAAACGGTTACGTGGAGTCGCGTGATCTGCGGCGCAGGCAAGGCGCGCGACCAAAGGCATAGCCGGTAGCTATGTCGTAGGGAGCGCCACGCTGCTTGCAACGTGTGCCCCAATACCGCGCCCTTCAATACGTGAGCGTTTTTTTGTGTTCGGCAGGCTAATCGTTGCCGAGACGATCGTAGACGAGCCCGCCGACGATCGAGGCGCTGCCGTGTGGCGGGATGTCGGCGCGGGCCTCGGTGACCAAACGACTCTCGACCACGGTGCCCGACGGAAGATCCACCGCAAGGCCGATCACAGAGTCGGTCACCTTGCAGTCGACACCAATCGATGCCTCGGGAAGAACCAGCGACCGGCGAATGCGCGCCCCTCGACCGACCTTCACGCCGGCCTCGAGCACCGAACTCTTCACCGAGGCGTCGGGGTCCACTTCCGCCGCGGCGCTGCGCCAGCCGCGGCGACGCCAGCTGTTCGTGCCCACCCAGCCGATAACCCCATCGAGATAGCGCTTCGGTGTACCGAGATCAAACCATTGCTTGCCGCTCTCGACGGCATCGATTCGCTCGCCGCTCTCGACCAGCGGCTGGTACAGATCACGAACGAAGTCGGACGGGGGTCGGGCCATGCTCTCGAGAAGCCCAGGAGAGAAAATGTGCGCTCCTGCAAAAACTCTTCGCTTGACCTCTCTTGGCTCTTGGGGCTCCTCCGACCCGGGTGGATCGGCCGGATCGCACCCGTTGCCCGCGGCCGGTTGTGGTGGTTCGAACGTCGTCACCCGACCTTCGCGCGTGATGCCAATGCCACCCCCGTAGTCCTCGAGGCGCGCTCGCGAGGAAACCATGAGGGTCGCTCGCGGCGAGTGCTTTTGATGGTATCGCAGGAGCTTGGCGAGCGGCCAGCGAGCCAAGCTGTCACCGTTGATCACAACCACAAGCTCGGCCTCATCGAGAAATGACCGCAACGGCGCCAAGGCACCCAGCGTGCCTTGGATGTCGTCTTCGCGTGAGTATCGAATCGGCATACCCTCGAAGTCCGAACCGAAGCGCGAAGCGATCTTTTCTCCTTGATAGTGAAGATTGATCGCTACCGCCTCACAGCCGCACTTTCGAAGTGCTTGGAGAGTGTGACCCAATATCGGCCTCCCCGCCACGGGAAGCAGCGGTTTGGGCAGCGAGAGCGTCAGCGGTCGGAGCCTGGCGCCGAATCCGGCGGCAAGAACGACAGCGCGAAACCGCGGAGTCTTCAAGGGAAGATCATGTCCTCGGGGGCCTCCGGGTGCTCTTGTCGGTACGCTTTGTAAAGGCCCAGATAGTTGGCACGTTCGGCTTCGGCGGGCAAGAACCGGAAGCGTTTCGCGACGCGGTCGGCCTGCGATCCCTCGAACTCCACAAAATCACCCATCGGTGTGTGGTCTAAGCACACCAAAACGCCGCCCAGCCGCCAGGTCTCGCGAAATTTCTCGTACCTGCGGCTGACCTCGAAGCCCAGCGCTCGAAAGATCGCGAGGATACCCTCGTAGTCATCGACCCCGACCTCGCGTTCGCTCCGAATCTTCGTTCCCTCCTCGAAGCGAGCCGGCCCCTTGAGGGTGAGACGCGCGTCGGACCCCTGCGAGCGCACTCGAAGCAACTCGCCCCGCCCCGCCAGGTCGCCGTCGCGGTCTAGAACCCAATTGATCTCCTTGATCGACGCCGAAACTCTTTCCGCCTCGGCCTCGATCAATTTCTCTCGCAGGCTGCTGAGGTCCTCGCAGCGGAACTTGAGCTCTCGTTCCTCCCCATTCGCCGACGCGTGGCCACGACTTTTCTGCAACGAACTAAATATCCGCGGCGCGATCGAGCAGCCGCACCGTCGTTCGGATGCCGTTGTAGAAGTGGCTGATGTTGAACTTCTCGTTCGGAGAATGGAGCCGGTCATCGCTTAGGCCGAAGCCCATCAGCAGAACCGGCACAGCCAGGACCTCGGAAAACGTGCCGACAATGGGAATCGATCCGCCTTCGCGAATCAGCACCGGCTTGTGGCCCCAGACATCCTCTTGGGCCGCCATGGCGACCTCGACGAGCGGGCCCTTGGCATCGATCAGCACCGGATCCGCGCCGTGATTCCAGCTCACCGACACCCGCACGCCTACCGGAGCGATCGACTCGACATAGTCCGCGAACAACCGGGCGATGTTGTCGGGGTCCTGGTTCGGCACCAAGCGCATCGAGACCTTGGCGCCCGCCCATGCTGGCAGCACGGTCTTTGCGCCCTCGCCCTGATAGCCACCGAAAATTCCGTTGACGTCGCAGGTCGGGCGAGCCCAGGAGCGCTCAAGCGTCGAGTAGCCCTCTTCGCCAAACGTTGCTGCGATTCCAAGCTCCGCTCGATAGGCGTCTTCGTCGTGGGGTAGCGCGGCGAAGGCCTTGCGCTCCCAGTCCTCGAGCGGCAACACCTGGTCGTAGAATCCGGGGATCCTGACCTTGCCGGTTTGATGGTCGAGCAACTGCGAAATGATGTAGGCAAGCGCATTCGCCGGGTTGGCAACCGCGCCACCGAAGGTGCCCGAGTGAAGATCCCGGTTCGGGCCGTCCACCCGCAGTTCCATGTAGGCGAGACCTTTGAGCCCGTACAGAAGCGATGGCCGCCCGGGGGCGAACATCGAGGAATCCGACACGACGATCGCGTCACAGGCCAGCTTCTCGGCACCCCGCTCGCGAACGAAGCGCTCGATCGACTCCCCTCCTGATTCCTCCTCGCCCTCGATCAGGAACTTGACATTGACCGGAAGCGCGCCGCGCTCCGCCAGGATCGCGGCCACGGCCTTGATGTGGGCGAACGACTGACCCTTGTCGTCGGTGGCACCTCGTGCCACCAGCAGGTCACCCTCTTCGGTGGGCTCAAACGGCGGGTTGCGCCATTCGTCGATCGGATCCGGCGGCTGGACGTCGTAGTGCCCGTAGAAGAGGATGGTCGGTTTGTCTCTTGCTCCGAGCCATTCGCCGTAGATCAATGGATAGCGATCGGTCGAGACAATGTCGGCTTCGAGACCCGCCGCGACGAGTTGGTCTTTGACGAACTCCGCGCACTTATGAACGTCGTCGGAATACGCCGGGTCGGTCGAGATCGAAGGTATCCGTAGATAATCCTTCAGCTCTTCCAAGTATCCAGCCTGCTCGCTTTCAAGGCGTCTGAAAACATCTGCCGAGTCCGTCGCCATTCTGAACCTCCAACCAAAGGGCGGTCAGCTTAACAGAGGCTCAAGAGGCATCCCGAGAGGGCTCGGGGGACCGTCTTTGCAGGCGCGCAAGGCCGAACAGGTTGACCGCGACGTGGGCAACCGCCGGCGCCAGGAGATTGCCGCGCCAGATCATGAGCGCCCCCAAAACGGCTCCCGCAAAGAGGGCAAACACGGTCCACACACGGAATTCCCGACCCGGCCCCGTATGGAGCAAGGCAAAGAGAATCGTTGTCGGCACAATCCCCCAGTGGGACTGAACCGCGCCACGAAAAAAGAGTTCCTCGGCGAAGCCCGAAACAACCGCCAGGGTGAGGACCTCGGAAGCGGTCAGCGGACCGAGGGTCTCTTGGATTGTTCGTTCGAGTGCCCGCGCACTTGGCAACGCTAGCAATCCGAGATGCCAGAGGCCAACAATTGCCGCCGCGGCGAGACCGCCGGCAGCCAGGTCGGCCCACCAAGCGCCCAGATCGAAGAACAGCGCAAGAGGAATCGCTCCGTCGCGAAGCCCGAGCCACAGGACCGCGGTGACCGCCAGGGCAAGATAGATCCAGGAGCCCCAACGCAACAGCGTCCCCGGCGGCATCGAGAGTTGATCCTCAGGCAAGCGCCGCGCCGTCCCAAGGCTCTCGGCAAAGTGCGGCTCTCCGGCCGCAGGCGGAGAGCGTGCTGCTGGGTGCACCAATCATCGGCTTCACCCTTGATCGCGCAAACCGAGCGCGCCCGCCTCTCGATCGAAACTGCGCAAACGCCCACGTCGGAGGTTCCTGCCGTGCCCTCGCTTGACGGTCGCCTGCAAGGACTTCCCCCGCCTAAACCGGCTAGTCCGTCGGTTCGTTCGATACGGTCGTCAGCTGCGTCGACGCTGCGGACTCCTCCGCGTTTTCGTCTCCGTCTTCTCCATGTTCGTCGGGTCGGTCGCCCTCCGCGAGCTTCGCGACCGCCACCACCAGATCCCCGGCGTCGAGGTTCATCAGTTTGACCCCCTGAGTCGAGCGGCTGCTGATTCGCACACCGCTCACTCCGATCCGAATGATCTTTCCCTGCAGGGTAATCAGCATCAGGCCATCGCTCGCAACGACTTGACGCGCCCCGATTACCGCGCCGGTCTTCTTCGAGACCTTGAGATTGATGATGCCCTTGCCGCCCCGGCCTTGGATTCGGTACTGAGAGACCCTGGTGCGCTTGCCGACTCCACGCTCGGTCAAGGACAGAATCTCTCCGCCCTCGGGGTCGAGCGATTCCATGGCAACCACCCGATCCCCCTTGCGCAGGCGTATTCCGCGCACACCTCGGGTCGCCCGGCTCAGCGGTCTGGCATCCGTTTCCGCAAAGCGAATTGCAAAGCCCTTGGCTGTCGCCAGCAGAATAGACCTCGAGCCATCGGTCCGCTTGACGCCCAGCAGGCGGTCGCCGTCGTCGATGTTGATCGCGCGAATGCCCCCGGCACGGGGTCGCGAGTACTCCGCGAGAGCCGTTCTTTTGACGGTCCCATTCTCGGTGGCGAAGATCAGAAATTCGTCGTCGGTGAATTCGCGCACGGCCACCGTTGTCGCCACCCGTTCATCGACCGAGAGCTGCAGGAGATTGACGATCGCCTTGCCCCGGGAAGCCGGACCCATTTGCGGGATTTCGTGGACCTTGAGCCAGTGAACCTGCCCCTTCTCGGTGAAGACGAGAATGTAGCTGTGGGCGCTTGCGACATAGAGATGCTCGACGAAGTCGCCCTCTTTGGCCACCATTCCTCGCCGGCCCTTGCCGCCTCGGTTTTGCGCTCGGTAGATCGACAGCGGTGACCGCTTGACATAGCCCGCGTTGGTCACCGTGATCACCATCTCCTCGTCGGCGATCATGTCCTCGACCGTGATGTCTTCCATTTCGGAAACGATTTCGGTTCGGCGCGGGTCGCCGTAGCTCTCCCGGATCTCGAGAAGCTCCTTTCGGATCTCGACCAGCACCAACTCGTCCGACGCCAGAACGGCTCGCAGGCCCTCGATCAAAGCGGTCAGATTCCTGTACTCCTCGACCACCTTGTCGCGCTCGAGCCCGGTTAGCTTCTGTAGCCTCATCTCCAAGATGGCTTGGGCCTGGGGTTCGCTCAACGAGAACTCGGAGATCAAGCGCCCTTTTGCTTCCGCGGGAGTCCGACTCGAGCGAATCGCGGTGATGATCTCGTCGAGTTGGTCGAGCGCCTTGAGGATACCCTCGAGAATGTGTGCCCGCTCTTCGGCCTTGCGCAGATCGTAGCGAGTGCGCCGAACCACGACGGTTTTGCGGTGATTCAGGAAATGCTCGAGCATCTGGAGCAGCGTCAGTACCTTGGGCTGGTTGTCGACGATCGCGAGCAAGATGATCCCGAAGGTCGTCTGCATCGGAGTCAACTTGTAGAGCTTGTTGAGCACCACCTCGGCGATCTGGTCGCGCTTGATGTCGACCACGATGCGAATACCGTTGCGGTCGGACTCATCGCGCAAATCGGTAATTCCCTCGATTCGCTTTTGCTGCACCAGATCGGCGATCTTCTCCAGCAGTCTCGCCTTGTTCACCTGGTAGGGAAGCTCCGTAATAATGACCGCCTGCTTGTCGCCGCGTTTCCGGGTCTCGATCGACGCCCGCGCGCGGACTTGAATACTGCCGCGCCCGGTCGCATAGGCGTCGCGGATGCCCTGCCGACCATGAATGAAGCCTGCTGTGGGAAAGTCCGGCCCTGGAACGGCTCGCAGCAAGTCCTCCAGGCTGACCTCGCTCTGATCGATCACAAGCATCAGGGCGTCGATGATCTCGCCCAGGTTGTGCGGAGGAATGTTCGTGGCCATGCCCACCGCGATGCCGGCGCTGCCGTTGACAAGAAGGTTCGGGACCCGGGCCGGCAGAACCACCGGTTCTTGAAGGGAGCCGTCGTAGTTGAGCGTCCAGTCCACCGTCTCCTTGTCGATGTCCTCACGCAGCGACTCCTCGGCGAGCTTGGTGAGCCGAACCTCGGTGTAGCGCATCGCGGCCGCGGAATCTCCGTCGATGGAACCGAAGTTGCCTTGCCCATCGACCAACGGGTAGCGCATCGAGAAGTCCTGGGCCATGCGCACAACCGTGTCGTAGATCGCCGAATCGCCGTGGGGATGGTACTTACCCATGACGTCGCCGACGATGCGGGCGGATTTCTTGTACGGCCGATTCGAGCGGTTGCCACTTTCCCACATGCCGTAGAGCACCCGACGATGTACCGGCTTGAATCCGTCGCGCACCTCCGGAAGTGCCCGGCCGACGATCACGCTCATGGCGTAGTCGATATAGCTGCGCTTCATCTCATCTTCGATGTCGACGACCACGGCGTCGTCAAAGGGCAGCAATCGGTCTTGCTCGCTCACGGCTTCTCTACCTTTTTCTCGACGGTAAGAAATCGACTAGACGTCGAGATTCACAACATTGAGGGCGTTCGACATGATGAACTCCCGCCGGGGCTGCACCTGGTCGCCCATCAACACGGTGAAGATCTCATCGGCAGCAACGTTGTCTTCGACGGCCACCCTGAGCAGCCGGCGTTTCTCTGGATTCATCGTGGTTACCCAAAGCTGCTCGGCGTTCATTTCTCCGAGGCCCTTGTAGCGCTGGATCGAAAGTCCCTTCGTGGCTCCGGCGAAGGCCGCTTCCAGGGCCTCTTCCAGGGCTTGATACTCGGTTTCCTCATCCCTGTGGCGGAGCACGAATCTGTCGGCGCCGAGGACGGCCATGCCGACCTTGTTGCGGTACATCGCGCGGTAGTCCGCGGCCGAGATCAGCTCCCAATCAACACGCACACGACGCTCGACGCCGTCTCTCCGGCTGACGAAAGAAATCGCTGCGGTCCCGTGCTCCTCGTCCTCTTCGACCTCTACCGCGTGAAAACCCGAGGCTTCGATGATCTCGGCGACGGTCTGCACGCGCTTGCGGTCGCGCAGGGATTCCCGGGTGGTGAGATCATGCTCCAGCGCGGCTCGCAGTGCGTCCTTGGGGTAGCCCCGGGCGCAGAGTCGACCCTCGGCGCGCAGAAACTCTCCCGTCTTGGTCAGAAAATTCGCCAGTCGCGCGCCCTTGTGGTTGTTCTTGCCGCCGTTGGCGTGAACCTCCAACTCCCAGCTCTCCTGGATCCTCTGAACCAGAAATTCCTGGTACTCGCCGTCGTCTTTGAGGTACGTCTCCTTGCGACCCTCCGCGATCTTGTAGAGCGGGGGCTGGGCGATGTAGAGGTGCCCACGCTCGATCACCTCGGGCATCTGTCGGTAGAAGAAGGTCAAGATAAGCGTTCGAATGTGACTGCCGTCGACGTCGGCGTCGCACATGATGATGAGCTTGTGATACCTGAGCTTGGCGACGTCGAAATCATCTTTGCCTATGCCCGTGCCGAGCGCCGAGATCAGCGTTCGGATTTCTTCGGACGAAAGCATTTTGTCGAAGCGCGCCTTTTCGACGTTGAGAATCTTTCCCTTGAGCGGCAATACCGCCTGAAAGGTGCGGTCTCGCCCCTGTTTCGCCGTGCCGCCGGCCGATTCGCCCTCGACCAGAAACAGCTCGGAAAACTCGGGATTGCGCTCGCTGCAGTCCGCCAATTTGCCCGGCAGAGTAGAAGATCCCAACGCGCCCTTGCGGCGGGTAAGTTCTCTTGCCTTGCGCGCAGCCTCTCGTGCCCTGGCGGCCTCGAGACACTTCGAAATCACCCTCTTCGCGATCTTGGGGTTCTCTTCGAGAAAGCTACCGAGGCGCTCGTTGACGACCTGCTCCACCCAGCCCTTGACCTCTGAGGACACGAGCTTGTCCTTGGTCTGGCCCGAGAACTTCGGGTCCTTGATCTTGACCGAAACCACGGCCGTGAGGCCCTCGCGAATGTCGTCTCCGCTGAGGTTGTCTTTGACGCTTTTGAGTAGTCCCGAAGCGTTGGCGTAGGCGTTTACGGTGCGGGTCAATGCAGCCTTGAAACCTGACAGATGAGCGCCACCGTCTCGGTTGTTGATGGTATTGGTGAAGGAGAAGATCTGTTCCTGATAGCCGTCGTTCCATTGCATGGCGACTTCGACTCGTTCACCGTCAGCGTCTCCATCGCGGCTAACCTCCAGATGGATCGGTTTCTTGTGCAGCGGTGTCTTGTTACGATTCAAATGTTCGACGAAGCTCTGAATGCCACCCGAGTAGTTAAACGAGGCCCTCTTGTCGCTACGCTCATCGAGAAGCTCGATATGGGCCCCCCGGTTCAGAAAAGACAACTCGCGAAGACGCTGCGACAGCGTCTCGTAGTGAAACTCCAAGTCGCCGAAGATCTGCGGATCCGGCGCGAAGGTCACCTTGGTACCGGTTTTCTTGGTCTTGCCGATCGGCTCGATGGCCTTGTCGGGAAACCCGCGGTGATAGGTCTGAACCCAGACCCTGTCGTCGCGCTTGATCTCGAGTTCGAGCCGCTCGGAAAGAGCGTTCACAACCGAAACGCCGACGCCATGAAGACCGCCGGAAACTTTGTATGAATTGTTGTCGAACTTACCGCCGGAGTGTAGCTCGGTCATGATGACCTCGGCTGCCGAGCGCCCCTCTCCCTTGTGCATATCGACCGGGATTCCGCGACCGTTGTCCTCTACCGTCACCGTATTGTCGGTGTGAATCGTGACCTTTATCTTCGAGCAGTAACCGGCCTGGGCTTCGTCGATTGCGTTGTCAACGAGTTCGAAAACCAGATGGTGTAGACCCGATCCGTCGTCGGTATCTCCGATGTACATCCCCGGCCGTTTGCGAACCGCCTCGAGTCCCTTGAGAACCGTGATGCTGTCCGCGGAATAGCTCGGTGTGGTTGCGGTCGTCAAAGTCAAGCCTCCTCGGAAAAAGGCCTGCGCCGAGCTTCCTACCACTCGCGGCCGGGGTCTTGGACACCCCTGGCGAGTTGCTTCCCGGGCCGCCTTTTCACAGGCAAAGCCCTTCGGAATCGAACTGTCGGTGACCCCAGAGATGGGTCTGATCGGGCGACCTTTGCCCTGCCCAAACTATATCACCACCGGGACCATTTTCAAAGATATAAACCCATTGAAATCAGTAGTTTAAAACTCTCTTTTCCGACCCTTCAGGAGAACATCCAAATCCCTACAACGGCTCGATACGATGGCCTCTCAGGCGCCAGCAAGTGACCCCTGAGAATCGGCGGCCGGTCCCCGGATCAGCCGACGACGCGATCACTTGTGGCATACCCTCGAAGAGCCGCCAGGCGGCCTCGAGATGGGGGCCGTCCAGGGTTGCATCGAAGTCGTCCAGCAAAATGATCGGTTCACGCCCAGCGGCCAAAAGAACCCGGCGCCTGGCCGCTGTCAGCACCAGGCCGAAGAGCTTGCGCTCTCCGGCCGATGCCGAGCGACCGATGTCCGACATGCCCCATCGAATTTCGAGGCTGTCCCGGTGAGGCCCGACGAGACTCCTCTTGCGCCGCAACTCGCGGCCACGCTCGCGTTCCAAGGCCTCGAGGAAATCAGCTACCGACTCGGCCCCCGCGGCGGGGTTGGGTCGATAACGAAAGTCTACCGGTTGAAGTTCGATGCAGTTCTCGGCAAGAGTTTCCTCGAAAGCGGATTGCAGTTCGCTTGCGTAAGCGCTTCGGAGCCGAATCAACTCGCAGCCAACCTCAGCAAGGAGTTGGTTCCAGGCCGCGATGGTGTCGTTGGGCCCCAATTCGCCGCCCTCGGCCAGGAGCCGCCTCTTCGCCATTAGCACGCGCCGATAGCGTGCGAGAACCTCTACTTCGAGGGGCTTTTTGGAAACAATGCCCTGATCCAGCAACCTGCGCCGCGATGCCGGATCGCCATCGAGTAATGGGTCGTCGCGTGTGGACCAGGAAAATGCTGGTAATCGCGATAGATACTCGCCCAGCGCCACCTCCTTGCCGTTGATGATCCGCCGGGTTCCGCTCGGCCTCCAAGAGGCCACCAACTCGTCTCCGCGCTCACCCTCCAGCCGCCCCCTGGCCCAGAACTCCTCACAGTGCCAGCGCCGGCAATCGACCAGACGACTCGTGCGGAAACTACGGGTTGTGGCTAGAAAATAGATCGCTTCGAGTACCGACGTCTTGCCGGCACCGTTATCTCCGACGAGGATGTGACGGCCACTGCCGGGAGCCCAACTCGAGCTTTCGAAACAACGAAAGTCTTGAAATGAGATGCTTTCGAGCAGGGCTCAGATTCGCATGGGCATGATGACGCACAGGTATCGCTTGTCCTCGCCGTCGACCGGATAGCCAATGCACTGGGTGTTCTCGTCCTTCAGGTCAAGCCTGACTTTGTCGGTATCCAAGGCGGACAGAAAGTGGACCAAGTAGTCCGGATTCATCCCTATCTTGAGTTCTTCACCGTCGTAGTCACAGGGCAGTTCCTCCATCGCTTCGCCAAGATCGGGATTGGCTGCCGTTATGGTCAAGTTACCCTTGACCAGCGCGAGTCGGACCGCTCGCGTGCGATCCCCGGTCAACAGCGCTACCCGCTGCACCGCCTGGGACAGAGCCTTTTTGTCGAACACGGCTTGGCGGTCGTTTTCTTTCGAGATCACCCGGTTGTAATCCGGAAACGTGCCTTCGAGAATTCGACAGATCAGCTCCCGGGTACCCAAGCGAAAGGACAAGTGGTGTTCACTTCTGCGAAACGACATGTCACCTTCATCTTCGAAGCGTTGCAGCTCTTGAAGCGCCTTACGCGGAACCAGTACCCCGTCCGCTGCCTTACAACCCGGCAGGTCGTTTTCTATCAGCGCCAGTCTATGGCCGTCGGTCGCGACCAGTTCGAGACCGCCATCATTGAGCTTGAGCAGTGCGCCGTTGAGTTGAAACCGGGACTCCTCGGTCGAAACAGCAAAAATGACGCGGCCTATCGCCCTCTTCATGAGATCGAAAGGTATGGTCAGCTCTTCATCACTCAAAACTTGGGGAAGGGTCGGGAAGTCCTCGGCAGCCAGGCCGTTAATCTTGAAATGCGAGTTCCCCGCATCGATGCGAAGCCGCTTCTCGTCTTCGAGCTCGAGGCTCACATCTTCGGCATTCACCGCTCGAATAATCTCTACGAACTTCCGGGCTTGCACGGCGATCGCGCCGGCACTCGATTGCTCGGCTTCGCACGATGAGGTCAACGAAACATCGAGATCGGTCGAGGCCAGGTGCAAGCGCTCGTCCTCGGCACGCAGAAGGATGTGGGACAAGACCGGAATGGTCGTACGCCGCTCGACGATTCCTTGCATCGGAATCAATTCGCTCAGCAGACTCGACCGTTTGACTCGAATTTCCATTTTGTTTGTGTCCTCTTCTACTTAGATAGGAAGAGAAAAAATAGCATAGTAGTAGTAGTAGGTGACGCGGAAAAAAGCAAACGTATTCGAACTCGTTGAAGCTCCACGAACTAGCGGTCGAAGCCGATCGTGGAAAACTCTGTCGAAATCCTGTGTGAATTTCTTCGAAAAAACTTGTTGGCGAACGGCTCCGCAGTTTTTCCTCAGGCTGAGCGGGAATAAGAGGATTAGAGTCTAGGAAAACTTTCGGGTCAATTGCTCGAGGGTGCGACCGAGTTCGCGGTCCTGTGAACGCAGACGGTCTATTTTTTCGACCGAGTACATTACGGTCGAGTGGTGTTTGTTGTTGAATTGTTTTCCGATTTCCGGATAGGAGAGATCGGTGATTTGCTTGCATAAGTACATGGCGACTTGCCTTGGAAACACGATCTGCTGAGAATTCTTGCGGCTCCTGATCTCACCTACCTTGAGACCATAGTGGTGAGCTACGGTCTTGATGATGTCACTGGCGTTGACCCGGGGATCTTCCGGAAGGATGTCCTTGAGGGTCTCTTTGGCGACTTCCAGCGATAGCGGTCGGCCGGTGAGAGACGCGAAGGCAAGCACACGGTTGAGCATTCCTTCGAGCTCTCGGATGTTCGAGCGAACCTGATGAGCGATGAAGTTTGCCACATCGTCTGGAACGCTTAGATTTTCGGCACCTGCTTTCTTGCGCAGAATCGCTATTTTGGTTTCGAGATCCGGCGGTTGAATGTCGGCAATGAGACCCCACTCGAAGCGGCTGCACAACCGCTCCTCGAGGTCTGGAATGTTGCGCGGTGGGGCATCCGAGGAAAGAATAATCTGCTTCTGCCCGGTGTAGAGCGTGTTGAAGGTGTGAAAGAATTCTTCCTGGGTACGCTCCTTGTTGGCCAGAAACTGGATGTCGTCAACGAGCAGAATATCGATATTGCGGTAACGCTCGCGAAACGAAGGCATGCGGTTGAATCGGAGCGAACTGATGAGATCGTTGACAAACTGCTCGGCGGTCAGATACATAACCTGCAGTTCCGGACGCTCTTTCTGTAGGCGGTGGCCGATGGCGTTCAAGAGATGGGTCTTGCCGAGCCCGACGCCGCCGTACAGAAAAAGAGGGTTGTAACTGCGGAAGGGCGACTCGGCAACCGCTCTCGCGGCGGCATGAGCGAACTGATTGGAGTTACCGACGACGAAGGTGTCGAAAACATAGCGGGGGTTAAAGCGCGTTTGGGAGTGGGAACGGGGCGTCTCGGCGACCGCCGGCGCTTCGTCCTCGACCGAGAAAAGAACCTCGCAGGTTTCATCTTTCAGGCCTGCTATGGCTCGATCGACCGCGGGGCGGTAGCTGGCCTCGAGGGTGTGCAAAAAACGCTGATTGGGTGCCAGTAGCAGCAGCCGTCCGGACTCCTCTCTCCCCAACCGTAAGGGCTGAAACCAGGTCGAGAATTCCTCCGGGTCGAGTTCGTTCTTGAGGTTATTGCGGAGACGAAGCCAGAGAGAAGCAGACATTAATTTCTCCCGCGGAATAATTTCCACACCTTGCGGAATACTTGTGGAAAACCTCCGTCAGGACGGCGCTGCTGGAGGGTTTCCTTTCACGGAGCGAGGCAGATCGTAGCATAGCTTTTTTGACTGCCAAGAGGGGGTCGAAAAACCTGTTGTTGAGGCGTATTTAGAGGCCTTGGTCACGGCTGGCACGAATAATGCTTGCGTTGGTGAGCAGTAGTTTTTTGCGGTTATTGGGGAGGTTCACCCACAAACACTGTCCCACCTATAAACGAAAGCAACAACTTTCACCCTTTCCCAGAACCCTTCCGAATTCCCCTTATCCTACAGGGGTAGAGCCACCAAAGCCCACCTCAATAGAACCTCCCCCGGTAACCCTTCAAAACTACGAAACCATCGCGGATCTCAATCGGATTCGACCCGCGCTGTCGAAGAAGGGCGCTCCGCTTGTGCCATATTGACCCGATGGCGAAGACGCCGAGCGCCAGACCCGAGAAGCGAAACCCTCGAGGCGAAAACAAGGCAGCCTTGCTACTCGCTTGGTACGAGCGAGTCAAGAGGCCTCTTCCCTGGCGCCAATCCGACGATCCCTACCGGGTCTGGCTCTCCGAGGTCATGCTTCAACAGACCCGGGTCGAGACGGCGATTCCCTACTACGAGCGGTTTCTGGAAGCGTTTCCGAGCGTCGACAGCTTGGCGCGAGCCTCGGAGGACCAGGTTCTGGCGCTGTGGTCGGGTCTCGGCTATTACCGCCGAGCGAGAATGCTCTTGGCAGCGGCTCGAGACGTCGTGCGATCCGGGGGGTTCCCAAAGACGGCGGAAGGGTGGCGACGTCTTCCGGGCGTCGGGCGCTACACCGCCGCCGCCGTGGCCAGTATTGCCTATCATGAGAAGGTAGTAGCGCTGGATGGCAACCTCGAGCGTGTGCTGGCGAGGCTCGAGGCGTATCCCCGGAACCCGAAGAGCGCTGCCGGGCGTCGCTTTCTGACCCGCGCGGCCGACAGCTGGCTGAATCCGGAGCGGCCGGGAGACAGCAACCAAGCACTGATGGAGTTGGGCGCGACCGTTTGCCTGCCGAGAGACCCGCTCTGCCAGCAGTGTCCGATCGCTGAATGGTGTCTGGCGAGGTGCCGGCGAAGGGTCGATGACTACCCCTATCGAGCGCCGGCCGCCGCCAAAGAAGCGCGCTCGCTAGTGGCTGTGTGCGTGAGGAAGGGAGCGCAGTTTCTCTTGTTTCGGCGCGGTCCAGGATCAGGGCTGCTCGCGGGAACATGGGAGTTGCCATGGGCCGAGAACGACGACACGAGCCCGGCAAAGGCCTTGGCTCAGCGCTATGGTGGAGCCTGGAGAGTGGGCAAGAACATCGGAACGATTCGCCACACCATTACCAGCCGCAACCTCTTGGTTGCCGTCCGCGAAGGCGAAGTCGAAGCCCTTGGCGTGGTAGCAGAAGGCGGAGACGCTCGGTGGGCCAGCCTGGCGGAACTCGACGAACTTCCGCACTCTTCGCTCGTGCGCAAGGCCTTTCTTGCGGCCGCGGGCTGCTAGCGTCTCGCTACGAAGCTGGTGAGATGGTCAGGCTAGTGTTGTGTCTCCAACATGGGTTTGCAAGCTGGGTGAGTCTGTCGGCGCTGACGCAGGCATAGCCGTAGCTATGGCGAGGAGGCGCAACGCTGCCAGCGACGTCGAGGACCGGCCAGACTGTGAAGCTATGTTGGAGACACAACACTAGGTGCCGCTGGACGGCGGGGCCGGGTCGATATCACCGCCGGCGAGAAGAAACCAGCCGACGAGCTTTTCCTGGATCGCCCGGGTGCGTTTGGCCGCCATGGACGTGAGGATCTTGAGCAGGCGAACCGACGACACTTTCTCTATGTTGAGGAGACCTTCGACGACCGCGCGCGGCAGTGCGAGGACGGTGACGCCCTTCTCCGGATGAGCGCGAGCGTCGGCTGAGCGCGAGCGTTGGTCGATCAACGCCATTTCACCGAAGTAGTCGCCGCGCTCGAGAAAGGCCAGAGCCTCTTCGCCGACCCCAGCTATCGATTTGCTGATCATCACGGTTCCGTCGGCGACGATGTACATTTTGTCCCCGACTTCGCCCTCTTTGAAGATTGTTTTTCCGGGAGCGAAAGTTTCCTCTCGGGACAGAGACGCCAAGAAATTGATTTCCATGGCGGAAAGACGTTGTTCCCTAAAAAGTCCAACCTTGTGGGCCATGCCGAGGTTAGTAGCCGCAGCTGAGGATTGTTGCACCCTGAGCGGCTGCGTGGTTGGTGCGGAGTCGGCGGAGAAGATGCCGGCGAGCCGATCGTTGGCCTGGCGGAGCTTCTTCGACAGGCCTCGCCAGAGTGACCAATGAAGGGCCAACTCGAAACGCGAATCCTGTTTCGAGGCGGACGCCAGCGCCGGTGCGTTCATGACCAGAAGCTTGGCGTCGGTGATCACCTCCGCATTGCTGTCTCTACCAACACGGGTGAGAAAAGAGTCTTCGCCGAAGAGGTCGCCGGTGCCCGGACGGAAAAGCTCGAACTCACCGAAAGGAGTCATTTTTCGCATCCTGATCTCGCCGCCTTCGAGGAGGAAGAGATCGCCGGCCGGGTCGTCTTCCTTGAACAGCCGCTTTCCAGCGGGCAGGCTTACCTCGGAAACGGTTTCACCCAAGAGGGTCAGTTCGCGCGCACCGAAATGCGAGAAGGGGTCCAGCAGGTGAAGACGCTCCGGGTTCTGCAAGGTAGACCTCATTGTAGAGCGTCGGACCACGAAAGTGGCTACCGGCGTTCACGAGGAGCGGCACCCTCCGCATCTTGGTCCAGAACCGCGGCTTCGACCCGAGTCAACCAGGAGCCTCGATCGCTGCCCTCGAGCGGGAGGTATTCGAGGTCGCGGTGCGCGAGTTCCTGCCGAAGCCGTTGATCAACGGCTTCTTGAAACGAGGGATCGGTAGCCCGGACGCCATCGGCGGACGGCGTCTCGAGCACGGGCACGAGCACGAGAAGATCGTAGGATCCCATCCAGTTGCGCACCAGGGGTTCGAGCGTCTCTTGCGGTCCCGACGCCAGCAGCAGATAGACGTAATTGTCGAGGATGCTGCGATCGCAGATAACCGCGGGATATCTGGAAACGGCGAGCAATTCCTCGGCGATCTGGGTGTGCAGAATCCAGGACTGGGCTTCGATGCTGGTCTGCTCGTTGATCGGAAGAGGGCAGCGCCGGGCGACTTCGTGTACGATCTCTAAAGAAATATCGCGAGCCTTGAGTTGAGCCGCGAGTCCATAGCAGAGCGTGGTCTTGCCGACGCCGTGGCTGCCGATGAAGGCCAACTTGAAGGGTCTAAGCGCTTGCCGCATCGGGAGATTGTATGCGCCCGACGGAAACGTCCTCCTAAAAGCTGCGCCGGCCGACCAGCGAGCGGGCCAGGGTCACCTCGTCGGTGTACTCGATATCGCCACCCACGGGCATGCCGAAGGCGAGGCGTGAAACTTCGATCCGACGATCTTTGAGCAGACGAGCGAGATATAGAGCCGTGGCTTCGCCCTCGACGTCCGGATTGGTCGCGAGGATGACCTCGCCTATTCCGTCGAGGCGCGCCATGAGATCTGACACTCGAAGCTGGTCTGGGCCGACGCCGTGCTGCGGCGAGAGCACGCCCATCAGCACGTGATAAAGACCGTGATACTCGCGGGTCCTCTCGAGCGGTTGAATGTTGAACGGTTGCTCGACCACGCAGATTTTGGAGCGGTCGCGTTCGGGATCAGAGCAGATCGGGCAGGGGTCATGCTCGGTTAACGAGTAGCAGGTCGAGCAGGGGCGCAGCTTGTCCTTGACTGCGATGATCGCGTCGGCGAGCGCCTCGGCTCCCGAACGGCTCGACTTGGCGACATGCTGGGCAAGCCGAGCGGCCGTCTTGGGCCCAATGCCCGGCAGCCGAGCGAACTCGGAAACCAGACGAGAGAACGGATCGGCGGACAAGGTCCTCGGGATTCCGGCGGATCAGCCCAGCAAGCCGCCAAGACCGGCGCCCAGGTTCCCCATGCTGCTTTCGACGGCCTCGTCCACTTGGCGAGAGGCATCGTTGACCGCGACCAGCACCAGGTCAGCGACCATGTCGGATTCTTCGGGCGACAACACCTCCGGATCAATCTTGAGCGAGAGCAGCCACTTCTTGCCGTTCATCTTGACCGCAACCATGCCGCCTCCCGCGCTCGACTCGATGACCAGATTGGCGAGGTCCCGCTCGAGGCGTGACTGCATCTCCTGGGCCTGTTTCATCAACTTCTGAATCTTCATGAACTCTCCGCTAGGTTTCGTTGTGTGGTTCGACGGCTTCCACCGACCCGCCGAAGATAGCGAGGACGGTCTGGACGCGAGGGTCCATCTGCGCTGCTTCGGAGGCTTCCACCACGGCGCTTTTGGACTCGGGTTCCGGAACGTCCTCTTCGACGATTTCCCAACGCGCGTCCGTGTTCCAGGTCGCGGCGAGCGCATCTTCGAGCACCTGCCGGTTGGCAGCTCGGTCGAGTCGGTCGCGCAGCCAGCCGTCGCCGGGGGGCACCGAGATTCTCAGCACTCCGGCTGAGTAGGTCAGCGAGTTCGCTCCTGACAAGTGCGCCGCGAGCGCTTGGCGGTTGCGCCCGACGGCCGCGAGGAATCGCGCACGCTCGTCCGACGGGTCGCCGCTGTCGCCGCCAGCGCCATCGCCGGGCGACGGAGTCGGGTCGGAGCCGGACGGCGTGGCGGTAGCCTGGCGCAGCGGCCGGCCGGGCGCTGCGGTCGGGGCTTTTTTATTGACAGACTTCGGGGACTTCGGGGACTTCGGCGCCGGCGAAGCGGATCGTTTTGCTTGGAGCTCGGGGACCGGCGGCCTCTCTGATACAGGTGATACCGGCGACACCTGCGTGTTACCCGCCAGGAGGGTTTCGATGGCGACGAGCTTGGGCAATTCGGCGGCTCGCAGCCAGGCGATCTCGAGCGCGAGCGCGGCGCTTTCGCTTCGGCGTACCGCCATCTCGCTCTGCAGCAGGAGATTGAGGGTGCGCAGAATCTGCTCGTAGCCGATTGTCTTGGCCACGGCGGCCAACGCGTCGGCCTCTTCGCGAGTGGTTTCGAGCCGCTCCAGATCGGCCCCGAGACACAGGTGCAGGGCCATTTGGCAGTACGAGAGGAACTCGCCAAAGACAAAGCGCGGGTCCCAGCCTTGCTCTTCGATCTGCATGGTGATGTCGGCGATCGCCTTGCGATCTCCCGCCCCGATTGCCGTGAGGACATCGCGGAACACGCGCTGGTCGAGGCCGCCCAAAAGGCGCACGGCGTCGCCATCGTCAATCGAGCCGGATCCGAATGTGGCCAGTTGGTCGAGCAGCGCGATGGCGTCACGAACCGATCCGTCTCCGGCCTGCGCAATGATGCGCAACGCCGACGGGCCGACCGAGATCTTCTCCCGCTTGGCAACCGTGTCGAGGTAGAGGGCAAGCTCGTCGAGCGGCACACGTCGAAAGCGGAACTCCTGGCAGCGCGACAAGATCGTCGCCGGGACGGCATCGGATTCCGTGGTAGCGAAAATGAAGACCAGGTGATCCGGGGGTTCTTCTACGATCTTGAGCAAGGCGTCGAATGCCTGACGCGACAGACGATGGATTTCATCGAGAATGACCACCTTGAAGCGGGCATGAGCCGGACCGTATTTGAGACTCTCGGTGAGCTCTCGAACCTGCTCGACCTTGGAGTAGGTCGCGGCGTCGACCTCGATCACGTCGAAACTGGAACCCGCGGTGATCTCACGGCAGGAACCGCAGTCATTACAGGGTTCGGCCGCGGGCCCCCTCTCGCAGTTCAGCCCCTTGGCGAGAATTCTCGCGACGCTGGTTTTACCGACCCCGCGAATGCCGGAGAACAGATAGGCGTGGGCGATGCGCTGTTCGGCGACGGCGTTCCGGAGGGCGGTAACGACCGCTTCCTGGCCGATGACTTCGGAGAAGTCTTGCGGCCTCCATTTACGTGCGAGTACTTGATATGCCATAGCGAGAGAGAGGGAGCAGAAGGCAACGAAGGGTCCCGGTGATTCTGCGGCACCCGGCCGGACACCTTATCGCTGCTCCCTTCCGGGCCTGACGAGGTTCGGCGCCAGCCGCGGCACAGGACCCGAACCCTTCGTCGCCTTCTGCCCCACTCATGCTACGCACAGCACACAGCGAAGTAAAGCCGATGACGCTTCCCGGCGTGCTGCGGTTTTCGCTACACTACGGCCCCTGTGCTCGGCTCGGTGTTTGGCGCCGAAGTCGGGCTGGATGTGCCGGAACGTGAAGCGAGGTGACCCGAGAGCAAGAGAGACGTTGGATGGGCGAGGCATTGGCACTCGCCCAAAGGGCTCGAGCCCTGGGAGAGGTTCCGGTCGGAGCTGTTGTCGTGCGCGAGGGCGAATTGCTGGGAAGTGGCTTCAATCGGCGAGAGACCAGGGGAGACCCACTGGCTCATGCCGAACTCGAAGCGATCTCGGACGCCGGAGAGCGCATCGACGGCTGGCGATTCGAGGGGTGCGAGATGGTCGTGACTTTGGAGCCGTGCGCGATGTGTGCAGGAGCTTTGGTCAACGGCCGTTTTGCCGGACTGGTTTTCGGTGCGGCGGACCCCAAGGCCGGCTTTTGCGGCAGCCTGGGAGACTTGGTGCGCGACCCGCGCCTCAATCATAGGCTCGAGGTTCGGGAGGGGATTCTGGCGGAGGAATGTGGCTCGCTGCTGAGCGAGTTCTTCTCGGACCTTCGCCGCCGCTAGTTCTTTGCAAGACCAAGGAGAGGTGACCGAGTGGCCGATGGTGCACGACTGGAAATCGTGTGTGCGGTAGCCCCGTACCGAGGGTTCGAATCCCTCCCTCTCCGCCAGTTTTCGAAAAGGAGAGGTGCCGGAGTGGTCGAACGGGGCGGTCTCGAAAACCGTTGACCGTGCAAGCGGTCCGAGGGTTCGAATCCCTCCCTCTCCGCCAAACATTTGATCCCAAGGGTTTTATCCAAGGGGCTGTTTAAGCTGAGGCCATAGGTCCTCTTAACTGCCGAGGGAAAGAGTCCCTGGTGGTTGGTTGTTGGGTAGGTAGACGAAGAACTCCTGTGGACAGAATCCCTCGGCAGTTGACCCGGAAACAATCGCTAGCAGCCCGTGGTAGAAGTCCTGCGGGTCGCGTTGGGAGCCGCCCCAACCCGAAGGGCGACCAGGGGTTACGGCGCGTCTGCGGCGTTGCTCGTCGTCTACGATGTCCCGGCATCGCTTCCTCCTCGCGCCTTG
>JADFQD010000160.1 GCA_022561975.1 Acidobacteriota bacterium
TACCCGGCCGCTGGGGCGACGGCGATCGCCGCGGCGAGCACGGCCGGCAGCGTGCGCCACCGACGTGTCCGCGCCAACTCGCCACGGAGCGCCTCGTCGTCGGCCCCGAGCATAATGGAGCTATAGCCATGCAAGGCGGCCGCGCTCTCGAGGGCGGCCATGAGAGCGCGGCCACCGAGCCACCCGTCACCGCCATCGCGAGACCCCAGCGAGGCATGGCCGCCATGCCTAGAAGACCGCCCCACAACGCCAGGAAGAGCGGCTGGAAACGACCGAAGGAAAGATAGGTCATGGGTCCCGGATAGGCCCAGGCAAAGACCGCGACCAGAACCGCCGCGAGCAAGAGGGAGACGGCCGCTGGAAGCGGCCGGCGCGCGAGCACGGCCGCCAGCGCGACAATGGGTACGATAAACACGGCACCCTGCCAGATCAGCACAGCACCGGACAGGGCGAGCGCCGCCAGAGCGACGCCCAGCCAATCATCGACTAGCTCGCCGTCGCCGCCCTCTCTGTCCTCTCCGATAAACAATCGGGAAAAGGCCGCAAACACCAGGACCAGAGCCAAGGCCTCCGCACAGTGCTGGTCGGCATGGCCGAAACTCGACCAAACCACGGCCGCGGGCAGCACAGCGTAGAAGATCACCGCCCAGCGTGCCTCGGCAAGCCCGATGGTGCGCCGGACAAACGCGAACAGCGGCCAGATAGTCAGCGCACCCAGAATCGGAGGCACCAGCGCCGCCACAAGCGTCACCTCGGCAAGGTCGGCGCCGGCGCCGAAGAGCAGCCGCGCGATCGCCGCGATACCGAAGTCGAAGCCCGGAGGCCAGATCCAAATGGCCCCCTCCGGGTGATGAAGATAGGGATCGAACGCCGGGACTCGCGGGAAATCGGCCAAGGTCGCCATCGCTCGCCGCAAATGGCCGTAGTCATCCATCGACATCAGCCGCAGGCCGTCGCCGGTCATCGCCGGCAAGGTCAGGAAACGCAGCAGCAGGGCTACTAGCGAAGCGCCGAAAACAGCATAGGCGTCGAGGCGTCGAGGTACCGAACCCCCGGCCAAAGGCTCGGCTCCTCTCGCTTCATCCTGTTGGTCCGCGCCGATCACCACTGGCTTCGCCTACTTGGAGCCAGTCAAGGTTGTCACACACCTCAATGCCGGCAAACCCGCGCGTCGCAGCACGGTACAGCCCGGCCGCGGCCGAACGGCAACGAAGCGCCATGGAGCTCAGGGCTTGACGTAGATCTGCGTGATCCAGAAGTTGCTGCCGGACTGCGCGACACCGACGCCGCCCCTGACAAAGCGACCCGCCAGCATGACGTCTCGGTGCTCAGGACTAGCCATCAGCTGCTGGTGAGCGAGACCCGCCGGATTGCTGGAATCGTTGACCAGAGCGAGATTCTCGCCGGCCGACGAAAAGGACACACCGTTCGCCTTGAGTCGGCTTCGCAAACCGTTACCCTCGGGATTTCGATGACCGAAGAAGCCTCGGTCACGCATTTCCTCGCTATGCGCGCGCGCGATCCGGCTGAGTTCATTGTCTAACGCCAACAGGCCGACGCCCTCTTGGCCTCGCGCGCTGTTGATCAGTTGAAAGCTCTGGCTCTCGACCGCTGCCGCGTTCCCGACGATGGGGTCGGTGGGACTACCGCTGCCGCCTCCGCAGGCGGCCACGGACGCGGCAGCCAAGAGCAGCAGAAACCGCAAGGTCAACCACCAGGGCGCCGAGTGGTCGGGCAGCAGCGCAATGGCTTCCACAGGTCTCGATCTGCTGGTCATCCTTCTGCCTTTTCTCATCCGGTTTCAAGGGTAGACAGGTCCACGTCGATCCGCTGTGAAGAGGCTCACAGGGCAGGGAGAAAGTGTCGCCAGGGATTCGTCGAGGACGAATCGGATCGCTCTTCGCTTTGCGGTTTTCGCTCCTCGCGAGGGCGCCAAGCTGCTGAACTAGTAGGGCCCGCCGAGGTCGGTGACCAGCGGCTTCTTCTTGACCGCCAACCCCAGGCCATCGCCCAGGGGCAGCACCTGCGAGTCGAGCTGAGGATGCATCGAGAAGTACCCGTTGAAAATGCGCAGAATCTCGGCCTCTTCGTCTTCGTCGTCCGGGTCCTCGGGCGGATCCGCCACCTGCCCCTTCCACAAGAGGTTGTCTATGACCACCAGACCACCAACGCGCAAAAGCTGCAGGCTCAAGTCCAGGAGCCGGCGATAGTCCTTCTTGTCGGAATCCAGATAGATCAGATCGAAGGGGGGCTCGAGGCCTCGCATCACCTCGAGGGCATCCCCAAGGCGCAACTGCACCCGGTCCTCGACGCCCGCCCGCGTCAGGTACCCGCGCGCGACTTCGATACGCTCCGAATCCTTCTCGAGTCCGATAACGAGTGTCGTTTCGCCACCGCGGGCCATCCAAATCGTCCCGTAGCCGATCGCAGAGCCCACTTCCAGAACCCGCACCGCGCCGCTCGCCCGAACCAACATCTGAAGCAGCAGACCGACCTCCGGATCCGAAATCGGTATCGCCTCGGTCGCTGCGTAGGACTCCATTTCCCGCAGCAGGTCATCACGTCTCGGTAGCATGCGCTCGAGGTATGCCGCCTGGGCAGTGCGAAGGATGGCGTCCGAGCGGTCTTTCATGGCGAGGTCACAAGACCTTATCGCGCGACCGCCCGGACTACTACCACGGCTAGCGCACATCGAGGGCGATGGTCGCGATCCAAATCTCGACGCCGTAGCCCTCCGAGCGCAGATCTATGCGTTTCCCCACGATCTCGACTCTCCGATCGACAAAGGGACGCAGCGCCTCCAGGTCGAAGCCGGAGACGTAAACAGCAAGTTGCTCTCCCTTCTCTTCGGACAGTCGTAACGGCATTCCGCGGGTGTTTGGACCCACCCGCACCTTCTGCCGGCGGAGAACGCCGTGAAATGTCTCCTCGGGCTCGGTTCGCTCCTGGTAGAACATCTTCTCGGCAAAGACCGTCAGGGCAGCCGAGGACTCGGCCGCTTGAGCTCCAGGGCTTGCCTCTCCGTCACCGGAGCCAGGGCCGGGGTCGGGGCCGGGGCCGGGGCCGATTCGACCGGGCCTCTCCGCACAAGCGGTGGCGCAACCGACCGTAAGGCCGGCTGCCAGAATGCCAGCGCTGAGTGTCGCTTTAAAGAGTCTGCATCGGGGCATCAGTTCCTGATGTGGGCGGCCCAGTACACGGTCTGCGAGCCGGTGTTGACGTCGAAGCCACGCAGCCGCACTGTCCAGGTGCCCACCTGCAGGGCGCCGCCGGCGCCGGCCCGCTCAAAAATGCTGACGCCCGAGTATCCTCTCGACCGCTCGACCCCCGAAGGGTCGATCAGATGAATATCAATGTCGTTGTGAGCCTGGGCCGCGGACTCCGGCCACCAGAGAGCGACATCGAAGTTCTGCTTGCCCGCACCGACGTTGATCGGGATGTCGATGGTCATGTTGTGGGTCACACCGACCTTACCCCACCAGGCCCAGCCGTTGGTCGCCATCTCGAGGGGGCCTGCGCCCACCGTGTTGTCGTAGGGCCACTCGTTCTGACCGTAGAGGATCATGAAGGCGTAGGTCTGGCCGTTGTCGAAGGTGCCGAACTGTCGCAGCCAGTTGCGTGCCAGCATGGCGGCGGCCGAGGCATACGGCGTCGCACCGCTGGTACCGGTGAAGACTCCGAGGGCGGTGTCGCTGGTGTTGCTGGCGGTTTCGCTCCACGTCGGGGTCTGGATATCGGGCTTGAAGCGGCCGTCGGTAGCGGGGCCGCGTCCCTGATTGACGTATTGCGCGCCGCCGTCGGTCATGAAGCCGCCGACGCCGAGCACTTTGTGGGCGATTCCGGGGGAACGGACGGTGGACGAGTTGGGGCCGAAGTTGCCGTTGGCCGATACGATGATCACCCCGGTGTCATAGGCATTGTCGGCGGCGGTGGCGATGGTACCGGTCTCAGACTCAGACGCCTGGATCTCACCGACCAGGACCTTGTCGAAGGCGGCCACGCCCGCCTGGATCGCTCGCACAGCCGCCGTCGTGTTCAGGCCGGCGGCAGAGTAGATCTGCCAACTGTCGGTTCTGATCTCGGTGACCCCGCGGAAAGCGTTGCCGCGGCGGCTGTTGCCGGTGAGAATGCCGGCCGTCCTGGTACCGTGATTCCAGGCGAAATCGCTCGGGTCATAGCCCGGATTCGCGCTGTTGTTGCAGTTCGGCCCGCCGTTTACGCAATCCCGCATCCACGCAATGTGATCCGGCGCCTCGAACATCTCGTGGGACTCCCGCACGCCAGTGTCCATCAGGCCGATCCAGGGATTGGTCAGACCCAGATTGAAGTACGGATCGGAGGCGATCCGGGCCCGACCGTCCTGCGCGTCGTTGTTGTTGTTGGCGTCCTGCGGTGGTTTTTCACCACCCTCGACCGGCTGTAGGTAGACCACCTGCTGCGCCTCGGCCAGCCGCTCGACATCGCCGAGCCGGGCGACTCCGGCTACGCTATTGACGATCCAGAAACCCTCCGTCGGCTCGAACCCGCCGTACTCACCCAGCGCATCGAGCGCCCGGTCCTGCGACCGTTTGCGCGCTTCCTTGAGCTTGTCGATCGCCGCCTGCCGCCTCGTCCCCCCCTTCTCCCGGTCGGCGCCGGTCTCGAGTTCGGGGAGCAACGGCATCCTCTGATCTTCCACAAAAGTGACGATGATCTCCACCGAGTCGCCGGCTTCCTTGCTGTCGAGCCACTCTCGGAGCACGGGACTGATCTTCGAGGCCGGTTGCGGTTCGATCTTCTCGGGTTCCTTCGCTTGGCGGTTCTCGTCGATGTAGATATTGCCACTGGGAATCTTCTCAGTCTCTCCCGCCTGGCTCTTCCCCTCGCGCGGGATCGTCGCCGACTTGATCTCGTACATCGCATCCACCGGTACCTCGTAGGGGTTGTAGATGCCGTCGCCCGGCAGATCGATCGACTGATTCGCCGAACTACACCCGATGAGGACCAGCAGCAGAGCGCCGATGCCGGCAACGGTCAATTGAGAAGTCGTTTCCTTGCTCATGATTCCTTACCTCCAGTTTTATTCGGCAGCGATGCTGCCGGCTCCAAGGTTTCAGCTTTCGCTGCATCTCCTATCGATCCGATCAAAGAGGGTTTGTTTAGCGCCCGACTAACCATTCTCTCTCGCGGTCGGATCTCATGAAGGGCGTACGCGATCCACTCAACTGGCCCTCCGAGGGCCTCAACCGTTCAAGCAACGAGGAGAAAGAAATGGCACACAACGAGATCGAAGGCAACGTAATCGGCGAAGTCTGGAGAGCCCAGGAGACCGCCAAGGAGATCACCTACTTCCTGGTCGAGGGAGAGGAGAACTGGTACCGGATCGAATACACGGGTGATTTGATGCTGGAGCGCGCCAACTACATGGCCGACAAGCTGAAGGCCGCCGCCAGCGGTGGCAGCTCAATCGAGGTGGGCGTGGACTGGGACACGCTGACCGTGGGCGAGCCCCCGAATCTGCCGTTGAGAACCTTCAACCTGGTCAAATACATTCAGATCAGGGCGTAGGGGCGACCGGGAGGCTAGAAGCCGGCCTGACGTGTCATCTTCAGTCTGGATGGAGATCGTCTCGTTGCCACCGCCTCCGAGCCGGGACGCGACCTGCGGGCCGATCCGAATCCTGAGCCCTTAAGAGGCCTCGAAGACGACTCCCAGCCTCTTCGCCTGCTCTCTCAAACGTCGATCCACGGTCCACAGGGTCGTCTTGGCCATCAAAGTCGAGGCCAGCAGATGCGCATCGACCCAACCGAGCCCGCAGCCGAACAGGTTTTCGAAATCGACCAAGGAGAGCACCTCGGCGTGATCGGCCTCGACGACCTGCGGAACTGCCGCTAACAGTTCCAAAACCTCGCGGCGGCCTTGCAGGCTGCCACAGGCGAGCTCACCGATAATGAACGGGTGACACTCGACTTCGCCGCCCTCGAGATGGGCGCTCAGCCTTGGGTTCCGGCGTCTGAAGTGGTCGATCCAAACGGAGCTATCGACGAGCACTAGGAAGCTTTCCGAGAACGGCGGCGTCGCGCCTTTTTCAGGCGCGGCATACTGCCGCCCAGAGCGGCCAACCTCCGCGCGCTTTCGAGTGCCACCAAGGCCTCCAGGCCGGCGCGCACGATCGCCTCCAGGTCAGCAACCGTGTGGGCGATGCCGCCGCCGGTGCCGCCCAGCGTATAGGCGGGGCGCACCACGAGGGGCAGGCCGAGCTCCTTCACGACATCTTTCACCTGAGCGATGGAGGTGACGGTGACGCTCTCCGGCAGCGGCTCGCCGATATCGGTGAGGAGGCGGCGAAACAGCTCGCGGTCCTCGGCGCGGCGGATCGTCTCGATGGGGGTGCCGAGGACGCGGACGTCGTACTGGTCGAGGACGCCGGAGTCAGCCAGCTCCACGGCGAGGTTGAGGCCGGTCTGGCCGCCCAGCGTGGGCAGGAGGCCGTCCGGCCGCTCGCGCTCGATGATGCGGGCGATGACGGGGACGGTGAGGGGCTCGATATAGACGGTATCGGCGATCCCCTCGTCGGTCA
>JADFQD010000161.1 GCA_022561975.1 Acidobacteriota bacterium
GGTAGGGCCGGCGCAGCAAAATGGGTGAAACCTTGCCGATCGGTTGTTCGATCGCGGACTCCTCGGTTCCATTGGCTGAGGCAGGAGCTGCGGCTATTGGCCGAGGGTTGGCGTCTGGATCGGCACCCGTTGCTCGACCGCGTCGAGAAAGATGTAGCTGAAATCGGCTCCGGCGTCGCCGTGGCAGCCCATACAGCTCCGGTTGCTGCGCTGTACGGGCTGACCGGAACGATTGTTGTAGTAGTCGGCCATGTAGGATTCGACCACCGAGTTCCGCAGATCCTCTGGCACCAGGGTGTAGCAGCCCTGCCCCACCCGCTGAGAGCGCACGCCGTCGGCCGCGTGGTAGGCGCAGCGCCTCGCATTGGGTTTCTGAGTAGCGAAGTCCTGACCGTTCAACGGCCATTGGGTGTTGACCAGGACGTAGTACTTGAACGGGGATTCCGAGAAGTTGTTCGCGAGCAAGCTCTGGAACTTCTGGTTGAGGCCGGAGCCCTGGATGGGGTCGAGCCGGGTGAGCTGGTTGGGCACGGGAATCCGCTTGCCGGTCTTGGGGTTGGTTTCGAAGAATCCGAAGTCCGAAAACCGGTTCAGGGTCACGTTCGGGCAACAGGGCGCGGCGGGCGTCGTGTTGAAACCGGTGCCGACCAGGAACGGCCGAGACACGCAGAAATCGAAGTCCTGCTCGCAGCTCGTGTCGTGGAAGCGAGCTTCGATCTGCGGGATTTCGCGAAACACCTGGTCCCCCGGCAGAAACTCTACGTTGTCGATCTGCTCGAAGGTCGTCCAGATCCACTGAGGTGCCCAATGGGTCTTCTGGACGATGTGCAAACCGACCAGGCCCATCAACCGGGGCTCGGGGTCGCACTCGCCGGTCAACTCATCAAAGACGATGACTTCGCGGGCGAAGTAACGCTTGGGATCGTCGACCACCAGACACGTCGAGGCGTCCGTGCACAGCTCTTTCCATCCGGCCTTGATCTCGATCGAATTGTCGTGAAAGCTCGCAACTCCATCGGCCGGACCGCCGGGAGTGAGATTCGGGTTGTCGGCGAATCCGTTCTGGACGAGATAGCCAAATTCCTCGGCGTTCATCGAAACTTCGTACCGCACCAGGCTGCCGTTGCGATCGGCCAGGGAGCCGAACTGCCCGGCGAAGGCTTGACCGGTTTCATTACCGACGTCACTGTCGAGACCGGCCGTTCGGCTCTTGGCGATCTGGGTCAACACAGGGTTACTGACGGTCAGCATGCCGGACTCATCGGACGGGCAGTTTCTTCCCTTGGGAGCCGGGCGCGGCCCGTTGAACTGCCGAGGTGGACTCCAGGTCGCGCCGCGATCGGGCTGAAAGACCTCCCAGGTGGCGCGATAGGTCTGCCAGACGGCGGGCGTGTCGCTGACACCCTCGGGAGTTTCGGGACCGAAATCGCCGAAAGCCACGTTCTGGGCGACGCCTCGGTCACCCCAGCTCCCCGGCCAGTTGAGAGCGATGAAGCTCCGCCAGGAAAAACAGTCGAACATCTGCTGTCGCAAGTTGGCAGCCACGTCCCAGGGATTCAGTGGCACGTCCGAGGGGACCGTTGAGCTCAAGGCCACTTCGCCGATACAGAAATCGGCGGGTTGCCCGGGGTTCAGAGGTGACGTCGTGGTGGTGCCGGGCGGCACCGGCTCGCGCCACTGGGCGAGCAGGCCGCGCAGGTAGTCGGCGCCGTAGGCAGGAGCGTGGCAGTTGACGCAGAACGCCTGCGAGTTGTTGCTGGCGGTGACGCTCTGGTCGAACTCCTGCACCTTCTTGGCGCTGTCGAGGACCGGATTCTGGAGGATGAAGAAAGCGTACAGCCACTCGCCGCCCAAGCAGTTCTCGGCTTCGGGAGGCGCGGTCTCGCCGAGCGGCGGGCCATTGAAGGGCAACTTCGTGCCGCAGTAGCCCAGGTAGGGCTTCCACATCACCGTGATGACCCCGGGCGTCGAGCGTTGGGCGACGGTGATGCCGGACTTGATGTTTGGGTAGTTCTCCTTGACGAGGATCGAGCCGGGCAGCAACTTCCGAGTCTGGGACCCCGGGGCCGGCTGACACCCGGTTCCGTTCTTGATGCAAGGAAGAGCGATGGTGTTGACGTAGGTGCTGATCCAGCGGCCATGCACCGGCAAACCCAGACGGCGGTTGAGGTAGGCCGTGGGCGACTGCGTCGGAAGGGCTGGAAAGAGGAACCAGCCGGGACCCGCCTGTTGCCGATAGAAAGGATTCTTGGCCAGGATTCCCGGCTCCTGGGCATTAACGAAGCTGCCCGTGTTGATGTAGTTCCAAAGCAGGCCTCTGAGCGACCCGGCGTCGGTTATCCGTGACGACACTCGGGGCGGCTCGACATCGCCGCTCAGAACCAGGTCGGTGATCTGGCGGCTGACCTCCGTGGCCCAGGCCGGCGAGGCTCCAAGGACGGAGCACAAGAGGGCAGGAACGAGTAGCTTCTTCACAAGCAAACCTCCTTTGGCTTCAAGGCGCAGTCTATCGGCGACTTATGAGGAGACAATAGCACTCGGAGGCAGGAGGTCGACGCGCTGCTCGAGCCCGGGCTCCAGAGAGAGGTTCCATTGCTTCGCCGGAATAGATTTCCTTTGGCGGCTCCTGTTCGGCCCAGAGTAGAATACCAGCGTGGACTTCGATAAGATTCGCGAAGTACTTGCGGCGTTCGAAGACGAAGGTCTGGAGTACACCATCATTGGCGCGGTGGCTCTCAACCTTCAGGGATTGGCTCGCGCGACGGAGGATCTGGACATCTTCGTAGCCCCCACCGAGGAGAACATCCGCCGACTGCGAGCGGCGCTGAAGACCGTTTTCGATGATCCCCACATCGAAGAGATCACAGCCGAGGACCTTCTTGGAGACTACCCCGCAGTGCAGTACGTTCCTCCTGACGGGGATCTGCATATAGACATCCTGACTCGACTTGGCAGGGCATTCCGCTTTGAGGACTTGGACTCAGAGAGGATCGACTTCGACGGTCTCGAGGTCTCGATCGTCACTCCTGCTACCCTGTACCGAATGAAAAAGGACACGGTCGGACTACGCGATCGGGGAGACGCTGAGCGACTGCGGCGGCGTTTCGGATTCGAGGAGGAATGATGCCGGTCTACAAGTATCGGCATGTGAGCGAGATGGACGACCGGACTTGGCGCGAGCCAGGCGATCCCGGCCTCTTCCGCGCGATTCGTGGGACGTGGGAGTTTGCCCGTCGAACGACACGCCCTCACTTTCCGCCTGGGGTTTACAAACACCGCTCACTCGCGGCCGCCGAAGAACTCCGCGAAGCATGGAAACAGGACAACTTCCGTTCGTTTCGTGCTCGCCGCACAGCGAACGTCAAGCAAGTGATCGGAGTCTAAAACTGGTCGGGACGGGGAGATTTGAACCCCCGACCCCCTAAACCCCATTCAGGTCCGCTACCAGACTGCGCCACGGGCCGATCAAGTCTTGACCAGGGACATCCGCGTCCCGCTGACAATTCGATGCCGGGACAACTACAAGCGTCCTTCGTCCTTTGTCGGCTGCCGGCGACAGGACAAAACGTTGGTCAAAGCGGTGACAGGCAACTCATTTCTCGTTGGGCTTGCGTCCAACTTTTCGGAGTCCTAGCCGCCGCCTTGTGATTCTCTCCAGCCGGTCGATGAACCTCTCGCAACCGAGAGGTCGGCCGGCACGCCCGTGCCGTCTGAGGGCCGCCGCTTCTTCGTCGTTGCGCTCAGCGCGAGCCGCCCTGCGTTAGGTGACGACTTGAAAGCGGGCCATCGTCTGGTAAGAAGCCAACGAACTCTGACATCTTGTGAAATGAGTAGCCTGTCACCGCTTTATGCCACAATTTTTCGCTAGCGCATTCTGTGTCCGTAGGTGGTGTTCTAGGGCAACCACACGACTGAGCCCTGCGAGACCTTGAGCGTACCGAGCAGCGAGCCATCACGTTTGACGACGAACCTTCGTCTAGCGACGACGATTGAGCAGCTACAAGAGTCACTTGACTCGATGTTCGTGTGAGAACATAGTCGCGGTGTTCGCATGCGAGCATCCGCCATGAAAGAGCAAGAGCTTCTTACGGCAGCGAGGGCTGCGGAAATGCTCGGCTACACCCCCCAGCATGTCACACGCCTGGCACGGCAGGGCGCCTTGCGAGGGGAGAAATTCAGCGGTAGCCGTACGGCGGCCATGCGGCAGATTGGGAATGCGCCGCCCCCAGCGAACAGTTCGACGCTCGTGGGATGCGGCATTGGCCTGGGCGCTCAGCCGATTCCGGGACTGGGGTGAAAGTCACCGGGTTGCTCAAAGAACGTGAGCCGCTTCGCTGTCGGTCCCGGCTCCATCGATACAGAGGAGGTGTTCGGCGGTTCGCACCACCAGGCAGCCGCCCGCGATCGCGGGAGACGCCACCACACCGCGAGCCGGAAGCTGGTTTTCGGCCAGAGTCTTGAAACGTGGCTCCGCGGCGATGACGGACACAAGACCGCCCATGGAAAAGGCGTAGATCTTGTCGTCTCCGGCGATCAGCGAAGCGTGGTAGACACCCCCGGCGATGCGCTTCCGCCAGGCTAGCTTGCCGCTCTCCGAGTTGTAGCAGCTCATGATTCCCCTCTCAGTGAGGGTAAACAGAAAACCGTTGTACAAAACGGGCGAAGAGGTCTCGGGAATCGCCCTGGCAGATCTCCACAGCTCTTTGGGCCTCTTGCCCCGTCTGTCATTCATTCGCCAGCAGGCCATACCCTTGTTGAGATGTGCGCCACTGGCCACGCAGACGAGATCATCCATCACCACCGGGCTTGCCACCGGCTGCTCTAGTACGTGATGGCGCCGCCACAGGAACTCACCCGTGTCGGAATCGTAAGACGCAAGCCTGCCCGCCATCGAGACGACAAGCTCCGTTCCCGAGTCCCGCTCCAGCACTAGCGGCGTGGTGTAGGAGCAGCAGGTGTCGCGCCACTGCTTTCTCCAGACCCGGCGTCCGGTTTTCTTGTCGAATGCGGCGATCCAGCCGAACTGGCCCTCTTTGGCTTTCTCACGGTCTCGGAAGACGATAATCCGGTCGCCGGCAAGCACCAGCGACGACGAGGCTCCGTACCAGACGTCGTCCAGATAGCGTGGATCGATCTCCTCGAGCCATGCCAGGCGTCCGCGAAAGTCGAGCGCCGCCAGATGGCTGCCAAAGTAGGCGTAGACGAACTTGCCATCGGCTACCGGGGTCGGTCCGGCCGGGCTGTTGGCGATCGAGCGCGGAGGGAACTTCTCTCGCGTCCGGGTAAAGACCGTCGTTTGCCATTGAAGAGCGCCTGTTGCCAGGTCGTAGCTTACGACCTTCAGTGCGGTGTTGCCTCCTTGTTGCTCCTCGCTGGTCAGAAAGACA
The DNA here is from genome assembly GCA_022561975.1 of Acidobacteriota bacterium. Taxonomy (GTDB): domain Bacteria; phylum Acidobacteriota; class Thermoanaerobaculia; order Multivoradales; family JAHEKO01; genus CALZIK01. Next base: position 5,388 of record JADFQD010000161.1, read on the forward strand.
CGTCCGCCGCTGACGATGGGCGAGGAAATCCCCTTGTCCGACACCTCCACCTGCCAACGAACGCCCGCACCCTCCTGGTCCCAACTAAGCGGAAGACCCTCGGCGGACGAGACTCCCGTGCCGGTCGGACCGCGCCACTGGGGCCACTCTCCGGCATCTCGAGGACCGCCGCTACACGCGGCCAGAAAAAGCGCGAGTACCCCAACCGGAAGGCTGGCGAAGTGACTGGGGGTACGGTTCACCACGGAGTTGAAGATCCTATAGCATCTTCGAGCAGCGGCAGCTCGGGCAGAGCGTCTGGTCCATCCGAGAAGGGACCGCAGCCCGAAGGGCGTAGGATAGAGTCGCCAACAGGCCGACCGGATATGCGAAGCCAGACCAAGGGCGCCGCGAGCGCCGCCGGCTCCACCAGCCCAATACTGAGCGCGCTCCTGCTCGCCGGACTGGTTCTCGTCCCGCGCGCCACCGCGGCGGAAATCTGGCGGCTAGCTCCGGGGCCGTCGTCGGTCGAGTTCACTATTGGGCACCTGATCTTCTCGAAGGTCACCGGACGGTTCGGCCGCTTCCATGGAACCGTCGACTGCCCGGGCGACGACTTCACCGACGCCACGGTGGAGGTCTCGATCGATGTCACCAGCATCTACACCGGGCACCCGGATCGCGACCGAGAGCTGATGAGCGAGAGCTTCTTCGCGGCCGAGCGGTTCCCGGAGATGCGGTTCGAGAGCCGGCTCGTAGAGCGGACGGGGCCCGCGACCTACCGCATGGTCGGCGACCTGACCATTCGAGGAATCACCCACGAGGTGGTTCTGTCAGCCTTCTACGCAGGCGAGCGCAAGAGCGCTCAAGGGAAGCGCCGCGACCTTCAGGCTTCCGGTTCGATCAGCCGGTCCGATTTTGGAATCACCTGGAACGACACCTGGGCCGGGCGATTGCTGCTAGCCGACGAGGTTGAGATCACGCTCGCCGTCGCCCTGATCGAGGCGCCGAGCTGAGCTAAACCGAAACGGGCCGGCGACAGGGTCGTCCCCGCGGCCGCCCAAGCGCGGCTAGGATAACCGGCTATGGCACAACTGGACCTGCCGGTGGTGGAGCGGAAGATTCTGGCGTTCTGGAAGCGAGAGCGATGCTTCGAGAAGTTGGTGGAGAAAAACCGG
>JADFQD010000162.1 GCA_022561975.1 Acidobacteriota bacterium
CGACGGTCGATCAGCGAGCTGTCGAGGATCTCGGGTACCAGATCGCCCGGGTGACCCAGCGGTTTGAGTCCCTCGATGCCGGGAAAGATTTCCGGCACCGCGATCGCGATGTGGAGGTCGGATCGCGCTCGCCGCAGCCGCCGGCCGACCCCGGTGACGGTGCCGCCGGTTCCCACGCCCGCCACAAAGGCATCGGGCACCTTGCCGATCGCTTGGTGGACCTGATCCAGAATCTCACGGCCCGTCCCCTCGTAATGGGCTCGCCAGTTCTCCTCGTTGCCGTATTGGTCGCAGTGCCAGTAGCGGTCGGGGTGTTTCTCAGCCAGGCGGCGAGCGGTATAGACCGCATGGTCGTAGCCCTCGACCGGGTCGGTGAGGATCAGTTCGGCTCCGTGGGCGGCGATCCGCTCCAGCCGTTCACGACTGGCGTTGCCCGGCACCACCAAGGTGACGGGGATGCCTAGCGCCGCCCCGATCTGCGCGTAGGCGATCCCGGCGTTCCCGGAGGAGGAATCGAGAAGCCGCCGCCCGGAGGCAAAACGATTCTCCGATAGCGCCCGTGCGACCATGCGGCTCACCGGGCGGTCCTTGATCGAGCCTCCCGGGTTGACTCCTTCGAGCTTGGCGAACAGGCGGGCTCGTGGCAGTTCCCAGGGCGTGAGATCGATCTCGACGAGAGGCGTCCCGCCAATCGCGTCTAGAAGCCGCTCGGCCACCCCGGGTGGGGATGAGGTCTCAACTAGCATGCGCCGCGCAGAAGACCTCGTAGTCCGGGTATTCGCTGATCACCGCGCCGTCGGCGCACCAAGGGCAGTCCGGTCTCGGATCGACTGTGAGCTCGGTGAAGCGCTGGCTCAGGGCGTCATAGAGGAGCAGGCGTCCCACCAGCGGGTCGCCGACCCCGAGCAGAATCTTGATCGCTTCGACCGCCTCCAGGGTGCCGATCACGCCGGGCAGGATACCCAGCACTCCCGCATCGGCGCACGAGGGCGCCAGCTCCGGTGGAGGCGGCTCGGGAAAGAGGCACCGATAGCAAGGTCCCCGGCGCTGCTCGTAGCCCGGCCAGAAAACGCTGACCTGCCCCTCGAAGCGGAAGATCGATCCGTGCACGTTGGGAATGTCCAACTTGACGCAGGCGTCGTTGACCAGATAGCGGGTCGGGAAGTTGTCCGACCCGTCGACCACGACATCGTAGCCGGAGAAGATCTCCTCGACGTTGTCGCTCGTAAGCCGCACGGGGTGGCTGCGTATCCGGATCGCCGGATTCAACGCCGACAGGGTGGCCGACGCCGACTCGACTTTCGGGGTGCCGATGCGCTGGTCGGTGTGGAGAATCTGCCGTTGCAGGTTGCTGCGGTCGACCACGTCATCGTCGACGATACCGAGGGTGCCTACGCCTGCGGCCGCGAGATAGAACCCCGCGGGGGAGCCGAGACCCCCGGCGCCTATCAGCAGGACCTTGCTCGCCAGGAGCCGGAGTTGCCCGGCCTCGCCGACCTCCGGGATCGAGATGTGGCGGCTGTAGCGCTCCCTTTCGTCATTCGAGAGCACCCTCGGGACCTCGACCGGCAGACCCTGGTTGCGCCAGGCCCCAAACCCGCCGGCGACCGAGCGAACCGCCGAATACCCGAGTTCCTGGAGGTCGTGACTCGCAAACAGGGAGCGTGCGCCGCCGGCGCACATCACCAGCAAGGGCGTGTCGAGTTCCGGCACCAGGTCTTCGATATTGAGTTCGAGAAACCCGCGCACGATCCGCTTGGCCTCGACCGGGCTCCCCGCGCCGACCTCGTTGGGCTCGCGTACGTCGATCAGCACCGCTCCGCGCTGCTGGGCAGAAAACGCCTCCTGGACCGTAACTTCGCCTATCGTCTGTTTGAGCTCCTGCAACCTTCGACGGCTGGCTCTCATGACCCACCTCCTGCAACAGCGGGCACGATGTGGATGATCGCGCCCTCAACGACCGGCGACGCGAGGGCGTCAAGCGATCGGATGTTCTTGTCATCTACAAAGATGTTGACGAAGTCACGCACCTCGTCCTCGTCGTTCAAGATCTGTCGTTTCAGTTCGGGGTGCGCCTCGCTCAGCGACCGAAGAATGTCGCCGACCGTGGCCCCCTCAGCGGCGACCTCGGCGGCGCCCCCGGTGAAGGTGCGAAGCGGCGCGGGGATTCGTACAGTGGCTCGGCTCATGGTCAGTTTCCTCCTGTGTCGATGGCTTCCTCGAGGAAGCGATTGTCGATCAGGCGCCAGGATCGGAAGGCTCCGGCGCCCTCGGCGCCGTCGCCGGTCGTCGAGATGATCAGGTATGAGTAGCCCTCCCAGGCGGCCTCGAGGTCGGTCTGCGAGGGGTAGGCGGGACTGTTCGGATGGGAGTGCCAGAACCCCACGATCTCGAGCCCCTGGGCGCGTGCCGCCTGGTCCGCGGCGAGAAAATCTTGGGGATCGAGGAGATACCGATCCTCCGGCCGCTCTCGATTGAGATTCCGCGCAGGGCAGATGCGAACCGTATCGATCCTAGTGTCTCCCATCCGACCCACTAGCAGACCGCAGGCCTCGAAGGGATAGCTTGCCTCGGCGAGGTGCGAGAGCTGTTGGCGCAGAGCAGCGGGCAGGCCCAGTTGTGTGGGAGCTGTTTCAACTGTGAGGAGAGGTTTCACTTGGGTTTTCTTCCGTGCCTTTGGCAACAAAAAACCGCCGGTGCTGGCCCGGCGGTCGATTCGTCCTTTAATGATCTGGTGGTTCAGTGTCGGGACTCATGCCGGAGCCAGCGAACTCTGTGGCAACAACAGCAACACAGGAGCCGGCCTCCGCTCATGGACGTTCCGCTGGAAGATCGCATCGTGGTCACGGTTGGCATCGTCAATATGGTACTGGATTGATCCTGTTTCTGCAAATATGCCCGGTGCGTAGACCGCACTCGGTCAGGACTCTCAATCCGCACCTCGCCGTAGGTGGTACATGGTTCCGTCGAAGCCCTCGAAGATCTCCTCGACCAGCGGGTGGTGGACCGGAGTCGGCTCGGTCACAGGCTCCAAGTTCCGCTCCGCCACGTAGGTCGTGTGAGCAGCTCCGTCGGGAAGCACGTGATACCAGGGGCGGTCCTTAGGCGGACGGGACCTTGCCACCGTCTCGTACCACTCCTCCGACTGCTGGAAGGTGGGATCGACATCGTAGATCACACCTCGATACCCGAAGATCTGGTGGTCGACCACCTGCCCCATTTCGAAGCGAGCCCGCCGTTCGTCGCTCAGCCCGTGCCTCCAGCCCGGCGCCGGGTGCTCCAGCGTCGAAGCTCGATCGAGGCCACCGTCCTCCTTCGGCACATCGCCTCATGGTGAAGCTGCGGGCGGTCCTGTGTCAAGAGAGCGGGCCGTACAGACATTGTGGAGATTCCCGTCTCCCGAACGCGCTCTCACAATCCGGTATGCTGATACCGATCCACATGATCTATTGCGCCACCCTCGAGCGACCCTGCCGTGTCCCCGGATAATCGACCCTGGCGATCCTGAGCTGACATGAGTTCGGAGTTGGAATACCGGTACACGGTTTGTGCTTACAGCAGCTTCCACCTCATGGGGGACGCGGAGAAATACGTACTCGGTGAGTTCGGCGACTGTGCCAGTGCGGTAGCGGCGTGTGAGAAAATCGTCGACGACTTCTTGCTGTCGATTGGCGAGAGCGGGAATTCTCCCGAGACCCTGCTGGAGGAATACGCGAGTTCCGGTCCGGAGCCCTACGTCGAATCGGACGATCCCGCCTGTTGGTTTTCCGCCGCCGACTACGTGCGGCGGCGGATCCGCTGAGCCTCGTTGAACAATTGCGGGGAGTGGACTTTCCCGGTCTCATTCGGCTTCGGCTACCCCGGCATGCAAGGCGAGAATTTCCAGTCCGTGCCCGGGTCCTATGCAGAAGCTTCGGAAGTGCTCACGGATTTGCATTGTACTTCAGGGTATTCTCGGCATTGTCCGTTCATTTGAAAACCGAGGAGGGAACCGATGAAGAGGATTTCCGCGCTTGTTGCAGTCGCAGTGCTGCTGGTCAGCCCCGCTTTTGGCGGATGGAACGATCAAGCAGACGATCGAGAATACAGGGTAGTCCTCAACCACGAGGAGCAGTACTCGATCTGGTTCGCCAATCGGGAGGCTCCCAGGGGATGGAAGGACGCGGGCTTCAGCGGCTCCAAGAAAGAGTGCCTGGACTACATCGAGGAGGTCTGGACCGATATGCGGCCGCTGTCTTGGCGCAAGAACAGGGAGTGGGGCGATTGGAACGATATGAAGGACGAGCGAAGCTACAGGGTGGTAGTCAACCACGAGGAGCAGTACTCGATCTGGTTTGCCGATCGCAAGAGTCCCCCGCCTTGGAAAGACGCCGGCTTCACCGGCAGCAAGAAAGAGTGTCTGGACCACATCGAAGAGGTCTGGACCGACATGCGGCCGCTCTCGTGGCGGAAGCATTGGGGAGAGAACGAGGGCCGCTAGAGCTCGGTTACGACCGGTGAGTGCCGAGACCTCGGAAGGGACGAGTGAGGGGCTGCCGTTCGTCGCCGAGGGCGGCGCGAAAACTATGGCACCTTCTCGGTGCAGGAGTTATCAGGCCCGTTGGCCGGAGTTCTCGGCAGCCTCGATGATCGCCGCGGCGAGCTTCAAGGCTCGCTCGGCTTGATCGGTCGAGAAAGCCTCGCCGGGCGTCCCCTCGTCGAGGCCGTTCGGGTACCTGGTCGGCACGTAGAAGAGGTCCAGCTCCCGGGCGGCATCGATCTGGCCGTCCAGGGCTTCGGAAGGCGGCTCGAGCCTGGCGATCAGGGCGCGCACGTTGTGCCCGATAACGGCACGAGAACCGCGGCCGTAGTGCACCGCCTTGACCGCTTTTTCCGCCGCCTGCTGGGCATGAAAGCAGGCCGGTGCGAAGAAGCCGCCATCCACCGCGTGACGGGCGAAGGCCAGGTCTTCGCGTGCCGCTGCCAGCCAGCGACGGCTCTCACGCTGTGGATCGTGCATAGATCGTCGCGCCTTCTCGGGCGATGGCGTCGAAGACCCCGATCTTCGCGGAGATTCCCCGCGCGAACTCCTCGGGCGTGTAGACGAGTAGATCCACGGCGACCGGCAGGGCCTCGATGAGTTCAGCGAGCAGCCGTCCGCGCTCGAGCCGCGGCAGATCCGTTTCCAGGACCACCACGAGGTCCAGATCCGAGTAGCCGTCGGCGGTGCCGGCGGCCCACGAGCCGAAGGCTACGGCACGCTCGGCGCCGCTGGCGGCCAGCGGGCCGGCGGCCTTCTGCGCCAGCTCATCGAGGGTGTACTCGGCCGGCTTGCGGAGGATGATCACCTCTTCCATCACCGGAAAGGGTAGCACGCCAGCAGCCCTGTCTTTCCTCGAGAAGAATGGGTCAAGAGCCTCCTCGCGGTGCGTTTTCAGCCCAAGTCCCGACGCTGGTCATACGCAAGCCGGCCTCACGTTCTACTAGTGGGCCCTGAGACCTCGGAATAAGCCCAATCTTAAGACGAACTGCTGGCTAAGTCCATACCAGTCAGTGACTTGAGAAGTGGGTGGCACCTCTAGGGCAGCACCTCTAGGGCACCTCTAGGCGGGAACCTGGATCTGGGGGAACCTGGACCTGGGGGGGAGCTACCTCCGCCGAAGCCATGAAGGTAGAATTGCACTCGCCTGGGTCCCTACGAGATCGTCGGGCCTGCTCGGCAAGGGCGGTATGGGAGAGGTGTATCGAGCCCGCGATAGGATCCAGCGATGGTAGACACCAGGTTCCTGCCACAGCGCTTGAGCACGTGGACGAAGAACATCGGCCTCGCCCTTGGCCTTGGCGGCACGGTCGGGCTCCTTCTGTGGCTGCGGGAGCAGACCGGGCCGTTGCTGCCCGAGGTTGCGATCGGGGCGTGGATCAGCTTCTGTGTCTACCTGACCTGCATGACCGCGCTCGGCTTCCTCGGCCCATTCCTCGATTTCGAGGCCCGCCTCAAGCTCTGGCTGCCCCTCGGCCTGATCTTCTTCGTGTCGGGCGGCGTAGGCTTCTTCCTCGGTACCCACAGCCTCGAGTGGCTGACCTTCGGCTACCTCCGCATGGAGACTCGGGGCTGGAGCGACGGCTTAGCCTTCGCCGGCATCCTCTTCCTCATCGGCGGCGGCGTCTTCGTCATCTACGAGAGAATGAAGTGCCGGCTCGAGGAGAGTATGGCTCGCATCAAGGATCAAGAGCTGGCGGAGCAAGAGCTCGAAACCGCCCGCAAGATCCAACGGCGCATCCTGCCACCACCGACCCTGGAAGGAGAGGGCTTCCGCCTCGCCGCGCGCAACCTTCCGGCAAGGGTCGTCGCCGGCGATTTCTACGACGTTCTGCCCAGGGCCGACGATGCCCTTGGACTCGTCGTCGCGGACGTGGTCGGGAAGGGCATGGGAGCGAGCCTGATCATGGCCGGTGTCAAGGCGCGACTCGGCTACATTGCGATCGGACGATCGGTGACTGAGACCATGGAGGAGCTCAATCGAGTGCTGCTCGAGGAACTCGGTGCGCGTG
>JADFQD010000163.1 GCA_022561975.1 Acidobacteriota bacterium
CGAAGATTAGGGTCCAGATAGGGTCCAGCGGGACCAATACTGAGATCCGCGCTCCTGGCCACGGGAGCAGGCTTGCGGTGTTCTTTGGAACAAATCGCCTCCGATAAGGTCGCTTCGGTTCTGTGACTGAAAATCAGGGTGTCGGTGGTTCGATTCCGCCCCTGGGCACCATTTAAGTCTCTATTCTTCAGACAGTTACATGGTTTTCGTGTGTTCGCCGCCGGCTCGGATTTCGAGCCGAGCAAACAATGAGCAAACACTCTGGGTCGTGGTGTGTCGCACCCTGTCGTAGATCGCTGGCTCGAAAGCCCCCAGACATCCGAGGACGAAGGGGGCCAGAACACCCCGTAGGGTGCCAAAAAAGAGCCGAGGGTTGGGCGATGTCGACCCGAAAGCAATGTCGGCCGACTTTTGGCACCATACGGGGTGCAGATCCCATGGATTGCGTAGAACGTGTCTCCAACTTTGAACAGGGCGATCGTCTGCCCCTCGACCTCCATCGACTTGCAGTCTCCCGGCGAGAGATCGGAAGTCTCGGCGATCTTCACGGATCTAGACATTGCTCACTCCTTCATTCAAACAGAGAGCGCGCCATTCACTCTACTACGCAGGTCCAAGAACGAGGCGAACGATCCGCGGGCGTGGAGCGCCGCTCAAGATTCCGAGAGTAGCAACTGGGCAAAACTGAGCTCGTGCCCGTCCGGGTCGACGAGGTGAAAGAAGCGCTCGCCCCAGGGCGCGTCCTTGGGTTGGTCGGGTTTCAATCCCGCTTCGGTGAGCGATTGGTGATACGCGTCGACATCGTTAACGCGGAAGATCACACGACCCCACCATTCTCCATCGTAGGATGAGGCAGTCGCCAGATTGACGTAGGCCTCGCCCAACCGAAAACTGCTGAACGAAGAGTGCTGACCGCCGCGTATCAGACGAAGCCCCAGCTTCCGGTAAAAGGCTACGGATCGGGCCATATCGCGGACCGCGAAGGTTACGGCGCTGATGTGCTCAACTGCTAGCACGGAACAAGGATCGTCACCAGACCACTATGAACAAAGCGGTATATCATAGGCCCTGTACCGCGCATCCCAGAGAAGAACGTAGCAGCGCCTAGATGTGCCTAGCTAGCTACGGTAGTGGAGGCACGTTTGAACGAGCATCCAGAGGAGCGGAAGAAGCATGGCCGACGCCGATGAGCTAGCACAGCAAGTTGCTGACCAAGTCGCCGAGAGAGTCAAGGCGGAGTTTCCGACCCACAAGGTTGTGACAGAGCCCTGGGATCATGGCGCAAGGGTCCGTCTTACGATGATCGACTCCAAGAGCAGCCACCTACTCAGGTTGCCACATCTCTTGGTGCATGAGTTTCGTGAAGACGCATCCAAACTCGACCTTCTTATCGTCTCCATCCGAAGAAACATTGAAGCGGCGGCCGCGGGCAACAGTAGCGTCTCTGACTCGTGAGTTCTTCCGGGGGAAGTAGCAAGTGGGTACTCAGCCCTTGAAGTCAGGATGGGGGGCCATGACGACGAGAAGCGTCGCCCGCTGATCGGAATCGTTGCGGACGCCGTGTTCGGACCCCGCGGGCGCGATGGCCGCCTGGCCGGGTCGAAGCAGCCGCGTCTTGGCGCCAACGGTCACGCGGCATGTGCCCGTAAGCGCGTAGTAGACCTTGTCGTTACCGGCATGGCGGTGGGGCCGCTGCTCCTGGCCCGGCTCCAGGCAGTAGAGGTCGCAGAACATCCGCGGCGACGCGAAGAGGCTCACCTTGTTCATCTTCGCCGCCGAGAACAACGCGGCAGCGGCGGTGTCGTGAAAAACGCCGTCCATTGCATCCTCCCCGAAGACTAGAACCCGCCCGGGCGAGCCGCCCAGGCTCTCAGTCCACACCTCGTCGTAGGTGGTACATGGTGCCGTCGAAGCCCTCGAAGATCTCCTCGACCAGCGGGTGGTGGACCGGAGTCGGCTCGGTCGCAGGCTCCAGGTTCCGCTCCGCCACGTAAGTCGGGTGAGCAGCTCCGTCGGGAAGGACGTGGTACCAGGGACGGTCCTTGGGCGGACGGGACTTGGCCACCGTCTCGTACCACTCCTCCGACTGCTGGAAGGTGGGATCGACGTCGTAGATCACGCCTCGGTACCCGAAGAGCTGGTGGTCGACCACCTGCCCCATTTCGAAGCGAGCCCGCGGTTCGCCGCTCATCCCGTGTCTCTTGCCCGGCACCCGGTGCTCGAGCGCCGAAGCTCGATCGAGATCACCGTCTTCCTCCGGCATATCACCCATGGTGAGGCTGCCGGCGGTCCTGTGTCAAGAGAGCCTGGCGGGATGCCGGGCTCGTGCTGGGCGCTGACACAATCCGGTATGCTGATACCGATCCGCATGATCTATCGCGTCACCCTCAAGCGACGGATCGGTGGGCAGTACTACGCGCGGTGCGTTCAGAAGCGCGGCTCGCAGCCACATCTAGCCCGTCTTTCCTATCCGCGGCTGAGCACTCGTACTACGCTATGGACCGATGGAGCGGAGCGACACCGGTGAGCTGGCCTCCCGCTGGGTGATCGCCGGCCTGACCGTTTTTGTGTTCGTGGGGATAGCCGTCGTCCTCTTCGGTGGCCTGGGACAGGCGCCCCGAGAGGTCGGCTCGTCGATCCTCCCTTCGATGAATGCGCTCCTCAACGGGACGAGTGCGATCCTACTCACTGTCGGCTACGTCTGCATTCGCCGGAGAAAGGTAACGGCCCACAAGACCTGCATGCTGACAGCCTTCGTGGTCTCCTCGCTCTTCCTTGTGTCCTATCTCCTCCACCACTACCAGGTGGGCTCCGTTCCATTCTTGGGTCGCGGATGGCCACGGAGCTTGTACTTCGCTCTGCTCATTCCCCATGTCGTGCTCGCCGCGTTCGTGGTTCCCCTGGCGCTTACCACGATCCACCGGGGATGGAAGTCCCGCCTCGAGCAGCACGTGCGCATCGCGCGATGGACCCTCCCAATTTGGCTCTACGTGTCTGTGAGCGGGGTGCTCCTCTACTGGATGCTCTACCACCTCGAGCCCTGAGGACCTCCGACGTGTAGCCCGGAATGGGCAGCCATGATGAAATACCCGCATGGGAACCTTTCATCACGACCGGCATGAGCTCCACGGCATCACCGTCGTCGTCGACACCTCCGGGCCGGAGATCTTCGTCGGTCGCTGCGACGACATGGACGATCGACAGATCCTGGGCGTGTTCGAAGGCGAGACGGGCGCAATGCTGACTCCTTATGACAACGCCCCTCACAAGGGCGTACTGAACCGATCGCCGGATGACCTCAACAAACGTGTTGCACGCTACTACGACATGGGAATGCAGCTGCATTTTCATACCGTGGGGGACGGTGCCGTACGGGCAGCGCTCGACGCACTTGAGTACGCCCGCGAACGCGGTAGTGAAGAGCATAGGAACTTGCGACACACGTTCTCGCACCTTGGCCTTGTCGACCCGACCGACATGCCGCGCTTCGCGGAACTCAATGCCGCCGCCAGTTTTACGCTGGCCTGGGGCGATACGACTGAGTGGACGATCAATCTCGAACTGCCGGCGCTCGGACGCGAGCGCGTTGCCAGGCTCTATCCGATTCGCTCATTGCTCGCGGCCGGTGCGGTAGTGCTCGGTGGCAGCGACTGGATTTACGGTGACCTTGATCCATTGGTATCGATCGAAACCGGCATCACGCGAGACGACGCGTACGGCCCGATCAGTACATCCGATTTCGAGGTATTCGATGATGAAACTGACGAGCTCGCGACCCTGATCGATGCCTACACAATCAACGGCGCATGGCAGCTGCACGCAGAAGAGAGGTCTGGCTCGATCGAGGTCGGCAAGCGCGCGGACATGGTCATCTACGATCGAAACTTGTTCGAGATTCCGACCGGCGAAATCAGCGAGGCAACGGTTGACCTGACTCTGTTCGACGGTCGTGTCGTTTATCGTCGGCCTGACAAGCGATGAGACGGCACGGTACTGTCAACTTGAGGCGGTACAGACCGGTCCGACCCCTAGGTCTGGGCAACTGCGCCGGCCTCGGCCACAAGATGTTGGGGCTCATTCCTCGCATCAGTCGCTAACTTGACAGTACCCTTCACAAGGATGACTAACCAGAACGACAGAAAGCTGAAGAGGCTGATCGATCTCGGCCAACGCAAGGGGTACCTGCTCTCGGCCGAGATCGATGAGATGCTGCCGGACGATGCGGCCGGCGGCCCGGAGGCGGTTTCCGAAGTTCTGGCCGAGGCCGGGATCACGGTGATCGAGGGCGCAACGGGGTACTGCAGCCGGGCCACCGTCGAGGTCGGGACGGGTAAGTTCGATGATTTCATGGAGGAGTCCTCCCCAGCGCCGCGCGACGATCGGGCCAAGGACCCAATGCGGATCTATCTGCGCGAGATGGGCACCGTGCCGCTGCTGGATCGCCACGGCGAGTTGAAGATCGCCCGTAGCCTGGAGCAGGGCGAGTGGCAGATCTACGTGGCCCTGGGCGCTCATCCGGAGCTGTCGCGCGAGTTGCTGCGCCTGCAGGAGCTCGCCCGCGCGCGCGCGCGGATGCCGCGGCCTCGGCCCGGTCAGGTCGACAAGGTCGAGCAACCGGCACTCGACGCCCGAGCCGGTGAAAGAATCGCCAGCCAGCTGGAAGTGTTCGCGCGGATCACCGGCCGCGACCTCGACATCCGCAAGCTGCACAACCAGCAGAAGCGCATCCGTGTCGGGGGCGAGCGCCACCAGCAGATCCAACGCGAGATCGACCGATTGATGGCCAAGATCGCACTCGAGATCCGCTCTCTGGGCCATACCTTCGAGGTACGCCACAAGCTGATCGAGTTGCTCAAGGGAATCTACTGTGAATTCTCGCGACCGGAGAGCGACATCCGGCGGGCGAAGCTCGCTCTCGATCGGGACGTCAACCCCGAGCTCAAGGCCCTCCACAGGCGCCGGATCGCGAAGTACCGCCGCAGACTGCGGCATTGGGAGGTGTCCTGCGGCATCACCGCGCCCAAGCTGGCGGACACGATCCGCACGGTCCGCCGCGGCGAGGCCCAGTGCCAGAAGGCCAAGGAGCAGCTGATCGTTGCCAATCTTCGACTGGTGATCTCGATCGCCAAGAAGTACACGAACAGTGGCCTCCAGTTCCCGGACCTGATTCAGGAAGGCAACATCGGGCTGATGAGAGCGGTCGAGAAGTTCGAGTACCGGCGCGGCTACAAGTTCTCGACCTACGCTCACTGGTGGATCCGGCAGGCGATCACCCGCGCGCTCGCTGACCAGGTGCGCACCATCCGGATCCCGGTGCACATGATGGAGACCATCAACAAGCTCATGCGCACCAGCAGTTCCCTGGTTCAGGAGCTTGGCCGCGAGCCGACGATCGAGGAGATCGGCAGCGAGCTGGATCTGCCGGCCGCGCGGGTGCGTGAGGTCATGAAGATGGCCCGCTACCCGGTCTCTCTCCAGGCGCCGGTCGGCAGGGAGGGGGACAGTCGCCTGGAAGACTTCGTCGAAGACCGGGCTGCGGTCTCGCCACTCGAGTCGGCGCTCTCGGGCAATCTGCGCGAGCACACCGCGGAGATCCTCAAGACCCTGACGCCGCGCGAAGAGCGGATCGTGCGGATGCGCTTCGGGATCGGCGAGGACTCCATGCAGACCCTGGAGGAGATTGGGCATTCGTTCAACGTGACGCGCGAGCGCATCCGCCAGATCGAAGCCAAGGCGATGCGCAGGCTACGCTATCCGGACCGGGCGAGAAAGCTGGAGGCCTTGCTCGACGGCGAGGTCGGTGAAGCCGGGGGCTAGAGGCCAGCCCGGGGGACTTGCGGGCTGAGCTCCTAGCGATCGGGCGCTTGCGGAGGAGCCCGTAGGGTGCGAATAATCGGCCGAACGCATATGTGGCCTCGCGCTGGTAGTAGTTCGGTAGTCCACGGCCTACCCGCGGGGGTGTTCTAGTCTCGAGCGGTTACTAGCTTCCGGACTGGGCGTTGTGGTCTTCCATAGCTTCTCGCATCGCCTGGGCTCGTTCGTCAGCCGCGCGTTTGAGCGCGTCCGGCGCGAAGTGCGCGTAGGTTTCCGTGGAAGCCCGGGAGCGATGGCCGACGTTCTTACCAGCGATCTCGAGGCCCACGCCTCTGGACACGTCCCAGCTGACGACGTTGTGTCTGAGATCGTGGAGGCGAAGCGGCCCCAGGCCGTCGAGATTGGCCAGGCCGGCCCGGGCTCGAATCTTCACCCAGGGCTTCCGGACGGTCGTCAGGTGGGCGGAGAAGTCGTGGCCCGGGAAGACATAGGGGCAGCCGGCCGCTCTCTGCTGGGTCGAGAGGATCGCCATAGCCTCCTCGGGCACTTGCCGATACTCCTCGTCCGCGGTCTTCGTGCGAACGAGCTTGGCCACTCCTCGCTCGAGATCCAGGTTGGCCCACTCGAGGCGGAGCACTTCGCCGATGCGCCAACCTGTCCAGAACGCGACCCGGATCACGGCGCAGGCTCTCGGGTTCGCGCCGGCAACCTC
>JADFQD010000033.1 GCA_022561975.1 Acidobacteriota bacterium
TTGTCGGCGGCCTTTTCCCCGCGATCCGGGCGGCTCGGATGCCGGTGGCGGCAGCACTGCGCGAGGGATAAATCGGGGACACGATTCATTCGTGTCCCCTCCCGACTGTTCGGGGACACCATTCGTTGGTGTCCCCTCCAGCCGCGGGACCCGTCGAGTCGCATCACCTATCGCAGGAATTCCTGCAGTACGGGAAATCCGGCCGCTTCCGCTCGCGCCGCGCGACCACCATTGGCGAGGCTCTCCTCCAGATACTTTTCTGCTTGGTCGGGCTGGCGCGACGCGGCATGGAGTACGGCGAGTCCCAGCAGCGCCCTCCAGCTCTTCGGGTAGAGCCGCCGGACCAGCAGGAAGCTCTTGTAGGAGTCCTCGGAGCGGCCTACATGGAGGTAGGCCATGCCGAGGCCGGTGTTGATGACCTCATGGTCGGGCGCGAGCCTGGCCGCCTGCTCGAGGAGCTCGACGGCCTCTTCCATACGACCGTTCTCGCTGTAGATCAGTGCCAAGTTGTAGCGCGACTCGACGTGACCGGTGCCGAGCGCGACCGCCTGCTCGAAGCTCTCCTGGGCCTCATCGAGATTGCCGCGGTCGAGGAAGATCGCGCCCAGGTTGTTGTGGGCCAGAGTCGCCTCCGGGTGCTTGGGCTCGAGCTCGAGCGCCTGTCTGTATATGGCGATCGCCTCGTCCACCCGGTTCTGGTTGGCATACGTGACGCCCAGGTTGTAGTGAGCCTTGAACGAGTCCGGCTCGAGCTCGAGCACACTCTTGAAGGCCACTTCGGCGTCGTCGAAGCGGCTGGCGCGTTGCAGCACGTCGCCGTAGCCCATGTAGAGGAAGGGCTGGGAGTTGTCGATCGCGAGCGCCTCTTCGAAGAGCCGGACCGCGTCGTCGAGATCATTCTGGTCGCGCCGCAGCTCGGCGAGCTGCGACAGCGCGCCGGTCGAGTTGGGATCGACCTGGAGAGCGCGGCGCACCAGATGCTCGGCATCGGCCACGCGGCCCTCGAAGCGGTGGATGCTGGCCAGGTTGAGCAGGGTTTCGGCATTCGAAGGATCCAGCTCCAGCGCCTTTTGGAACTCCCGGCGGGCCTTGTCGGGCTCGCCGTTGCGCAGATGAATCCGTCCCATGTTGTTGTGCATCTCGGGCGAGGACTCTCCGGCATCGTCCTCGGCGACTTCGGGCTCCGGCTCTCCGCCTTCGGAACCACCCAGATAGCCGAGCGCTCTCAGAGCCCGCTCGTTGGCGGCCTGCTCTTCGGCGTCGTACTCCTCGGTCCGCTCGCGGGTCTCCTGGTCCAACTCGTCCTCGTAGGTCCCGATGTAGCGGATCGGGTGTTGGTCCATGAACTCGGGTAGAAACACCCGGTCGAGGACCTTGCCGTCCATGTCCTTGGCGACCGGGAAGCCGAGGTAGTGGAGAAGTGTGGGCGTGAGGTCGAGAACCGAGGCGCCGGCGATCTTGCCTCCTGGGCGGATGTGCGGCCCGGCGGCGACGAAGACGCCGTCGGTTTCGTGATCGAGATGGGCGCGCTTGACGTCGACGGTCTGCTCGCTGCGGATACGGCGCTCGCCACTCTTGAAGCCGTGGTCCGAAAGCAAGAAGACGGCCGTGGTCTCGAGATCGATTGCGGCGAGGACGCGACCCAGGAGCTCGTCCTGGTACCGGTACCACTCGGTGACGAGGTCGCGGTAGCGGTCGAACCCCTGCGCGTCCACCCACTCGAGCTTGGGCGGCGCGTACTTCATGAACAGGTGGGAGAAGCTGTCGATCTGCTCGAAGTAGAGCAGGAAGAGATCGTAGCCGCGACTCTCGAGCAGATCCTCAGCAATCGCCGTGTAGCCCTGAGCGGTCACCGCGTACTGCTGGAAGAGATGAATCGGGTTGAAGGGGTTGGGGCGAGGGAAGCGGGCCGGGTCGAACATCTCTTGCCGGTACTCGTCCCGGCTCAGGTGGATGAAGCGTTGCACGAACTCGGCCGGGATCTGCTGCTCGGCCGGAACCCGGGCAAAAGCCGCGTCGTAGAGCTCGGCGGGATAGGTCTTCTTCGAGTCGTCTCCGCCGCGCGCGGTCGCACCGAAACCGTGATAGCCGAGGGCGTCCGAGATGATGGCGCCCTTGCCGACCGACTCGGCGGGAAACGTCGCCCACCAGCCGAGAACGATCGGGCGGCGGCCGCTGTCGCTCAAGATGTTCCAGATCGCTTTGGTCTTGCGGTTGAAGCTCCTCACCGGCACGCGGGTGCCGTCCGGTTGATCGACCATGAACCAGGTGACGCCGTGCTTCGCGGGCGTCTTGCCCGTGGCCACGCTGGTCCAGATCACCGGCGACAGCGGAATGTCGTTCAGGGTCTCGATCGGGCCCCAGGTGCCACGTTCGCGCAGACCCATGAGGTTGGGCATCCCGCCTTCGGCGGCCAGGGCCTCGATGATCTTCCAATCGGCTCCGTCGATCCCGATGACCACGGCGCGAGTTCCGGTTTTCTGGATATCGACCTCGCTACTGCAGGAGAGCAGGGCGAGGATCGAGCAGAGCGCCGGGAAGGTGTGAGATACGAGCGGTCGCAAGCCACGAGCATTGTACCCGCAGGGTGGGGCAACTGACAGCGGCCCACAGGACTTCTACCACGGGCTGCTTGAGGATCGCGCTGCTTCGTATACTCTCGCGCAATGCAGCAACAGATCGCGTTAGTCTTGCTGGCAGCGGTGTCCTTGCTGCCCACAGCGCCACCTCGAGCCTCCGACCTCGATTCCACGGAGCAGCAACTCGTCCGTTGGATCGCAGAGCACAGCGACCAGGCCCTGGCGCTCCTCGAGCAGGTGGTGAACATCAACAGCGGGACGATGAATTTCGAAGGCGTTCGAAGAGTGGGGAAGGTGTTCGCCGACGAGTTCAACGCCCTCGGGTTCGAGACCGAGTGGCTTGACGGCGCAACGTTCGGGCGGGCGGGGCACTTCGTGGCTCGCTGGCGGGGCGACCGGCCCGGGGATCGGCCGCACTTTCTTCTGATCGGGCACCTCGACACGGTGTTTGAGCCCGACAGCCCGTTTCAGAGCTTCGAGCGGCTGGGCGAGGGCGAGGCGCGCGGACCGGGGACGACCGACATGAAGGGCGGCAACGTGATCATGCTCTACGCTTTGAGAGCTCTCGAGTCGGTCGAAGCCCTAGACGACATGGACGTAACCGTGATCATGACCGGCGACGAAGAGAGTTCGGGAAAACCGCTCGAGGCCGCGCGTGCGGCCTTGGTCGAGGCCGCCCAAGCTGCGGATGTCGCGATCGGTTTCGAAGATGGCGACGGAGATCCCAAGACTGCGGTGATTTCGCGGCGCGGCTCGGGCGCTTGGAAGCTCGATGTGAAGGGCAAGCCGGCGCATTCGTCGCAGATCTTTCAGCCCGAGATCGGCGCTGGAGCGATCTTCGAGGCGGCTCGGATTCTCTCCGCGTTTCGGCGGGGACTCGCGGGTGAGAAAGACCTGACCTTCAACCCGGGAGTCATCCTGGGCGGGACCGAACTCGAGTTCGATGCCGGCGCAGCCCGCGGTTCGGCCTTCGGCAAGAACAACGTCATCGCGGGGCATGCCGTGGTCACCGGGGACCTTCGAGCGACTTCGCCGGCTCAGTACGAGAGGGCGACGCAGCGAATGCGCGAGATCACTGCCAACCATTTGCCGCAGACCGAGGCCGAGATCACCTTTTCGCCATCGTATCCGCCGATGGCGGCGAGCGATGGCAACCGGCGGCTGCTGGCTCTGTATGACCGGGTCAGCCGGGACCTGGGGTACGGCCCAGTGGTAGCGGTCAACCCGCGCAATGCCGGAGCCGCTGACGTGTCGTTCGCTGCCGAGTTCGTGGGGATGGCACTGGATGGCATCGGGTTGATGGGGAAGGGGGGGCACACGGTCGATGAGATTGCCGATCTTTCGACTTTGCCGATGCAGACCCAGAGGGCAGCCCTACTGATGCTCCGGTTGGCGCGGGGAAGCGAGTAACGGGTCGCCGAAGGTGGCCGCCCGTCGGGCGACGGCGGGACGAGCAGCCAACGAGATCTACAGTCGGCGAGCCAGTTTCGTAAACAGGTGAAGCGAGTCTTCGAGTCCCCCGGGACGGTTGCGATCGAGCCAGAGCTCGCGGCGTTGTTCGGCGAGTTCGGCGAGCTCGCCGCCGAGTGCGGCTCGAGTTTCCGCCGGCAAGCCCGATAGCTCCGAAAACGGAGAATCCAGCCGGGCTTCTCCCACGGTGCAGGCAAGGCGGAGCGTCCCGGCGACCCAGAGCAGTTCGTCTCGGGTGCGGCGTGCCTCGAGGCTCTGAGTCTCGGCGCGCGCCATTTTGGTGACCGCCGACCGGATGATCTCGCGAGCGCTGTCCAGCCCTTCTCGAGACAGGCCTCGATACCGCGGATTCTCTAGGCCGTCGTCGGGGGACATCAGCAAGTGAAACAGAGCGGTTCCGTTCTTCTGGGTGGCGCCGGTGATCTGGTAGACGTTCGCCAGTTCCAGGGTGGCCTCGCCGAGACCGCATTCCGGTGAGTCGAGCACCCAGCGATCGATGGCCGCCGCCCAGTCACCCGGGTCACGGTGCTTGGCCTCGGTCCGATTCCACGCGAAGGCTGCCCCCGCGGCCAGACCGGGGTAGCTCGCCGCGAGTGGCTGCAAATGGCCGCGGTCGCCCCAGTCGGTGATCAGATACCCGGTGGCACCGGCGGCGATTCCGGCGGACGCCGCCTCTTCGAGGTTGATCAAGGCGTTCTGCGCCCGGCCGGCGAAGCTCGACCAGCTGCTGGTGCCCGGGCAGACGTGTATCTCACAGTTGGTCGCCGCCAGAAAAGCGAGGTCCCTCCGAAACGGGTGATCCGCTTCGTAGCCCCAAGCGCAAAGGACGACGTCGCCGGGAATCTTGTCCACCAGCCCGCGATACGCGAGCACCATATCGGCCCAGATCTGGACTCGCCGATTGTGCTCGGCGGCGAGCTTGCGCACCGACTCGAGGTGGCGAAGGTAGACCTGGTCGAGTCCGATCTCGGCGCAGGTCGTGCTCGATCGGCCTCGACCGATCTCGAACGTCTCGTCGAATCCGACGTGAAAACGGCCGCTGGTGAAGTTCGGCAGCAACTTGCCATAGAGGTCGCGCAGTAGCTCGAGGGTCGCCGGATCGGTCGGGCACAGGCTAAAGGGCTCGATTTCGTCACTGAAAGCATGCTGGACGCCCTCGGGGCACTCGGCGAGGTGACGGTAGCGCGGGTGGGTCAGCCAGCGGTGAAAGTGGCCGAAGCTGTTTTGGTTCGGCACCAGTTCGATACACCGCAGCCGGCAGTAGCCGTCGAGTTGCTGGATTTCATCGGCGGTCAGGGGGCTCGCGTCCCGCCAGACCTCCTCATGCCCGGGGTAGGCGAAGGTGTGTTCCATGTAGAGCTGGAGTTCGTTGAGCTTGAACTCGGCGAGCAGGTCCACGAGTCGCAGCAACGACTCCATCGTCGGCACCTTGTTGCGGCTGATGTCGAGCAAGAATCCGCGACGCGCGAAATCGGGCCGGTCTCGGATCTCGACTCCCGGGATCGGATTCGCGCTGCCGGCCGAGTTGTGGGAGGAGAGCCACTGCCGAAGGGTGACGGCTCCATAGAACAAACCTCTTCGGCTCGACGCCCTGATTTGAATGCCGTCGCTCCCGACGGCAAGCTCGTAGCTCTCGGTCGCCAGTTCCTCGGCCATCACGAAACGGATCTCGGCCACCGGGCTATCCGGCGAAGACACGTTGGGCGAAATATCTGAGCCAGGGGAGCCCGAGGAGCCAGCGGAGCCAGCCACGGCGCCTCGGGCCAGCGGTGCGAGGTCGCAGCGATCGGTGAGGTAGTCGACCGCAGGCCGGATCAGCGCGGCGGGAGGACGGGCACCGGCAAAGCAAAGGGGGCCCGCGGGAAGGGAGTCATCGCGTCTTCGAATCTCGCGCGGCCCCGGCAGGAGAGGCCTCGAGCGATCGGGTCGATCCGCCACGCCCAAGCTACCGGGAGGCTCTCACCGAGCCGATCGGTGGCAGGTTCTCGGCGATCACGGACCAGGTTTCACCGCCGTCCGGCGATCCGAAGACAACGCCCGACTCGGTGCCGAAGTACAGACCCAGCGGGTCACCTCCGTCGTGGCAGAACGCCTGGCGCAGCACGGTCAGGTAGGCGTTCTCCTGCGGAAGGCCTGTGGTTTGCGGTCGCCAGCTGTCACCGCGATCGCGGGTCTCGAACACTCGCACCTTGCCCTCGGGGGTGACCCGGTCGAGGTCGGCGACCAGCGGGATCACCCACGCGCGGTCCGGATCTCGGGGATCGACCACAATCGGAAAGCCGAAGTCCGCGGGTAGGCCGTCGGCGTTGCCCTCGGCATCGCTATCGCCCTCTCGATCGACCCCGGCGATGTCCTGCCAGGTGTGGCCGGCGTCGTCGGAGCGATAGACGCCGCCGTGGAACTGCATGTAAAAGGTGTCGGGCTCGATCGGCGACTGTTCGAGCTTGTGCACACAGTGATTGAGCGTGCCGGCTCGAGCTTCCTCGGGGAGATAGCGTGGTACCAGACCCTCCGAGTAGCGCGACCAGCTGGCGCCCCCATCCTCGGTTTGCCACACCCCGACGGACGAGATCGCCAGCGTCAGCCGCTCCGGATCCTCGGGCCATTGACAGATCGAGTGCAAACACAACCCGCCCAACCCGCCCTCCCAGTCGGGCCGGGTAGGCTGGTCCCAAAGGCCTCGATTGAGTTGCCAGGTGCGACCCGCGTCTCGGCTCTCGAACAGCGCGGCCGGAGCCACGCCCGCCCACAGCACGCCGTCGTCGAGCCCCGGCTGGATCACCCACACGCGGTCAACCGAGGCGTCCGTGCCCTCCGGGAATGCCGGTCCGTCGGCCTGCTGCCAGTCATCGGTGGGATCTTCCGCGATGTAGACATGGGCACCGAACTGGCCGTGGGTAACCGAGGCGTAGTAGAGGCCGCTTGTCGGATCGCGCATCGCGTACTCGACAACTTGGCCCGGAAACTGTCGGCTCACGGTTTTCATCGCCCGTCCCCGTGGTCCGCGCAGGACGATAAGCCCCTTCTTGGTTCCGACCAGAACTTCGCCGCTGTCTCCGACATCCCCGCTGTCCCTGCTGTCTCGCATGACTTGGCCTCCTCCGGAAATGGCCTGAAGAACGTGCACCTCATCGTCGGCTCGCACGGTCTGTTCGAGAGCCGCCTTGCTATTGCCAACAAAAACGTTGACGTGTCGGCGTATCCGGCCGCGATCGTCGAGGACCCAGCCCTTGAGGTCCGGGTAGCTGCGTTCGAGGGCGAGCAGGCATTCGGCGACGGTTGCGCCGGGTGCCTCGATGCGATCTAGACCCTTGGCGCGGCCCCGAAGAGACGTTGGCAGGATGATTACAGGCATAATCCTCAACTATGTCCTGTGCGTCACGGCGGCGCAAGTTGAGGTACTCTTGCGAGCGGCAATGAGCGAGTTGGTACTTATCGTAGACGACGAACCGGGCATCCTCGAGGCTCTGTCCAGCGTGCTCTCGGACGAGGGCTTCGATACCCTCTGCACCGAAAGTGGGAAAGAGGCGATCGAGCTCTATCGGAGCCGAAGGCCTGATGTCGTGTTTCTCGACATCTGGTTGCCGGACTGGGACGGCCTGGAAACGCTTCAGGCGCTGCGCGAGACCGATCCAACGGCGGCGGTGATCATGATGTCAGGGCACGGCACCACGTCGACCGCGGTCAAGGCGCTCAAGATGGGAGCCTTCGATTACCTCGAGAAGCCTCTCTCGTATGGTCAGGCGGTCGATAGCGTTCAGGGCGCGATCGCCTACCGGCGTAGGGTTTCCGTGAGCGGACCGGTGCTGGCCGCGGCGATGCACCCCGAGGACCGGCTCACTGCCGACTTCGACTTCACACCGCCGGAGGTACCGCTACTCCGGACCTCGGATGTTCCGCAGAGAACCATCGCGCAGAGCACCGTTCTCTACGGACTGGGTTTACATTCGGGCCTTCGCACCGGCATGGTCATCCAGCCGCTGCCGCCGAACTCGGGCATTCACTTCCTAAGCCTGCCGACCAATACTCACGTGCCGGCATTCGTCGGGGTCGTCGCCGAGACCTCGTACGCGACCACTCTCCAGAACAAGGATGTCGGCATCAAGACGGTGGAGCACTTCCTGTCGGCCTGCCACGCCTACGGCATCACCAATGTTCTGGTCAAGGTTCACGGTGAGCTTCCGGTGCTCGACGGCTCGGCGATCGAGTTTTGCAAGACCCTGTCGGACATCGGTATCGTCGATCAGGATGAGCCGCGCAAAGAGATCGTCATCGATCGGATGTATCGGGTTGACGGCGATGGCGGCGGCGGCGGCGACGGCGAAAGGAGCCTGACTCTGGAGCCGTCCGACGAGTTCGAGGTTTCCTACGTCCTCGACTATCCGTTACCGGTTGGCCGTCAAAGTTGCGAGTACGGACCTCTGAAGCAGGCGACCTACCTCGAGGAGATCGCTCCGGCGCGAACCTTCGGCTTCGTTAAGGACCTCGCCATGATGAACGAGCTGGGTCTCGGGACCGGCGGGCGGTTGGACAACTGCATCCTGGTTGGTGAGGACGATATCATCAACACGGATCTGAGGTTTCCGGACGAGTTCGTGCGCCACAAGATTCTGGACGTCATCGGCGATCTCTACCTCCTTGGCTACCCGATGCGGGGCAGAGTCACGGCGAGCCTGACCGGGCATCGCGATAACATTTCCATCCTGCGCAAGATTCTGAAGGACAACTGAGCGACCAATGGTCGAAGCCATCGACACCCGGCCCCAGGGGTCGGCGGGCCAGTTCACCGAGGAGAGCATCCTCCTGGATTACAGGATCGCCTGCCGCAGCCGCGAGGCCAGCCTGCTCGGGCGGCGGGAGGTCTTCTCAGGGAAGGCGAAATTCGGGATCTTCGGGGACGGCAAAGAGGTCGCCCAGCTCGCGCTGGCGCGAGCTTGCCGACCCGGGGACATCCGTTCCGGCTACTACCGGGACCAGACTCTGCTCCTGGCTCTGGGGCTGCTGACCGTGGAGGGCTTCTTCGCCCAGCTCTACGCCGACTCTGACCCGCAGCGCGAGCCCTGCTCGGCGGGGCGCCAGATGACCGCCCATTTCGCGACCCACTTCCTGGACGGCAAGGGCAAGTGGAAAGACATGCTCGAGAGCGTTCATTCTTCGGCCGACGTTTCGCCGACCGGGTCGCAGATGCCCCGATTGGTGGGCCTGGCCTATGCTTCGCGGCTCTATCGCCAACTTGGCGACCTGCCGGGCTTGGAAGGCTTTTCGCACAACGGCAACGAGATCGCTTTCGGCACGATCGGCAACGCGACCTGCGCCGAAGGTCTGTTCTGGGAGTCGATCAACGCCGCCGGCGTGCTCCGCGCTCCTATGTTGCTCTCGATCTGGGACGATGGTTACGGCATCTCGGTACCCAACGAGTGCCAGGTCACCAAGGGCGACATGACCGAGTTGCTGCGCGGTTTCCGGCGCGCGCCGGGCGAGAAAGCCGGCATCGACATCTACACCGTCAAGGGGTGGGACTATCCCAGCCTCTGCGAGACCTATCTCAACGCCGCCGAGATCGTTCGGCTCGAGCATGTACCGGCGATCGTCCACGTGCAAGAGATGACCCAGCCCCTGGGCCATTCGACTTCGGGGAGTCACGAACGCTACAAGCCGGCCGAACGGCTCGCCTGGGAGGAAGAGTTCGATTGCATCCGCCAGATGCGGCAGTGGATGATCGCCCAGGGCTTAGCCACCGAAGGCGAGTTGGCCAACGTCGAAGAGGAAGAGAAGGCCGCGGTTCGCGAGAGCCAGCGTTCCGCCTGGGAGAGCTTCCGGGCCTCGATCGACGCCGATCGGCGGATCTTCGATTCCTGGGTCTCGCAGTTGGCGACCGCCTCTGGTCACACCGAGGAGATTCGTGCGGTCGAGCGCCGCTTGGATCGCCAGCCCAACACCGTGCGTCGGGACTTGATGGCGGCGGCGACCGAGCTCCTGATCCTGACCCGCGACGAGGATCTCGCGGAGCGCAACGAGATCGTCCAGTGGCGGCGGCAGCAACTCGAGGTCAACCACGAGCGCTACGGCTCCGACCTCTACAGCTCGACGGCGAACTCGGCGCAGGCGGTGCCCGTGGTACCCGCAGAATACGGAACCGAGGACGGGATCCAGGACGACCCGCCATCGGAACATGCCGGCGAACATGCCGGCGAGAGCTTGCGTGGCTTCGAGATTCTGAACGCCTGTTTCGATCAGGCGTTCGCCAAGTATCCAAACCTGGTTACCTTCGGCGAGGATGTCGGCCTACTCGGCGACGTCAACCAGGGCATGGCGGGGATGCAGGAGAAGTACGGCGAGCTACGGGTGTCGGACACCGGAATCAGAGAGGCCACGATTCTCGGCCAGGCCATCGGCCTCGCCATGCGCGGGTTTCGGCCGATCGCCGAGATCCAGTACCTCGACTACGTTCTCTACGCGCTTCAGATCATGTCGGACGACCTCGCAACGGTGCGTTGGCGCACCCGGGGAGGGCAGTGCGCTCCGGTGATCGTGCGCACCCGCGGTCATCGCCTGGAAGGGGTCTGGCACTCGGGCTCGCCGATGGCGGGCATCCTGAACCTGATTCGCGGCATGTATTTCTGCGTGCCGCGCAACATGACCCAGGCGGCAGGGATGTACAACACTCTGCTCCAATCCGACGACCCGGCGATCGTGGTCGAAGTGCTGAACGCCTATCGCGCCAAAGAGCTCATGCCGTCGAACATCGGCGAGTTCACCGTGCCCCTGGGCGTGCCCGAGATCCTGCGTTCAGGCACTGACGTCACCCTGGTCACTTACGCCGCCTGCTGCAAGATCGCTCTCGAAGCCGCCGAGCTCCTCGCGACCACCGGAATCGACGTCGAGGTCATCGACGTGCAGACGCTGTTGCCCTTCGACGACGAGTCCAGCATCCTCGACTCGGTCAAGAGAACCAACCGCGTCGTTTTCGTGGATGAAGACGTCCCCGGCGGCGCCACCGCCTACATGATGCAGAAGGTCCTGGTCGAACAGGACGCCTTCCACTGGCTCGACGCCGAGCCGGTCACCATCAGCGCCAAGGCCCACCGCCCGCCCTACGGCTCCGATGGCGACTATTTCTCCAAGCCCAACCGCGACCAGATCTTCGAAGCGGTGTATGGCCTCATGCATCGCTCGAACCCGGCCAAGTACCCCGAGATCCTGTAGCTAGCAAGACACCAGTGCGACACTGTCGGCACCCTTGACTCGCGGCAAAGCAGCAGGGAGGGCTTCGAGAACCGGTTGGGAGGGGACACCACTGGAGTGGTGTCCCCGAGGCTACATGAACCCGAGCTGCAGTTTTGCCGCCTCGGTCATCATGTTCTGATTCCACGGCGGATCGAGCACTACTTCGACGTCGACCCGCTCAACGTCCGGCAGGTCCTCGATTCGGTTCTTGACGTCGGTCGCCAGAACCGGCCCCATGCCGCAGCCCGGGGCGGTCAAGGTCATCTTGATTGTTACCTCGCTCTTGTCCTCGCCTATGTCATGCAGCTGGCAGTCGTAAACCAGGCCCAAGTCGACGATATTGACCGGAATTTCGGGGTCGTAGCATTTCTTCATTTGGGCCCAAACCCGATCTTCGAGCGAGCCCTCATGCAGTGCGGGGCTTCCATCTTCGGGCGCTTCCTTGCCAATGGCGTCGGCGTTCTTCTCGTCGATGCGAAACAGCGCTCCGCGGTCGGTCATGATCGTGAAGCTGCCACCGAGCTCCTGAGTGATCCAGACCTCGTCGCCTTCCGGGATCATGACCTCGATCCCGTCGGGAATCTGAATGGCAGGGACTTCGCGGGTGATCGTGGTTCTTTCGTGAGCCATGGTTGCTCCTGGAGAGGGGACGAGTATACGCCCACTGGATCACGATTCGTTCGTGTCCCCTCCGGATTGGCTTTCAGCGGGGGCGAGGTTCGTGTTCGGACTTCCGGAGGGCGAACCGTGTTCCCGATTCTTTTTTCAAATTTCTTGTCAGAAAAAAGGGTCTAGCGGAGATATTAGTAGTGGTTGGGTATCGAATGGTGGTGCCGGGAGGCTCCGTTACCGGTTGGATGAGACATCTGGTCTACCCTTGTGAGAAGGGAAGTATGGTTAGATGAATCAATGCGTGGTTGAGCTTTTCTCTCTTGCGAGAGGGATGGGAAATGGTTTTGATGGGCGGAACCTCCCGATTGGCACCATAGATTGTGCGCTGGCTCACTGTTCAGCGCACCGTAGAACTGTACCCTACAGGACTCCGTAAAGCAATTTCATGCGCGCCGGCGCATAAGTTCACTTGTTAGAGCGATACTTCTCGCCTCATCGGCGGTGATAGTGTTTCGCGCATGCGTGACCTCTGGAGCGCGGTGCCGAGCGCGTTTGCGCTCGGCTTGGTGGTGGTCTTGACGGTCCATTGTGGGCCGCGGCCGGAGCAAGAAGATGAAGTTGGGCGTCCTGAAGGTTCTCATCAGCGAGCGGATCAGCTCGCGCACGAGTTCCTTCTGGTCGACACTCACATCGATGTCCCGTACCGACTGGCCAAAGGCGGGGACGAGGATCTCTCTCGACGTACCGAGGGTGGCGATTTCGACTATCCGCGGGCGATCGCAGGAGGTCTCGATGTCTCTTTCATGTCGATCTACATTCCGGCCGACTATCAGGAGACCGGCGGCGCGAAGGACTATGCCGATAGCTTGATCGACCTGGTCGAGAGCTTCGAGCAACGCTGGCCGGACAAGTTTCGGGTAATAAGTGATCCGGATGCCGCAGAGAGCTTGCCACAGGGTGTCGTGGGGCTCGCGCTTGGCATGGAGAACGGCGCGCCGATCGAAGGTGATCTCGACAACCTACGGTACTTCTTCGATCGCGGCATTCGCTACATCACGCTGACTCACTCGGAGAACAACCACATTTGCGACTCGTCGTACGCCAAGGAAAAGACCTGGAACGGGCTCAGCCCATTCGGCCGGGAAGTGGTCGCCGAGATGAACCGTCTCGGCATGATGATCGACATTTCCCATCTCTCGGATGCAGCTGCCGAGCAGGTACTCGAACTGAGTGAAATGCCCGTGATTGCTTCGCACTCCTCGGCGCGCAAGTTCACGCCGGGTTTCGAGCGCAACATGAGCGATGAATTGATCGTCGAGCTCGCCGAGAACGGCGGGGTGATCCAGATCAACTTCGGCTCGGCGTTTCTCAACGAGGAATCGAACCGTACCGGGCTCGCCGCCTGGGCGGCCGCCGAGGAGCACGCCGAAGAGAATGGGCTCGATTCGGACGGGCCCGAGATGGAAGAGTGGCTGAAGGCCTATCGGGAAGAAAATCCGCTGCCGCTCGCGGATCTCAGCGAGGTGGTCGACCACATTGAGCACGTCATCGAGATCGCCGGTATCGACCACGTTGGTTTGGGCTCGGACTTCGACGGCGTGGGTCCGACACTGCCGGAGGGGCTGAAGGACGTCTCGCAGTTTCCGAACCTGATCGAGGCACTCCTCGAGCGCGGACACTCGGAAGATGACATCCGCAAGATCTGCGGCGGCAACCTGATGCGAGTCTGGCGCGCGGTCGAGACCGGGGCCGAAGCACCGGCATCTGTGTAGACTCCGCGTGAGGATCGGCTTCCTACCAAGCGGTGCCAATGCAGAAGAAAGCTCGGTGCCGGCATCTTGACCGTCGGGCGCCCTTCTGATTGCAGGTGCTGTCCGACTCCGCCGAATGCGCTTGTCAAATGTTGGTACGCAGCATAATCTTAGTTCCGGTGAGAGGTCTCGTTCATCGAATCGGTCGCCTGCTCGTCATCGGTGGGGGTGTAGCGCTCGGCGCGTTGCACATTGCGATCCTGTTTCGGCGAGTTGTCGAAGGAACACTGCTCAAGCCGTTGGTGATGGCGCAGTGGCTGGTAGCGCTGGCTCTGGTCACGGCTGCCGGGTACCTTCGTCGCCGAGGCATTAGTGTTTTTCGAGGCCGAAAAGCGGCGGCTTTTTGGATTGTCGTCGCGCTGATGCACGGCATCGCCAGCTTGCCGGGTGGTCCCGGCGTGGTTGGCGTTTTCGAAACGGTTCCGGGTACCGATGCGCTCCCGTTGGCAGTCGGCCTTCTGGTCGGCGCTCTCGTGGTGTTTGTCGGTCTGCTCACGCCAAGGTCCAGACCGGACCTCGCTTGCTTGGGAATGCGCCGGGCGGCAACGCGGCTCTTTGCGGGTTCGCGGTGGCCGCTCGCTCTGGGCGCCCGCGCACCGCCGGCCTGATCGTTCTTACATTTGGCCTTACATTTGGCCCGGACCCGCGTTCACTGCGGGCGACCCGATGCGCGCGTGCCGATTGGCTCGCAAGCGCATCAAGACCCGAACTTCCGTTGGAGGATCAGGAGGAAGATGCCCGGAATAGAAATCAATTCAACACTGCACGAGCTGATACTGCGCTTGCCGGCGTTAACGACCGTGTGCGCTCTTTGGTTTTGCTGGGAGCTGTTTGCTCGCTACCGGCGAACTGGCGGAGGCCGGCATCTGTTGTGGTGGGGCATCGGCATGGCGACCTACGGTGTGGGTACGCTGACCGAGGCGATCACCTCTTTCGTCGGCTGGCAGCCGCTGGTGTTTCGCATTTGGTACGTTTCGGGCGCGTTTCTGGGTGGCTATCCCTTGGCTCAGGGCTCGATTTACCTCTTGATGAAGCGGCGCTTCGCCGATTGGTCGGCGTGGATCGTCTGCAGCTTGATCGCCATCGCTTCGGTGTTGGTTTTTCTCACTCCGCTTGATATCAGCCTGTCCGAGCCACACCGGCTCTCCGGCCGAGTTATCGAGTGGACCTGGATCCGAGCCATCAGTCCGTTCTTCAATCTCTATGCGGTGCTGTTTCTCGTGGGTGGCGCGATCGTTTCCGCCGTCCGCTTTCGAACCAGACCGAATTCCCGCCACCGCTACGTGGGCAACATTCTGATCGCGGTTGGCGCGATCCTGCCCGGCATTGGCGGCGCCATGACCCGCGCCGGCTACGTCGAAGTGCTCTACGTGACCGAGTTGGTGGGACTCATTCTGATTTACGCCGGGTACCGGTTGAACGTCTCCAAAAGAGCCGTTTCGCAACCGGCATCGTCAGGCGCAATTGAATTAAAAGGTGTTTGAAATGGAAAAAAATCTAGTTATCGACAGCAGGTGCCTGATGAGCGCCTTCCCCGCTGTTGTTCTCCTGATCGCGGGTATGCCGGTCGTGCTGAGTGCAGCGCAGGCGGTGCCCGAGGCAACCGCAGGTGACGCGACCTCCCCGGCTCATGATACCGAGGCAGCCGAAGTCAGTAGTTCCGAGGAAACGACCCTGGGCTATTTCAGCGGCGAAACCACGGTTACCGCGACCGGAACCGAGTCCGAGTCGTTCGACATCGCGATCCCGGTTACAGTGTTGACGCGCGAGCGGATCGAGCGTGAGGCACCAGCGAACGCGGCGGAACTGCTGCGTTTCGAGCCCGGCGTGGACGTAAACGGAGTCGGTCCGAACCAGTCGCGACCGATCATTCGCGGCCTGCGCGGCCTGCGCATTCTCTTTCTCGAGAACGGACTGCGCATGAACAACGCCCGGCGCCAGACCGACTTCGGGGAGATTCCCGCGCTGGTGGATTTAGAGAGCGTGGAGACGATCGAGATCGTTCGCGGACCGGCTTCGGTTCTTTACGGCAGCGACGCCATCGGTGGGGTGCTGAACCTGCTCACCAAACGGCCGTTGCTGTCGGCCGGCAGCGGCCTGGTCGGCACGGCTGTTGCGCGCTACGGCTCGGCCGGAGAGGCAACTCGCCTCGAGGCTTCGTTGACGCGCCAGTCCGACCGCAACTCGTTTCGGCTCGGCGGATCCATTCGCGACGCCAGCGACTATGAAGCACCGAGCGGCAGCTTCGGCGAGATCGAGCTCGCCACCGCCACCGATGTCGTGGACACCGGCCTCGAGGACAACAGCGTTTTTGCGGTTGCTTCGAGAGCGTTGACCGACGGCCAGGAGCTTTTTGTGCGCTGGAATCGGTATCGGGCGAAGAATGCCGGCTTCGGATTCGTCGAGCCCGATCTCCTTGGAGATGCCCAAGCGTTCCGGATTCGGATCCAGTATCCGTTCCAGGATTTCGATCGCTTTACCGTGGGCTACCAGGGCTCCGATCTGGATAGCGTTCTTGCGGACAGCGTCGAAGTGCAGACCTACTATCAGAAGAACAAGCGCGAGTTGGTTAACGATATCGATATCAACATCGGCCCCATCGCTCCGGGTTTTCCCGATTCGAGTGTCGCGGCCGACACTCGGAATTTCACCGACCTGACCAGCTACGGGCTGCGAACCGAGATCCTCAAGGCGGTACACGAAAAACATCGAGTGACCTATGGAATCGAATGGTGGACCGACGACTCGGTCAACACCGATCGGTCGGTGACGACGACCACGCTTCGTTTCCCGGGCCCGCCATTTGCCGTCGAGTTCGCTTCGATCGACGAGGTGGCGAATGCGCCCAACGCCAAGAACCAGAGTCTTGGCCTGTTTGCCCAGGGCGAGTTGGCATTGGCGGATCGCGCGACGCTGACCCTGGGGGCTCGGTACCAGACCGTCGAGACCCGAGCCAATCCGACGCCGAACTGGGATATCACGGGCCTGGACTTCGAGGACGACAGCCTGATCGGAGCTCTCAGCTTCATCTACCGAGTATCGGATCAGTGGCGAGTCTCCGCTTCCTACGGTTCCGCCTTCCGCGCTCCCAATATCGTGGAGCGCCTGTTCAACGGTTTGACACCCGAAGGCGCCGGTTTTCAGATCCTCAACCCGGACCTGATCTCCGAGGAAAGCGACAACATCGATTTCGGCATCAAGTTCCGCAACCGCAAGGCACTGGTCGAGCTGTTCGCGTTCCGCAACGACATCAACGACGGCATCATCCAGTACTTCTTGGGCCCCACCGAGATCGCCACGCTGCCACAGGCCACCCAGGATGAGATCCGAGACACCGGTGTGCGCTTCGTTGTTCAACAGCGCAATATCGATCGCCTTCGCTACCAGGGGCTGGAGCTGCGAGTCGATACACGGCCCAGTGACGGCTGGCACCTGGGAGGCAACCTTACCCACCTCGAAGGGGAGCGGCTCGATAGCACCAACCCGCCGACCGGTGACACGGTGGCCGACAAGCTCAACTTTTACATGCGCTGGGCGCCGACCGGACGCGACTACTGGCTGGAGTACCGATTGCGACACAACGGTGACCAACGGGCCAATCTCGACCCGGGCGAGCCGGTTCCTCCGGTGGGCGAGATCCTGCCATCGTTCTCGATCCACAGCCTGAGTGGTGGCTGGACTTTCAAGTCGGGCGCGGCCGGCGAGCACCGGCTGGGACTCATTCTCGACAACCTCACCGACGAACTCTACGCCGAGTTCTCGAACGCCACGTTCTTTCGGCCCCAACCGGGGAGAAACGCGACGCTGACGTATCGCTTGAGGTACTAGAATCCGTTTATTCCGTTGTTGGGGGGGGGCTCCGGCCCCCTTTTGACTTATGTCGGCGTAAGACGGTCGAGACAGAGTTCGACCGCTACAGCATGGAGGGTACGGTTTGTAGCGGTCGACCTCCGTGTCGACCGTCTCGTATCGGATAGGCATGCCCTGACATGCCGCATGGGGCGTGGCGCTACCTTTCGGGAGGGTGACAGAGAGGCTTGCACGGGGTAGCGTCGCTGCGGCCGCCACGGGAGCGAATTTTCTCGCAGGCCTACAGGAAAAATGACACCCAGCGTCATCACCAGAAGTCTCGGTAAGCGTTTCGGGCGCAAGTGGGCGCTCGCCCATGTCGACCTCGAGGTCGCCGCCGGTCAGGGACTGCTGGTCGTGGGCGACAACGGGTCGGGCAAGACGACGCTGTTGAGGCTGTTGGCCGGTCTCCTGCTGCCGACTCTGGGGGAGGTAGAGATCCTCGGCTCCTCGCCGCAGCAGCCAGGCAGCGAAGCGCGTTCTCATCTGAGCCTGGTCGGCCACCAGGGATTCTTGTACGAAGCGCTGACTCCGCTCGAGACCTTGGCG
Source organism: Acidobacteriota bacterium (assembly GCA_022561975.1). Taxonomy (GTDB): domain Bacteria; phylum Acidobacteriota; class Thermoanaerobaculia; order Multivoradales; family JAHEKO01; genus CALZIK01. The sequence continues at coordinate 18,098 of JADFQD010000033.1, forward strand.
CTGTGGAATCGGCTCGGCGGGCGACGTAAGTCGGTCGCCGAACTCGAGAACCTGCTGGCCGAAGCCGGGCTTGCCGCCGATCGCGATACCCGCGTGAGCGGCTTTTCCTCCGGCATGCGCAAACGGCTGAGCCTCACGCGTCTGCATCTCGAGAATCCCCGGGTCGTTCTGCTCGACGAGCCGTTCACGGCGTTGGATCAAGCCGGCCGTGAATGGCTGCTGAGCACGCTTTCGCGGCTGCGAGCGGATGGGGCCGCGCTGATCGTGGCCTCGCACGATCCCCAGCGAGCGGCACCGATCTGTGATCGCGCGATCCGCATCGAACGGGGCCAGATCAGCTGGCAGGGTTCGCTCGGCGATTTGGAGTCGGCCTCGTGAGCACCTTCCAGCAAACGTTGTTTGTTGCCCGCAAAGATCTTCTCCTGGGCTGGCGTGCCCGTACGCGAACCTTGGCCGTGGCGCTGTTCGGAATGGTCACCTTGGTTCTCTTCTCGTTTGCCGTGGCGGCCGATGGCGAGGTTGGAGTATCGGCCGCCGCGGGTTTTTTGATCGTGGCCCTGCTTCTCAGCTCGATTCTCTCGCTCGAAGAGAGTTTTAGGCTCGAGACCGAGGATCGGGCTCTGGAAGGGCTGCTGCTTCTTCCGGTGGATCCCGTTGCGATTTTCTACGGCAAGGCGATCGCCAACTTCGTGTTGCTGGTGCTGCTCGGGCCGGTCTTGTTGCCGCTCACCGCGATCTTTTTCTCGCTCGAGCTGGATGGAGCGAACCTGCTCGGTATGGCTTTGCTTTGGCTGCTGGCCGCTGCAGGCATCGCCGCACCCGGGACTCTGTACGCTTCCATGACCTCCAGGGTGACCGGTCGCGACGTGGTCTTGCCGCTGCTTCTCTTCCCCTTGACCCTGCCGATTCTGATGGCCGGCGTTCGCAGCTTCGATCTGATTCTGCGCGGCGATGCGATGAGCCAGCTCAAGGGCTGGACCCTGCTCCTGGCTGCCTTCGATTTGGTCTATTGGGTGCTGTGCGGGGCTCTGTTTTCACGTACACTCGAAGAGTGAGCAGAGCATGAGAAACGTAGCCACCGGTATTGGATTGTTGGGAATTCTGCTGCTTCTGGTGGGCAGCTACGTGGGCCTTTTCGTCGCTCCTCCGGAGCGCCATATGGGCGATGTACAGCGAATCATGTACGTGCACGTGCCTACCGCATGGATTGGCCTGCTGTGCTCGACCTTCGCAATGATTTTTGCGGTCGCATATCTGTGGACCGGCAGGAATCGATGGGACGACCGCTTGGTCGGTGCGCTCGAAATCAGCGTGATACTCGGTGGCCTGCTGCTGGTCCAGGGAATGCTGTGGGGGCGCGTCACCTGGGGTATCTGGTGGACCTGGGACGTGAGGCTGACGACGTCGCTCATCATGTTTCTCCTGTTCGCCGGTGTTCTGGCCTTGCGCTCGTTTGTCGAGGAGCCGTTGAGGCGGGCGACCTGGTCGTCGGTGGCCACCATCATCGCCTATGTCGACGTCCCTTTGGTGTATTTCTGCGTCAGGTGGTTCAGAAGCCTGCACCAAGTGCAGTCGTCGCCCGAAACGGTACATTCCTCGATGATCATTCCGTTGCGGATCAACGCGTTCGCGATGCTCTTCATCGCGATCTGGCTGATCGCCTGGCGGGCTCGCATCGAGAGCAAGAGCCGGGGTGCCGAGCGGCCCCCCGAACGGATAGAAATCCAAGGAGCGCAGAATGGCTGAAGGACCCGCGGGCGTCATTATCGGCGGCTGGCCCTACGTGATCACGGCGTACTCGATTACCGCGGTTGCACTGGCGCTCAACATAGCTCGGCTTGCGGCTCGAGAGCGCAAGGCGGACAAGAACAAGGAGTCCGATTCCAATGGCTAGCGCAACATCCCGTTTGCCATCCCGCCGGAAGGCGGTTTTTGCGATCGCCATAGCTGCGATCGCGGCGATCTTGATCTTTCTCGCGGTCGGCGGCATCGGCGAGAACCTGGTCTACTACTGGAGTCCATCGGAGCTCTTGTCGGCCGGCGACCAAGCCTACGGCGCAACGGTGCGGCTCGGTGGGCTGGTTGCCCCGGGGAGCGTGGTTCGAAGCGCGGACGGCCTGGAACTCGACTTCGCGGTTACCGACGGTGTCGAGAGGGTGCCCGTGCACGCGCGCGCGGTGCCGCCCGCGATGTTTCGTGAGGGCATCGGCGTCGTGGTCGAAGGTCGGCTCTCGCGGAATGGTGTTTTCGAGACCAAGCGTCTGATGGTCAAGCATGACAATCAGTACCAGCCTCCATCGGAGGGGGACGAGCGATCGCTCGAGGAGTTGGCGAAGACGATGCAACTCGGGGCCGACGACACTTGATCTCTACGCTGGGCCAGATCCTGGTCTTGATTTCGCTGCTGGCATGCGCGGTCGGCATTCCCGCCGGCTATCTGTCCGGTGCCCGCCGCTCGGCCGAGGGGCTGCGTCTGGTGCGCCGGCTGGCCTGGGTGTACTTCGCCGCGATGGCACTGGCGACCCTGGTCATGGAATACGCCCTGGTCACGCATGACTTCTCGGTATCGTACGTCGCCCAGGTGGGATCGCTTGCGACGCCGCTCTACATCACGATCGTTTCGCTGTGGTCGTCGCTCGAAGGCTCGATTCTTTTTTGGGGCTTCATTCTCGGCTGCTTTACGGTCGCCGTCGCGGTCTTGCAGAAGCGTGGCCACGAAGATTACCTGGCCTACACGCTGGCGACGCTGTTTGTGATCGGAGCGTTCTTCAGTTTCCTGATTTCGGGTGTCGCCAACCCGTTCAGTGCGACGCCGCTTCCGATTCCTGTGGACGGACCCGGTCCGAATCCGCTGCTTCAGAATCATCTACTGATGATCATTCATCCGCCGATGCTCTACCTGGGGTACGTCGGCATGTCGGTTCCTTTCGCGATGGCGGTCGCCGCGCTGCTGCGCGGTCAACTCGGGGCGACCTGGCTTCTGCCACTGCGCAATTGGCTCCTGGTGCCGACCGCATTTCTGTCTCTGGGCATCATGCTCGGCGGTTGGTGGTCCTACGAGGTGCTGGGATGGGGAGGTTACTGGGCTTGGGATCCGGTCGAGAATGCCTCGTTTCTGCCCTGGTTGACGGCGGTCGCGGCGGTCCATTCAGCTCTGGTCCTGCAGCGCCGTGGCTCGCTCAAGGCCTGGACCATCGTGCTGGTCATGATGACCTTTCTGCTGACCATCCTCGGCACCTTCTTGACCCGCTCCGGAGTCGTCAATTCGGTACATTCCTTCACCCAGAGCCCGATCGGTCCGATGTTTCTGGGCTTCCTGGCTTTCTGTACCGTGGGAGTCGTGACTCTGCTGGCCCTTCGCATCGACAGCTTGGCCGCCGAGCCCAAGGAGGAATCGGTCTGGACTCGCGAGGGAGCCGTGCTGATCAACAATCTGCTACTGCTCAGCCTGACGTTCACCGTTCTGGTGGGCACGGTTTTTCCGATTGTCGCGGAAGCGGTGCGGGGCGTGAAGCTGAGTGTCGGCGAGCCCTATTTCAACCGCATGGCGATTCCGGTGTTTCTGGCTCTGCTGCTTCTGATCGGCATGGGGCCGGCGCTGCCGTGGGGCAAGACCCGCAAGGGTGGCGTCGGGCGTGCGTTGCTGGTGCCGCTGCCCGCTGCCGTCGTCGCGCTCTTGATCGCTCTCGCCTTCGGTGTCCGGGACTGGCCGCTACTCTTGACCGCCGCCTTCACGGGATACGCGCTCTGGGTGACGATGAAGCGTGGCTCGGAGCCGGTGCTGCGCTCGAAGAGTCGCACCGACAAGAGGGCCGCTCGCATCGTGGGCGGGTACCTCGCGCATTTCGGCCTGCTCATGACCTTTCTCGCGATCGCGGTTTCCTCTACCCACCAGGAATCTCGAGAGGTGACCCTGCGGCCGGGTGAGACGGTCGCGATCGGCGACTACGTGCTGACACTGGAAGGTGTTGGCGTCGAGCAGCAGCCTCACCTTTCCTCTCAACAAGCCATCCTGCAAGTAGAGAAGAACGGCAACCTGCTGGGGACCATGAAACCGGCGCTCAATCAATACCAGAGCCTGCGTGAGCCGATCGGCACGCCGGCCGTTCGTACTACCTTGACGCACGATCTCTACCTCTCCCTGCAGAGCGTGGACGGCAACGGCGGAATCGGGCTCAGGGCGATCGTCACGCCGGCCGTGGTCTGGATCTGGATCGGGGTTTGCGTGATCGTGATCGGAACGGTCATGAGCCTGGTGAGCGGCTTTTCCGGACGGAGCTTACGGAGTCCGGCATGAAACTGAATTCCAAGGTGGCCGTGGTCGGCACGGCCGTGTCGTTGCCCCTGCTGGTGATCCTAGCCGTGTCGCTGCGGTTCGACCCCGGGGAGATTCCGTCGCCTCTGATCGGAACCCAGGCACCGGTCTTCGAGCTCCTAGATCTCGATGGCGAGACCGTCAACCTCTCGCAGTTTCGCGGGCAGCCCGTGTTGATCAACTTCTGGGCGACCTGGTGCCAGCCGTGCGTCGTCGAGCATCCGGTTCTTGTCGATGGCGCCCGCCGTTACCAGGGCCGAGCCCAGTTTCTCGGCATCATCTATCAGGACGAAACCGAGAAGATCAAGCGATTCATGGCGGTTCGCGGTGGCTGGGGCTCGACGCTCGTGGACTCCAATAGCAAGGTGGCGCTGGCCTATGGTGTCTACGGAGCGCCGGAGACGTTTATTCTGGATCGCCATGGCAGAATCGTCGAGAAGGTGACCGGGGCGATGAGCCCGAGCCACCTGGACGCGTTATTGGGTCCGTTGTTGTGAGGGCTGGGAGACTCGCTTCGATGGTCTTCGGCCTACTGCTGTTCGGCGGCGGGCCGGCCGCGACACGAGCTTGGGGTCAAGCCCCGGTCGAGACACGCGCTGGGGAACCAGCGGCCGCCGGCCTGGCTCGTGATCTCATCGGCGAGCCGGAGGGTGAACGACTCGCGGGAGCCACGCTCCATCGGGTGACGGAAGAGGTCGCCGCCCTCCTGCGCTGCCCGGTGTGTCAGGGACTCTCGGTGGCGGACTCACCGACCACCTCGGCGTTGGCGATGCGCGAAGAGACCAGAGACCTTCTCGCCTCGGGCTATACCGAGGATCAGGTGATGGAGTATTTCGAGCGCAGCTACGGAGAGTTCATCCGGCTTTCGCCGAAGCCCGAGGGTTTCAACCTTGTGGTGTGGATCCTGCCCGTGGTTGGGCTGCTGGCCGGGGCGATGGTGATTGGAGGCCGGATGCGCCGCCGGGTGGGGCTTGCGGCCGGCTCGGCGGAGCCCCCCGACGGCAAGACTGAGAAGACCGGGAAAACTGAGCCTGCTGAGACAACTGAAAGCGCCGAGAGACCGGCAACAGCTGCAGCCGGCGAGATCCCCGAAGAGCTGGCCGCCTATGCCGAGCGGGTACGCCGCGAGGTCGACGAGTGACGGCCGAACTCTGGGTTCCCGGACTCCTCGTACTGGCGCTCGGAGCCGCCGCAGGCTGGTGGCTGACCCGACGAAAACTGGATGTCGGCGGCTCCGCTGGGGACGGCAAGCCCGAGGCGGCGTCCCGGAGTGCGCTCGAACGCGAGGATCTCCGCCATCGCCGCGAAGAGCTCTACGCTCGCCTACGTTCCGTGGATCTGGACGACCGAGAGCGGCTAGACCTCGAGTTGGAGGCTGCCAAAGTTCTGCAAAGACTGGACGCTCTCGAGTCGAAGATGGCTTCGGGGGCCAAACCGCCGGAGAAAACTTCGCCGGAGAAGCCTTCGAAGGCGGAAGAGATCGTCACCGCGGTGGCTCCGGCCGCCGTGCCTCACAGTAAGGCGCGCACCCTGCTGACCGGTTTTGCGTTCGGAGGAGCTACGACCGCCCTGATCGCCCTCCTCGTATTCTGGGCCGGACGCGACGCGACCGAGAAAGATCCGATGATCGGGCAGGGGGACGCTCAGCCGAGCCCGCGGGCCGCTCAGCCGACCGCCGAGCAGCCGCATCCGGTTGGAGCCTTGTCCCCCGAAGTCGCGGCCGAAGTGGAACAAATTTTGGAGCACTTGGAGTCCAGGCCCGACGACCAGGCCGCCCGCAAGCGGCTGGCCTTGCTCTACCTCGGCACCGACCAGTACGTTCCGGCGTTCGAACAGGCCGAAGCGGTTCTCGCCGTGGCTCCGGACGACATCGATGCGCTCTATGTGCAAGGCGTGGTCCGGATGACCATGGGGCAGGATGAAGTGGCCCTCGCGCGGCTCGATCGTGTTCTCGAGCTGTTTCCCGATCACCTTCGCGCGATGACCGTCCAGGGGCTGATTTTTGCCCGTCAGGGGAACCGGGAGCAGGCGGCCTCGCTCTGGAATCGTGCGCTCGAGGTCGGTGGACCTCAGCCCGAGATCGAAAGCCTCCTGGCGATGCTCGATGCGGAAGAAACCGGCCTGCTGCCGCCGGGGCACCCAGGCGCCGGGGCGCCATCCGCAGTCACGGCTGCGAGCCGGGGCGATGCGATGGATGACTTCGGGCCGGGTGATCGCCTGACGGCTCCCGGCGAGTATCGGGTGCGGGTCGAGGCGGATGTGATTCCAGGATTTCAGCAGACCGGAACCCTGTTTGTCGCTCTCCGGACCGCCGGGGGCGGCCCTCCGGTCGCGGTCAAGCGCATCGATCGGCCGACGTTTCCGATCCTCGTAAGGCTTGGGCCGAAGGACATGATGATGGCGGCCGGCGGTGAACTGCCGAAGTCCGGCGCTTTGATGGTTCGCCTCGATCAGGACGGAAGCGCTTCGACCCGGGGCGAGAACGACCTGGAAGGCTCGGCCGAAGTCAGCAGGGGTGATCTGGTCACCATCGTGCTGAAGTGACGCGGCCGGTTCGACAGATAGGGCGTTGACAGATAGGGCGTTGCTTTCAGACAGATAGGGCGTTGCTTTCGTTGGGGCGCCTGCTTATGGCGATAGCGAGCCAGGCCCGGTTCGAGGCTTAAGCGCTCGAGCGAAAGGGGCGGCCGCAGCAGGCAGCGGGCGAGCCGCTCGATCCCATCGTAGTCATCGGCCCGAACGGTGACCGCCTTATGGGCCGAGAATCCCGTATGACCGCACTTCCACGAGTCCAACAGATCGATGCGAGTGGCGCAGAGCAGGTCTTCCGCCGCGAGAAACGATATGACCTTCTGCCGGAACAGAACCTCGGCCATGTCCCTCCCCTATCCCAACCACCGCGCGAGACGAGCGCGTGCACATGAGGGTGCCAGCGCAGATCCGAGGACGCGGTGTGGACGGCAGCGACCATCCCCGGGCGGACATCGCCGGAGGTGGCTTCGGCGATCAGCTCGCGGACGGTCTCCCACGCAGCATGGCAGAGCTTGCCCAGCAACTCGCGGCGATGCAGAAAATACGGTCGCAGAAGGGCGTTGGTGCATGAATCGGCGTCGGCCCCACGCTAGCATCGGCTCCGGATCGCGATCAATGATGAAGGCCGAGGGGGCAACACCATGGCTGCACAGAAGTCGAGCCGAGTCAATCGCAAGTACAAGACGAAGTACAGAATCCGGAACTGGAGGGAGTACGAGCGGGGCCTCAGGAGCCGCGGCGACGTCACGATCTGGCTGAGCGAGGAGGCGATCGCCGCGTGGACACCACCGAAGAGCGGCCTTCGCGGAGGCCAGCGCCGGTACTCGAACCTCGCGATCTTGACCGCGTTGACGCTGCGGGTTGTTTTCCGGCTGCCACTTCGTCAGACCGAGGGATTCCTGGACTCGCTGCTCGGCCTGATGGGCCTCGATCTCAAGGCCCCAGACCACACCACACTCTCGCGCCGGAGCCAAACCGTAGAGGTGCCGGCCCTGACCCGAGCCCACGACGGCCCGATCCATCTGGTCGTTGATTCCACCGGGCTCAAGATCCTGGGCTCCGGCGAGTGGAACGCGCACAAGTACAAGGCATCTAGGAAACGCCGAGACTGGCGGAAGTTGCACATCGGAGTGGATGACGAGGGGTTCATTGTGGCGGCCGAGCTCACAGCGAGCAGCGGGGACGACGCCTCCACCCTCCCTGGTCTCCTCGACCAGATCGAGGCTCCAATCCGGCGTTTCACGGCGGACGGAGCCTACGACCACAGGTCGGTCTACGATCGGGTCGGCGCGGCCGGTACAGAGGACGTCGTGATCGTGATCCCCCCTCGCCGCTCTGCCGTGTCCGCGGGGCCCACGGACGGCCCCTGGGCGCAGCGAGAAGCGGCTCTTCAGAGGATTCGTAGGGTCGGACGACGAGAGAGTGGCAGAAGGAGTCGGGCTACCGACAGCAGGCACGCGTGGAGAACGGGTTCTTCCGATACAAGTCAGTGCTCGGAGGTGGCCTGAAGGCGAGGAACAGCAACGCGCAGGCGAGAGAGGCCATGATCGGGTGTCACATCCTCAACCGCATGGCCGATCTCGGCACGCCGAAGTCCTACGCCGTGGTGTCGTGAACGAGGGGTTGGGAAGGCGGCCCAACTCGCGCCGGGGTTGAATCGTGCAACAGCGCCGTACGTCCGTCCTAAAGTGGTGCTCACTCAGGGAGATTGCCTGCCGCGTAGCCAGCTCTTTCAGTTCATCCGGCAACTCCTTCTTGGATGGCATCTTCGCCGATCCGACCAGAACCGGAATGAGCTGGGTGCCCTGTCGAATGGCGGTGGCGATTTCAAGCCGCACGATGTCCTCGTCGTTGTCGAGGCGTCGCCTGCCCCAGCTGTCCGTAGCAGCTGCCCACCGGTCACCGATGAGCACCAACAGAACTGAGGTGCGAGAGATCGTGCCCTCGAGGACGTCCCTGAAATCCTTGCCTGCAGGAATGCTGTCAATATCCATGAAGATCCGCTTCTTGCCGAATGTGTGGGCGAGCTGCTCATAGAGTCTGCCCGCGTCACCGCGGGTATCCTCGCGCCGGTAGGAGATGACGACGCCGGCATCAACCCTCGAAGCCTGCCCTTCGCCCGTTGACTCCGCCTGATCCTCAGACTCCATCGACTCGCGCTCCTTTGTTTAGCTCTTCATCTTACCCGCTGCACCGGTTGCCGAAGTACGCTTATGTTGTCATTCGGTGCATGCAGAACGTCGGCGTAAGCGGTTTTCAGTTCGTTTGCCGGGGCCGACTCTCGCGCCGCGGGAGACCCGACGGCGGCGAAGCCCGCGTCGGCATGGGACTTTCCGTGAGGCTGCGGGGTGCGGCTTGCAGCTCTCGAGCGGCTGGCCTAGCCGCGCCATGAAGATGGCGTTGACGGCCGAGCCCGGTTCGAAGTGGGCGCGAAAGACCTGGCCCTCGGACAGGAAGCTCCGGGAATTCTAGGCCCAATCGTCCTGAAGCGCCTTAGTTGGGAGACAGAGCCCCCTGACGAGCGTCACTCCCTCTGTTCCCGGACCTCAGAACTGTGTCTCTTCAATGTCCGAGAAGTCGCCCAAATAGGAACTCGGCGCACCGCCAGGCCGAATCTGTAGTCGCCGGGCCGAGGAGGTCCGATATGGGCGACTTCTCAGACGTCATGTTGGAGCACAGCGAGTTGATGTCGCTGCATAAGGCCGTCGGTTATTCGGAGTGGGAAGAGCCGATGTTGGCATCCGCCTGAGCTTGAAGGGACAGCCTGGCGACGCGCGCTGAGGCGCTCCGCGGCCGACCGCAGGAGCAGACAACACCACGTCTTCTAGGAGCCCTTCAACCGGTTTCAGGTGTCGGCCGGGAAGGACGGCCCGCTCGCCGCA
>JADFQD010000164.1 GCA_022561975.1 Acidobacteriota bacterium
CGTCGTAGCTGTAGCTGAGATCGACAATTCGCGCCGAGGCCAGATTCGGCGCTGCCGAAGAAGCCTCGCCGGAGCCGGTTTCGACTGCGCCTGAGCAAGCTCCACCGGCAAGGGCCAGCACTATTGGGGCGATGTTCCACCGCATGCGTATCTCCTGGTCAGTCGTAGTCGGCAGGCTATCAGAGCGTGCGATAGGGGGCGTGGCACCGGCTTTGCTTCGAGATGGCGGTATGCGCGAAGCTCCCAAGCGAGCTCGAAGCTGGATCTTGATTGTGGCCGTCGCGCTGCAGCCAGGCGCCGCACTCAGCCAGTCGCAGGCGCTCGAAGAAGAAGAGCGCGTCATCGCGGTCGATGTTTTCATCGAGCTCGAGGCCGATGTTCCCCGCGGGGCGGGCAAAGTGCGCTCGCTGCCGAAGGGCTTGCACCTCGACGATTTCGAGGTCCGCATCGCCGGAGAACTGCGGCCAGTCGTGAGTTTCTTGGATCCACGCAGTGCGATCGGGCGGTTGATCGATTCGGCCGGGGAGCCACTGCCTGGTGAGCTGGTCGAGCCGTGGACCATCGTCCTGTATTTCGATCTCGAGCTTGCCGAGCGCGACACCCTCCGCTGGGCGGCGGCCGAACTGGCGGAGCGAGTCGCGGATCTCGTGGAGCTCGGAGAGGTCGAACTCGTGGTCGCGCAGAAAGGAAGGAATCGCGGGCTGGCGCCGACTCGTGATGCCGAGCTGCTGGAAGCGGAGCTGGCCGGCATGATGATCGATCCGGGAGGCGTTCACGAGGTGATCGAATTTCGGGGCGAAGTTCTCGACGCGATTCGCGCGGGCATGGGCGCGGGCTTGGGCGAGGTTGGCGCCGCCGAGCTCGGACGAGCATTCGTGGCGCAAGAAGTCGCCGCGGTCGAAAGCCGCCTCGACGAGCTCTTGATTCACCTGTCGGAACGGGATGTTCAGGGCTCCAAGCGGGCGTTGTTCTGGGTCAGTGACGGCTTTGATCTCGAGCCCGCGAAGTTCTATCGTTCGCAGGGTCTCGAAGTCACCCCCGGGGCGCCGTCCCTGGCCGACCGTGCCGCCGAGATCGCAGCCACCCTGGCGAGCTACGGTTGGGTGACGTTCGGTCTGTCACCGCCTGCGGCCGGTCCGGGGCTGGTTCCCGGTTTCAGGATTGGCAAGTGGCTCTACCGGGCTCGGATGCCGCCCATGAAGGGAATCGGCGGCACCCTGATTCGCGAAGAACGACGGGATCCCGAGGAGGCCCGGGCGTACGCCGAACTAGGCGACGTCTATCTGGAAGGGGACGATCCGAAGTCGGCTCAGGAAGCCTTCGAGAGGGCTCTCTACCATTTTGCCGGAGACCCTCGGACCATCAAGGATCAAGCCGCGGCCAAGGCCGGCCTCGGCCGTGCGCTCGAGGCGCAGGGTGACTTCGCCGAGGCCCGCCAGGCTTTCCGTCATGCGGTGGAGCTCGACCCGGACTTGGCCTCCCAGTACCCGCAGGCGCGACCGCGCCTCCTCGAACCCTTGGCGTTCCTAGAGGTTCTGGCGCAGGCCACCGCCGGGCGCACCGTGCTGGACTCTGACGACCTTGCCGAGGCCGTGCTCAGTCTTTCTCGGCGCGCGCGGTTGACGTATCAGATCTCGGGATGGCCGCAGGGCAGTATTCAGGACCTGGAGGTGGCTCTCCTGGGCTCGGCTCTCGAACTGCGTCATCCACGCCGAGCGCGCTCCGGAACTCCTGAAACCGTGGCCGCGGCTCGCGCTCGCCGTTTGGCGGGTGGTGATTTGGTGGCAGGCGACCTCAAAGTTCGAGCTGCTCTCGATTCGAAGTCGGAGGAGGTGGAAACACTCTTGGTCGAGGTGGACCGCGAGTCCCTCGCAGGAGAAGACACGGGGGATCGCCCGATCAGAGTGCGGGTTACGCTTGCGACCGGCCGACCTGATGGCGTCCCGACAGTGAACCACAAGCGAATCGAAATCGCTTCCAGCCAGGACGACAATCCCTGGCGCTACCGCGCACCGATCGCGAAACTCGGCGCTGAAGAGTGGATTGTGGTGGTTGTGGAGAACGTCGAGACCGGCCGCTGGGGCGCCGCACTCATCGACTGAGCGGATCGGCGGTCGATTCCGCGCCGGCCGCCTTGGCCGCTCGCTTGGATCTCACGTAATCGGAGACGTGATCGCCATAGCATTCGACAAAGTCCTCGAGGTAGTCATCGCCGCGGATCGTCCCCCGGCACCCGGGCTGGCCGCACGAGCACTCGAAACTGGGCATTTGCTCATTGTGGAACGTCGCGTAGTCGAGTGTGATCTCTTCGCCTTTCTTGATTCTCCGGCGAGCGACCACATCGAGACCCACGAGCCATGCGTTGGGGTCGCACGAGTGCCTGATTGGCTTCCATTCGTCGGGCTCTTTGCTCCAGGCCGAGAACAGCTCGTCGGTCACCGGCCACGCGGTGCGACAAAAGAACTCGAGCTGTTGACTGTTCCAGTGCTCTTGGGCGTGGGATCGGGTGACCAGTCGCTGCTTTCGCCCTTCGGAGAGCAGGATCTTCTGACCCTTTTTGATCGGCTTTCTCGCGAAGAGACCATAGTCGCTCCCGGAACGGGCGTGGACCTCCCAGGCCGGAGAGTTGCGCGAGTGCCTGTTGATGGCGGCCTGGATGACCAGCCGGGTGAAGGTCTTGTGCCCTTCGGGCTCCGCCTGTAGACAGAAGTCTGCGCTACTGGAATCTGCGGCCGGATAAAAAAGACCGCAGTTGGAGTTGATTTCGAGCATGAAGGCTCGACCTGTAGAGTCGACGCGCAGATCACAGCGGCCGTAGCCGGTTCCGTTGAGCATCAGAAAAAACCTCGCGGAGATGTCGCGCAGCAGCGCCGACAGCTTCCTGTCTCGAACCCTGGTGCTCTCCATTTCCTCATAGATCACCCACTTCAGGTCGGAGTGCTTGAAGCTCTCGCCCTCTGGGAACTGAAACTGGATCGGCTCGTAGGTGATTGGATCATCCGGATTGTCCGGGTTTTCGGCTACCAGAACGGTGCACTCGAGACCCTCGATGAACTCTTCGATTAGCGCGCCGCCGTAGGCTTTCATCATGATGCGCGCCTGTTTGAGCAGTGCCGGCGGGTCCGCGACCTTCGAGTCGCGGGTGAGGCCGATGCTGGCGTAGCTCGAAGGGTGTTTGACGAATAGGGGAAAGCTCAGATCTTCGGCGGCTCGCTTTACGTCGGCCTCCGTGCGGGCAATTGCGTAGGCCGGCGTGTCGATCCCGAGGGCGCGGCAGGCCCGTTTCATGGCTTCGCGCGAGGGCTCGTAGAAATCAGACGTGGCGCCCGTGAACGGGACGTCCAGCTTCTCGAGCGTCTTGACGACTTCGATCCCGGGGTTGTCTTCCTCGTCCCAGGATCCGTCGCAGAGATTGAAGTAGACGTCGAAGCGGCGACGGGAGAGTGCCATTAACTGCTCGACCGCGTTGGTCTTCTCGAGAACCGCCAGTTCCCAGGTCGCCTCCGCAAGGTATGGCCTGGGATCGCAGGGCCAGTCGCCGTCCGGGAGGTCGTTGAGATCCTGGTTGGTCAGCAGGCAGATGCGCATCGAACAAGACCCGTATGTGCGACCCAAATAGATCGAAAACGATGCCGCGCAGGATAGCATGTCGAGCGGTTACACTGGTTGTTCGAAAGAACTTGTTTGCGAAGGGGGTAGGACACCGTGGCAGTCCAAGCGGCTCGAATCAAAAGCCTGGGAACCGAGAACGCGTTCAAGCTCGGCGAAGACATCGCCGTATGCCTCGATCGCGGCATGGACGTGGTCAAGTTCAACCTCGGAGAGCCCGACTTCGACACCGCGCCGCACATCAATCGCAAAGCGATCGAACAGATCGAGGCCGGCAACTCGCACTACTGCGATCCGGCCGGCATCCTCCCGTTCCGTCAGGCCATCGCCAAGCACGTCTCGAAGACGCGAGGACTCGATATCGACCCCGATCGCGTGGTCGTGACGCCGGGCGCAAAACCACCTATTTGCTTCAGCATGGAGACCTACGTCGACCCTGGCGACGAGGTCATCTATCCCAGTCCCGGGTTTCCGATCTACGAGTCGTGGGTGACCTTTGTCGGCGCCAAGCCTGTGCCTCTCGAGCTGTCGGAAGAAAAGGGGTTTGCGTTCTCGGCGGACGATCTCGGCGAGCTGATCACCCCCAAGACCAAGCTGATCATACTCAACTCGCCATCGAATCCGACCGGGGGTGTGCTCTCGAAAGCGGCCCTCGAGGGGATTGCGCGGGTGATTCGCGAGCGCACACGTCCTGACGTCCGCGTCTACACCGACGAAGTCTACGAGCACATCCTCTTTGATGGCGAGGTACACAACAGCATTGCCAGCGAAGAGGGCATGGAAGAGAAAACGGTCATCGTGAGCGGTCATTCGAAGGGCTTCGCCATGACCGGCTGGCGTTTGGGCTGGGCGGTGCTGCCGACCAAGGAGGAGGCGGCGATCTTCAAGCAGCTCAACATCAACATAGTCTCCTGCGTTCCGCCTTTCATTCAGGAGGCGGGCCGTGAGGCCTATGAGAGCAGCGAGACCGGGCCCGCAGTTGCCAAGATGGTCTCGGCTTTCGAGCGCCGCCGGAATTGGGTGGTGGGTGCGCTCAACGCCATCCCGGGGGTCACCTGCCAGAACCCGAAAGGTGCGTTCTATGTTTTCCCGAACATCGCGGGTGTGTGCGAAGAGTTGGGCGTGATGTCGGCTCACCGGGCGATGCCGGCGGGCGCAGCCGCTCGCACCAGCCCGTCGGCCATGTTCCAGATGTTTCTGCTGTACAGCCACGGGGTGGCGACCTTGGACCGCAATTCGTTCGGCTCGATCGGTGCCGAGGGCCAGCACTTTCTACGGTTGTCGATCGCCACCGGCATGGATCGGCTCGAGGAAGGCGTGGCGAGAATGCGCAAAGCGTCCGTTGATGCCGACGGCTTCAAGGAGTTTCTCGACCGAGAGAAGCTCTGGGACTGAGCCCGCCGCGGACTCCTAGACAGACAACTTTCACGCAAAGGAGAAGACGTTGAGCCAATCGAGCGAGTCGACCCAATCGAGCCGATCGAGCCGATCGAGCCAGGGGCACATTTTCGTCACCCGCAGGATTCCTCAGGCGGGCATGGAGATTCTGGAAGAGTCCGGGGTCCGAGTCACCGTCTTTCAGCAGGACGAGGAGAAGGGGCTTACCAAGGAAGAGGTCATCGAGGGCGTCAAGAGTTGCGATGTTCTCATCCCACTTCTGACCGAGCCCATCGACCGCGAGGTGATGAGCGCCAACGACAAGCTGCTGGGCATCGCCCAGATGGCGGTCGGCTTCAACAATATCGACATCGACGTCGCGAGCGAGCTGGGGATCCCGGTGACCAACACGCCCGGAGTTCTGACCGACAGCACGGCCGACCTTACCTGGGCGCTGTTGATGGCGGTCGCCCGCCTCGTGCCCCAGTCGCACAACTACATGGTCGCGGGTCGCTACAAGCTGTGGGGACCGAACTTGTTCGCCGGCGGCGACATCAGCCCGGGAGGCAGCGGCAAGCGCAAAGTGCTCGGCATCATCGGCTACGGCCGGATCGGCGCCGCCGTTGCCAAGCGCTCGATCGGGTTCGATATGGATGTTCTCGCCTACGACCCCTTCAACAAGAAGGGCGTCGAGGCCGACTCGCTGGCGCAGTGGGCCGAGTTTGACGAGCTTCTCGAGAAAAGTGATTTTGTTTCGCTGCACCCGCTGCTGACCCCCGAGACTCATCACCTCATCGGTGAGCCCGAGCTGCGCCGGATGAAGTCGTCGGCATATCTCGTCAATGCCTCGCGTGGACCGGTCATCGACGAGCGGGCCCTGGTGCGCGCGCTTCGGCAGAACTGGATCGCCGGTGCGGGGTTGGACGTCTATGAGCACGAGCCGGCCATGGCCGACGGCTTGGCCGAACTCGACAATGTCGTGCTGTTGCCGCACATCGCGAGCGCTTCGCTCGACACGCGCGGCAAGATGGCGACCATGGCGGCGACCAACGCGCTCGCTCATTTGAAAGGCGAGCCGGCTGCCAACGTGGTCAATCCCGAGGTCTACGACACCGACGCCTACCGGGCCCGGGTCTCCCGAGGCTAGTCGGAGAAAGGCTCGCGTGGGAGACGGGCTTCGCGACCTTGGCTACGAGGCTCTGAGGCGGGATCTGCGCGCCTGCTTTGCGGCCGCGATCCGAGCGGTCGAGCCCGAGCGGCTGGTGGCGGATTTCCTGGCCGAGCTGGCTGACCTGGCTGAC
This sequence comes from Acidobacteriota bacterium, assembly GCA_022561975.1. Lineage (GTDB taxonomy): Bacteria > Acidobacteriota > Thermoanaerobaculia > Multivoradales > JAHEKO01 > CALZIK01. The sequence goes on from JADFQD010000164.1 coordinate 6,288, forward strand.
CTGGCTGAGAAACCCGAGAACACCGAGTTGGCCAACTCCCCCGGGCGGGTGTGGATCGCCGGCATCGGCAAGGCGGCCGCGGCCATGGCACGCGGTGCTGTGGGGGAGCTTGGCGAACGGGTGGCGGGAGGCGTTCTCGTCGTTCCCGCCGGCCAACGGGAGTCGGCGCCTACCCCTCTAGAGGTCTTTGAAGGCGGTCACCCCATACCCAACGTGGAGGGGGT
>JADFQD010000034.1 GCA_022561975.1 Acidobacteriota bacterium
CGTGGTCCCCGACGACGTGGTCGAGCAGGTGCACAACGGCACGTGGACCTCCTCGCAATACTGGGGTGGACTCGCCGACGGCGTGGTCGGCCTGGCTCCCTACAGCGATCTCGTACCCCAGGACGTGCGCGATCTCGTAGAAGCCAAGAAGGCCGAGATTGTTTCGGGCGCCTGGGATGTCTTCACGGGTCCGATCAGCAACCAGGCCGGCGAGTCCTGGGTAGCCGAAGGTGAAGTCATGTCCGATGGCGACATGCTCGGCATGACCTCCCTGGTCGCAGGAGTCGTCGGGAGCACTCCCGGATAGAGGGAAACGGGGTGGTGGGCGGCAACAAGATTGCGGTAGCGCTCTCGGGGATCACCAAACGATTCCCGGGCGTGATCGCGAACGATCAGGTCGACCTGGAGCTTCTGGAAGGAGAGATCCATACCCTTCTGGGAGAGAACGGAGCCGGCAAGAGCACCCTGATGAACGTGCTCACCGGGATCTACCGGCCGGATGCGGGAACAATCTCGATCTGGGGTAAGGCGGTTCAGCTCGAGAATCCCAAGGACGCCATCGAACAGGGCATCGGCATGGTCCACCAGAGCTTCAAGCTCGTCCCGACCCATACGGTGACCGAAAACATCGTGCTCGGGCTGGGCCGCGGCCTGGCACCCGTGAAGATCGAGGAAGCCCAGACCAAGGTCGCGGAACTCTCGGCTCAGTATGGAGTCAAGGTCGATCCCGCGGCGTATGTCTGGCAACTCTCGATCGGCGAGCAGCAGCGCGTCGAAATCCTCAAGATCCTCTTCCGCGGCGCCAAGATTCTGCTTCTGGACGAGCCCACGGCCGTGCTCACGCCTCAAGAGGCGGACGAGCTTTTTGTGACCCTGAGATCCATGCGCGCGAAAGGCCATTCGATCGTTTTCATCTCGCACAAGCTCGACGAGGTCATGGCGATCTCGGACCGCGTCACCGTGCTTCGGGGCGGAAAGAACGTGGGGACGGTTCTGGTCAAGGATACCAACCCCCAGAGCCTGTCCAACCTGATGGTGGGCCGCGAGATCAAATTCGCCACATTTCCCAGGAAGGAGGCCCTGGGAGACCCGGTCCTCGAGGTCGAGGGTGTGCACGCCCTCAACAGCCGCGGCTTGCCGGCTTTGCGAGATATCACCTTTTCGGTGGCCGCGGGCGAGATCCTGGGCTTCGCCGGAGTCGCCGGCAACGGTCAGCAGGAGCTGGCGGAGGTGATCACGGGCTTGCTCGAGCCGACCGCCGGGAGCGTCCGGGTGAACGGCGTGGACATGACCCGGGAGAGCGCAAGACGCTTCATCGACGCCGGCGTCAGCTATGTGCCGGCCGACCGGCACGGCGTGGCAACCGTGGCCGACATGTCGCTCAGCCACAACTTCGTTCTGCGGCGCTACCGCGAGCCGAAATTCGCCAAGGGTCCGTTCCTGAACTTCGCCGCCGCCGTCGGCTATGCCCGGCGGCTGATCAAGGAGTTCAACATCAGCACCCCGAGTCACGCCACCCCGATTCGTTCGCTATCCGGAGGCAATTTGCAAAAGGTCATCCTGGCGCGCGAGATGACGACCCGGCATCGGCTGCTCGTGGTCATGTCGGCCACTCGGGGACTCGATGTCGGCGCCACCGAATTCGTCCGCGAGACACTCAACGAGCACCGCCACAAAGGCAGAGCCATCGTTCTCATTTCGGAAGATCTGGAGGAGCTGCTGTCGCTCACAAACCGTATCGCGGTGCTGTTTCACGGAGAGATCATGGGAATCCTCGATGCCGACAAGGCGGAAATCGCAAGTCTCGGCCTGATGATGGCCGGTCAGGCTCAAGCCGAGGTCGCGTAGCTTGGAGGTTGGACGGTAATGGCCATGCGCCTGGAGCTGCGGCTCGAGCGATCCCGCAAGCTCGAGGTTCTCGTGCCGGTGGTTTCGGTGCTCTTGTCTCTGGTTGTGTGTGCGGTGCTCCTGCTGAGCACCGGGACCAACCCGCTGACGGCGTATGGCGCGATGTTGAAGGAAGCCTTCGGCACGTCCTACGGCTTTGGGGAGGTTCTGGTCAAGGCAACCCCTCTGATCCTCTGCGGCCTTGGAGTCATGCTGGCCTTCAAGATGATGTTTTGGAACATCGGCGCCGAGGGGCAGCTGCACATGGGCGCCTGGGGAGCGACGGCGGTGGTGATGACCGGCTGGGACGCCTCGGCGTGGTTGATGATCCCGGCGATGATGCTCGGCGGCTTCGCAGCCGGCGCTCTTTGGGCTCTGATCCCGGCCTATCTCAAGGTCAAGCTCAACACCAACGAGATCATTACCACGCTGTTGCTCAACTACGTAGCGATCCTCTGGGTGGCGCATTTCATCTATGGGCCATGGAAAGACCCGACCAGCTTCGGTTTCCCAATGACCAAGCAGTTCCCGGACGGCGCCCAGCTGCTCCGTTTCGGCGACAGCCGTGTGCACCTCGGACTGGTGTTCGCGCTACTTATCGCAGTTGCGCTCTACTTCATTCAGGAAAAAAGCCGCTGGGGCTTTGAGATCGCGGTCACCGGCAGCAACCCGAGGGCGGCCGAATACGCCGGCATGAACGCCGGCCGTAACATCCTGCTGGTGATGCTGCTCAGCGGCGGTCTCGCAGGGATTGCGGGCATGGTCGAGGTCAGCGGCATCCAGCTCAAGCTCTTGAAAGACATCTCGCCCCATGCCGCTCCCTACGGCTACACGGCGATCATCATCGCCTGGCTGGCGCGCCGCAACCCGTGGGGCGTGGTCCTGGTCTCGATCCTGATGGGCGGACTCTATGTCGGAGGCGAGACGGTGCAGATCACCATGAAGCTGCCGGTCAACATCGTGCTGATCATTCAGGCGTTGATTCTCTTCTTCGTTCTCGGCGGTGACATTTTGTCCCGGTATCGCCTGGTCTTCGACCGCAAGGAGGCGCTCAGTGGAGGGTAGCCTGTTGATCCTGGTCGTGCCCATTCTTCAGGCCGCGGTGCGCTCCGGGACCCCGATTCTCTTTGTCTGCATCGGCGAGATCTACGCCGAGCGCTCGGGAATCCTGAACGTCGGTCTCGAGGGCTTGATGCTGGTGGGCGCCATCGCCGGTTTCACGGCCGGCTTCTCCGCCGGCAACCCCGTGGTCGGCGTGTTCGCCGCGGCGATCGCGGGAGCGCTATTTTCGCTGATCCACGCCTACGTCACGATCACCTTGCGCGCCGACCAAATCGTGAGCGGCCTCACCCTGACGATCCTCGGCACCGGCATCAGCGGTTTCTTCGGCAAGCCAATGATCGGCCAGGTCGGCCCCGGCTTCGACCAGATCGCGATCCCTGGGCTGTCGAAGATCCCGGTTCTCGGCCAGGTTCTGTTTCAGCAGGACGCGATGGTGTACCTCTCCTTCGTGCTCGTACCGATCGCCTGGTGGGTCATGTACAAGACCCACCTCGGTCTCTCCATTCGCTCGGTGGGAGAGAATCCCGCCACCGCCGACTCGCTAGGCGTGTCGGTGACCAAGGTTCGCTATGGCTGTGTACTGTTCGGAGGCGCCATGGCCGGCCTCGGCGGCGCCTACCTTTCGCTTGCCTATACCACCATGTGGATCGAGCAGATGAGCGGCGGACGCGGCTGGATCACCCTGGCTCTGGTCATCTTCGCCGCCTGGAACCCGGCCAGGGCAATGCTGGGCGCCTATCTCTTCGGGGGTGCCGATGCCCTCCAACTCCGCATTCAGGCCGTCGGCATAGAGATTCCGACGTATTTCCTCATGATGCTGCCCTACGTACTGACCATTGGGATTTTGGTGTTGGCATCCAGGGCGTCCCTTCGCCGCCGAATCGGCGCGCCGGCCGCCCTGGCACTACCCTATGCCCGCGAGGAGCGCTAGCATGTCGCTAGCTTCCAGATAGAGAACTCAAACCTAAACAAGAAGGGAGTCCAAGTATGTCCTGCTATCGAAGCAAGCTGACAATCGTCGTTTCCGTTATCTTCCTCGGCGTCCTCGCTTTGGCGCCACAGCCGGCCTCGGCCGCGATCTGGACCAACACCGAACTGCACATTCAGTATGGATCGCTCGATGTTCCCAGCTTCGCCGGCGGCGGAGAGAAGGACACACTCATCTTCACGTTTCAGAGTGCCAGCGGCTGGAAGTACGGCGACAACTTCTTTTTCTTCGACGTCATAACGTCAGACAGCGGCGGATTCAACGATACCGACACCTATGGTGAGTGGTACTCCTACTTCAGCTTCCGCAAGATGAGCGGCAAGGAAGAGATGAAGGGCGCGCTCAAGGATGTCCGCTTCATCGCCGGCTTCAACTGGGACCCGGACGCCGATGTAACCAAGTACCTGCCGGGCATCGGGCTGTCGTGGAATGCCAAAGGCTTCGCGTTTCTCAACACCGACATCACTCTCTATATCGACGACAGCGTCGGGATCGCCGGCGGCGGCGGCGCCCCCAGCGAAGACGATTCCTGGATGATCGACGTCAACTGGGCGCGCCCAATCGGTAAGAAGGGCTCGATCGAGGGTCACATGGAGTACATCGGCGAGCGCACCAACGAGTTTGGCGGCAAGGTCGAAGCCTGGATCCTGGCCCAGCCCCAGTTCCGCTACTACGTCAAGGAGAACCTCGCAATCGGCGTCGAACTGCAGTACTGGATGAACAAGTTGGGCGACCCTGACACCGACGAAAACACCGCGCAAGCGCTCTTGGTCTGGAAGTTCTAGCGCGGAATAGGACACCAACCCCAAGGCTGCAGGGAGTCCGCTCCCGGCAGCGCGGCCGGTGTAGCTGTATTGAGGGGCTGCTACTAGCCCTTTGCAGGTTTGATCACCAGCCCGCGACCGGCTCGCCCGTCCAGAATCACGGTCAGCGGCTTGCGGAATCGAAGATGGCGCAGGTGCTCGGTTTCGTGATCCGCCTGCCGGGAATCGAGCCAGTTCCAATCCATGTACTCTTCCCTCGGATCGGATGCGCCGGAGGAACCAGAGGTGTCTTCTTCCCTGAGAGGCCGCTTCGCCTTCTCCGCTCCCGGCGGCAGGGTCAAGTAGCCGATCCGAAGGGAGGTAATGTTCTGGAAGAAGTGCGTCCCCTGCGAGGGCTCGACGTTGTACCCCTTGGGTGAGGCCTCGACAATCACCTTGGCGTTCGAGATCTGCCGCCACTGCACCGGAATGCCCAGCCACTCGTCGCCGGTGCCCCAGCGCCCCGGTCCGGCCAGGAGGTAGGGCCTCTTCTGCTCTCGGAGCGACGTGTTGATCTCTTCGATCTCCCGAGCAATCATTTTGTTCTTCGACGGCTGCCAGCGGTCGCGGCGTACGTAGACCAGATCGCGGAGCTTCTCGACTCCCTGCCCGAGGCTGCTGACGCTCGAGCACAGGATATCGCCACGCTCGAATTGCCGGCTCGAGACCCGGGACCCGACGTAGCGCGATCCCATCGGTCGCATCTGCAGCAGGTAGAGCGCCGGTCCGATTCGGGACTTACCGCGCGACACCCGCCGCCCGTAGTCTCCCATGTCGCAGGCGAACTCGACCTCCACGGGTCCGCCGAGACCTCGCCGGGCGACCTTGATCACTTCTAGAAGCGTCCCGGCCAGGGGAATCGCTCCGTGCTTGAGTATGTTCGCAAAGGTGATGACCCGAGGTCCGGCTAGAGAAAGGTCCTCTCGGAGCCGCTCCTCGTTGGCTATATAGACGCTCGCCAGCGACGACAGCTCGCCGTCGCGCTCGGCCACCTCGAGGTCGAACTCGCGCAAGTTCGCCGTCGGATCAACATGACCCTTGCCAAAACTGTAGTCGGTGTCGACAGCGTAAAAGCTTCTCTGGGTTCCATCCAACATGGACTTCGGCATGGAAAACTGCGGCAGGATGTCCGGGTTTCTGGGGCTGAATCGCAGGGCCAGACCCCCTTCCACCACGGTGCGCCCGAGCCCCAGGGCCACGTAGACGATACCGTCCTTCCCCCTCTGGGCACCGACCGGATAGAAGTTGAACGACTGCGCGACACCGGAGAACGTCGGATAGAACCGATTGCCGTGCTGGCCTCCAATCAGCGGCTGTACGATCACCGCCATTTTTTCCTCTTCCAGGAGATACCCCGAGGCGTTCAAATACGCGCGCGCGTTGGCACTGAACGTCGACGCGTAGACCAGCTTGACCGCACTGGCCAGCCCGTCCAGCCGCCGATCTGGATCGGGGTCGTTATTGGGGATCATCAGTGTCGCGTAGATACCGGCAAACGGCTGATGGAGGGAGTCCTCGAGCAGACTCGAGGAGCGCACCGCCAAGGGGCCGTCCATCCGCTCGATCAGGAATCTCAGGTCCTTCAAGAGTTTCGGCGGCAGCGGCGAGGCGAGGAACCTGCGTGCCAACTCATTGTCGTCTTCACAGCCGGAGGCAAACCCCCTCAGGTTTCGTCTATCGAGGAAGGCGTCGAAGTTGTCGGTGGTTATCACCACGGTCTTCGGGATCTTGACCGGCAGCGCACGGCCGTCCGGAAGCTGAACTTGGGGCAGAGAGCGGTTGAGAAACGCGATGCCTCGAGCCTTGCCGCCCAGGGCGCCCTGGCCTGTGCGCAAGATCAGATCGGAATCGAAGCGGTCCCGCTTGAAGTCGGCGACGTGCCCTCGATAGGAGCTCCGGCGCGCCTCCGAAAGAACCCGGAGCAGGTAGGCTCGGGTCTCCTCGATGCCGCCGAAGTCCGATGTCTTGCGCGGCCTCAGCAGCTCAGCCAACTCGAATTCACATCTGGCCATCAACCAAACCGAAAAGTGGTGGTTGGCCGCGTGATAGCCGACGGACGCTCCGGAAACGGTCTTCAGAGCCTCTTCCATCTCGGCGAGATCTCGGGCCCGAGCGACTTCGCGACCGTCGGGTAGCCGGAATATGAAGTCCCCGAAACCCAACTGCTCGGTCATGAAGGAGCGGATCTCCGCCAGCAGGGTCGGAGAGCCTTTGTGGGAGAAGGTCGCCGACATTTTGCGTGCCACCTCCGCGTTACTCGGTTCGGCGGACTGGAGCAGAACCGGCAAATCAGGAATCCGGCTGCGAGCGTACTTCGAAAACTCCACCCCGGCGCTGGGGTCGACCTTGCCGTCCCGGGGAATCGCGACGTCGCTGATCACCGCCATCACGTTGGCTTCGAACTCTTGGAACAGCTTCATGCCTTGCTCGTACGATCTGGCGTGAAGGATCTTGGGGCGCGACCTCATGTACATCGTCCGGTGGAGTTCGTTGACCCCCTCCGACGACAACGATCGGGACTGGCTCATCAGCTCCTTGTAGACCAGTACCAGGAACGCCGAGTAGAAGCGCGGTGAGTCCTCGATCAGAATAATGACCCTGATGTTGGCGACCCGAATATCGTGCCTGACGTTGTCGCGATCTTCCACATACTTGATGATCGCAAGCAGGATTCCAGCGTCACCTCGCCACAGGAAAGTCCCGTCGATGACCTCCGTGTCTATGCCTTTCTGGGTCTCTTCCAGCTCCCGGTCATCGACCGCCAGAAACACCACCGGCCGGCCCGGCCGCAGCTCCTTCACCCGCCGGCCGAAGTCGTTGACGCCCATGCCCGACAGGCTGGTCATGACCAGAATCAGGTCGAACCGGCGCTCGGACAGCGCGGCAAATGCCGCCTTGGCGGTGCGCACATGGGTAAAGCGCGGCGGGCTCGAGGCGCTGACCTCCCGATATTCGAAAAAGACCTGCTCGGTGAGCTGGCCGTCCTCTTCGAGAATGAAGGCATCGTAGGGCGAGGAAACCAGCAGTACCTCGCGGATGCGATAGGGACTTAGATCGTGAAAGCGAAGAGCCTTCAGACCTTCGGCTTGCACCTTCACGCCTTCTCTACACGACTCCTTGGTCGAGCATCGAGTCGGCCACTTTGATGAAGCCGGCGATATTGGCGCCATCGATGTAGTTGACGAAGTCACCATCTTTGCCATGGCGAACGCAGGTCGCGTGGATCTCTTTCATGATCATCCGGAGTCGTTCATCCACCTCTTCCCGAGTCCACGAGATGCGCATGGCGTTCTGGGTCATCTCCAGACCCGAGACCGCTACCCCGCCGGCATTGGCCGCCTTGCCCGGACCATAGAGAATTCCGGCATCTAGATAGTGCCCGATGGCCTCGTGGGCGGAGGGCATGTTGGCGCCCTCTACGACGCAGGTACAGCCGTTGTCCAGCAGAGCCTTGGCGTCGTCGCCGCTGATCTCGTTCTCGGTTGCGCAGGGCATAGCAATATCGCAGGCGACCGACCACGGCCGCTCGCCCGCGAGATAGCCCGCCTTCGGGTATTTCTCCGTGTACTCCTGGATACGCCCCCTGCGGTTGTTTTTCAAATCCATGACGTAGTCGAGTTTTTCACGATCGATGCCCTCTTCGTCGACAATGGTGCCGCCGGAATCGGACATCGTCAGTACCTTGGCGCCGAACTCCAGGGCTTTCTCCGCAGCGTACTGGGCCACGTTCCCGGACCCGGAGATCAGAACCCTTTTGCCGGCCAACGTCTGATCGCGTGTTCCCAGCATTTCGTTGACGAAGTAGACCGCGCCGTATCCCGTGGCCTCGCGCCTGATCAGCGAGCCGCCCCAGTTGATGCCCTTGCCGGTGAGAACTCCGGTGAATTCGTTGGCGAGCTTCTTGTACATCCCGAACAGGTATCCAAGCTCGCGGCCGCCGACCCCGATGTCTCCAGCCGGAACGTCGGTGTTCGGACCGATGTGACGGTAGAGCTCTCTCATGAAGGCCTGGCAGAAGCGCATGACCTCGCCGTCGCTCTTGGCCTTGGGGTCGAAGTCCGAGCCTCCCTTGGCTCCACCCATCGGCAGAGTCGTCAAGCTGTTCTTGAACACCTGCTCGAACGCCAGGAACTTGAGAATTCCCTGGGTCACGCTCGGATGAAACCGCAGGCCACCCTTGTAGGGGCCGATCGCGCTGTTCATCTCGATCCGAAAGCCTCGATTGACCTGAATCTCTCCCTCGTCGTCCACCCAAGGTACTCGAAAACTGATCACCCGTTCCGGTTCCACCATCCGCTCCAGAACCCTGCCGCTGCGGTAACGAGGAAACCTCTCCATGACCGGCCAGACCGACTCGACCACCTCCCGGACCGCCTGATGAAACTCGGGTTCCGCCGGGTTCTTGGCGATCACTTTCTCCAGGAAACTCTCAACCGAAGCCGACATCGTTCTTTCCTCGCTTGGTTCTCGCGGGCTCGGCGCTAGGGCGACTCTGGCGTTCGGCCAGGGTCTGCGCCAGGAGATACTCCCCTCGCCTGATAGCGAAGGCGCTCGACCTTCTGATCCAGCAAACTAAACAGTCCGTCCATGTGGCGGGCCAGATCTCTCAGACCATCGGCCTTGAAGATCGCAAAGTCGACATCCAGTTCTTGGAGATCGGTATTGATCTTGTCGAGATCGCCGACGAGATCGACCCGGACCGCGCGCAGATCGGCAACGATCTCACCCTGAACTCGCTGCAAGTCGCGACCCAACTCGTCGAGCCCCTCGCCCAGATCCCGCACCTTCTCGAGGTGCGCCAACAACACCAGGTTGAATTGACGTTGCCGATCCCACAGGTCGGCCTGGGGCGCGCGTACCAGCGGCCGCAGGAGCTTCTTGAGCCAAACCACCAGCGTTCCGCGTACGCCGGGTCGGCTGCGTACAGGAAACTCATGATTCCCGTCCCAGAGCCATCGCCAGTCCGAGATCTCCTCCGTCGGTCGGTCGAGAAACCGATCCAGAGTGGGCTCCGAAGCCGGTTCTTCCGCCATTGGAGTGGACCGTAACAGATCAACGACCCGTGGGCATGTCGAGCCTGCCGCTCTACTGCTCCGAAACCACTTCGACCTTGATCTCGGCCGCCACCTCGGTGTGGAGCTCGATGCGGACCACGTGCTCGCCGACGGATTTGATTCCCCCGCCGAGGTCGATACGGCGCTTGTCCACCGTAATCCCCTTGGCCTCCAGCGCTTCTGCGATCTCGCCGGCGGTCACCGAGCCGTAGAGGGTTCCGCTCTCGCCGACACGCTTCGGAATCTCGATTCCGACGGCGCTGATCTCGGCTGCCCGAGCGGCCGCGGTATCGCGTTCCTTTTCGTGCTTGATTTCGATTTTCTGCTTCTGCTGCTCGAAATACTTCAGGTTCCCGGGCGTGGCTTCAAGCGCCCTGCCCTGAGGGACCAGGTAGTTACGCGCATACCCTCGCTTGACCTCGACGACTTCTCCACGGCGCCCGGTATGCCGGACGTCTCCCATCAAGATGACTTTCATGACTCGCTCCTAGTCCGCCGTGTAGGGCAGCAACGCTATGTGCCGGGCGCGCTTGATCGCCTGCTGGATGATTCTTTGATGCTTGGCGCAGGTGCCCGAAATCCGGCTCGGCAAGATTTTGGCGCGATCGACGATGAAGTGGTGAAGCGTCTGCGTGTCCTTGTAGTCCACGGTCTGAATCTTGTCCGCGCAGAAGCGGCACACCTTGCGACGTTTGATAAACGTCTTCTTCTTGCGGCGAGTTGGTTTGCCCCTCATGACGCCTCCCTCTGTGCCGCCGGAGCGGGCTCGCCGGGGACCAAAGCCACCGGAGCCGGAGCCACGGTAGCCGGCACAACCGGCGCAGCCTCTTCGCCCCGCCGGCGCAAACGGCCTTGGTCGAGGCGGACCGTCAGATAGCGCAGCACCTTGTCGTTCTGCTCCAACCTCTTCTCCACCTCGGGAAACGGGTTGCCGTCGTCGACCTTGACGGTAAAAAACACGTAGCGCGCCTCGGTCAGCTTCTGAATCGGATAGGCGAGGCGCTTCTTGCCCCAGCTCTCTTCCTTGACGATCTCCGCTCCGAGACCCGAAAGCAGATCCTTGACGCCGTCACTCAATTCGGCAACTTCCTCGTCGGGCAGACGAGGATCGAACAGGACAGCCAATTCGTACAAACCCATGGTAAACAAAGCCCCCTTTGGCCTGGATTCGGTCCCCCTCACCGCGAGAGGAACAGGGAGTGGAAGGGTGGCAGCCGCTCTCTCGGAACGGCTGCCCATTAAAGACCGACGCAGTCTATCTGTTTTTCGAACGAAAACAAGCGAATGCCTACACGAGCAAGGGCGCAATGACCAGTGCGACCACGCTCATCAGCTTGATCAGGATGTTGAGGCTCGGTCCGGCGGTGTCCTTGAAGGGGTCGCCCACCGTGTCTCCGACCACCGAGGCCTTGTGGGCATCGGAGCCCTTGCCGCCATGGGCTCCGGCCTCGATGAACTTCTTGGCATTGTCCCAGGCGCCACCCGCGTTGGACATGAAAATCGCCATGAGGACTCCCGAGGAGGTCACGCCGGCCAGCAGACCGCCCAAAGCAGCGGTGTCGTAGAAACCGACCACCACGGGAACAATCACCGCCATCAACCCAGGAGCCACCATCTCGCGAATCGCGGCCTGGGTCGAAATGTCCACACACTTGGCATAGTCGGCCTGGCCGGTGCCCTCCATCAGTCCGGGGATCTCACGGAACTGGCGCCGCACTTCTTCGATCATCTTGAACGCCGCGCGCCCGACGGCTCGCATCGCCATGGACGAGAACAGGAATGGCAGCATCGCGCCGATGAAAAGACCGCCCATGACCCTGGCGTTGGCCAGGTCGATAACCTCGAGACCGACCGTGGCTCGGAACGCTGCAAACAGAGCCAGAGCCGTCAGGGCCGCGGAACCGATCGCAAACCCCTTGCCGATGGCCGCGGTCGTGTTGCCGACCGCGTCGAGCTTGTCGGTGCGCGCACGGACCTCGGCACCCAGAGCGCTCATTTGGGCGATGCCGCCGGCGTTGTCCGCAATCGGGCCGTAGGCGTCGACCGCTAGCTGAATTCCGGTGGTCGAGAGCATGCCCAGGGCCGCAATGGCGATGCCGTAGAGCCCGGCCTGTTGGTCGGCTACGACGATCGCGGCGACCAGGACCACCACCGGGAGCGCGGTCGAGCGCATTCCCGTGGCAAGTCCCGAGATGATGTTGGTCGCGGCACCCGTCAGGCTGTCCTTGGCGATCTGCTGGGCCGGTTTCTTGGCCTCCGAGGTGTAGTACTGGGTGATCAGACCGATTGCCACGCCCCCAGCGAGTCCGGCAACGGTCGCGAAAAAGACCCCGGTCGCGTCGAACTCGGTGCCGGCGATCACATAGGTACCCTCGAGTATCCGGTGCGCCAGGAACCAGACCACGACCAGCATCACGCCGGCGGCTCCGAAGGTCCCGCGATCCAGCGCATGGGCGGGGTTGCCGCCCTCGCCGGTGCGGACCAGGAAGGTCGCCGCCAGCGAGACGAGAACACCCGCGCCCGCCAGAACCAGCGGCAACACGACCAGTGCGGGAGTATAGGACTCCCCCGCCAGCGTCGTGGCGCTCACGCCCAAGACCAGGGACCCGACAATCGAGCCGACGTACGACTCGAACAGATCGGCTCCCATTCCCGCGACGTCGCCGACGTTGTCACCCACGTTGTCCGCGATCACCGCCGGGTTGCGCGGATCATCTTCGGGAATGCCGGCCTCGAGCTTGCCGACCAGGTCGGCACCGATGTCGGCCGCCTTGGTGTAGATTCCGCCGCCGACGCGCGCGAACAGCGCGATCGCACTGGCGCCGAAGGAAAAACCGGTGAGCACGGTCACCGCACGCAGAAGATCCGCCTGAGCCGCACCGCTGTCGAAAAGCCTCGTGTAGACCAGGAAGAGACCCGAAAGTCCCAGAGTTCCCAGGCCGACCACGCAAAAGCCCATGACCGAGCCGCCGGAGAAGGCGATGTGAAGAGCCGGATTGAGCCCCTTGCGAGCCGCGGCCGCCGTACGCACATTGGCCTTGGTCGCGATCTTCATTCCGAAGTAGCCGGCCAGCGCCGAACAGAAGGCGCCAGCGACGAGCGACACGCCGATCAGAGCCGAGCTTGCCGGGTTGCCGCTGTTGGCCCAGCTCAAGAGCGACGCCGCGACGATGACGAAGATCGCGAGGACTCGGTATTCGCGCCGCAGAAACGCCATCGCGCCCTCCGAGATGTGCTGCGCGATCTCTGCCATCTTTTCGTTCCCCGCCTCTTGCTTTATGACCCAGGCGCTCCGCAGCCAGGCAAAAACCAGGGCCGCGACGCCACAGATCGGCACCAGATATGTCATTTGTCGAAACTCCACCGTGTCTCCTCCTCTTTCTACCCGTTGTAACGATTCATCGTGAGTGCGAGTCCGTCTCGCAGCCAGCTTTCGCAAGCATCGGCGGCGCATTTCTCCATCGCATCCACCGTCTCCGTCTCCTCTTGGGTGAACGGAGCCAGCACAAAATCGGACAATTCCTCTTCACTCATTTCTGTTTCCGGCAAGATTCCCATACGCAGGCGGGCGACCTCGTCGGTGTGCAAGTTTCGGATCACCGACTCCATGCCACGGTGACCTCCCGGCCCGCCGTTGGGCCGAAGCCTGAGTTTCGCCAGCGGCAGGGCGACGTCATCGTAGACCACGAGGATGTCGCCGGCCTCAAAGCCGTGGCGTTCCACCAAGCATCGAATCGAGTAGCCGCTTCTATTCATATAGGTCTGGGGCCATGCGAGAACGGCTCGTTTCGTACGAACCACGAGCGCGTTGCACTCCAGCCGGCGCTCACCGGCGCGCCATCGTCGGGCCAACTCGTCGAGGACTCGAAAGCCGAGATTATGGCGCGTCCCGCGGTACTCCTCTCCGGGATTCCCGAGCCCCACGATGAGGGCGCTCGACTCCTCCGAAGCCGACGGCACGGTCCCCTGCGGCTATTAGCCCGCAGACTCCCCGGATTCCTCCTCGTCCTTGCCGCGCCCGATAACCTCGGGTTGCTCGGATTCACCCTCCAGGAGCAGATCTTCCTCGGCCTCCTCCGCGACCTCGGCAACCCGCGCGTGACCGATCGACACGATGACCTTGGAAAGGTCATCGACGATCGTGACGCCCTCGGAAACGGCCAAATCGCTGACCTCGAGGTGCTGCCCGGTGTGGAGATCTGTCACGTCAACCTCGATCGCCGCTGGAATCGCGTCGGGTAGGCACTCGACCTCGATCGTGCGGCTGATGAAATCGAGGACGCCATCTTCGGTCCTGACGCCCAGCGCCTCGCCCACGATCTCGATGTTCACCTGAACCTTGACCTTTTTGGTCATATCGATGCGTTGGAAATCGATGTGGCTGATCTGGCGTGAAATCGGATCCACATCGATCTTGCGAACCATGGTGTGGCGGCTCTGGTCGGTACCCCCCAGTTTGAGCAGGAAAACGGCGTTCTCGCCGCCGACTTCCCTGAGCAAACGGTGAATCGACTTCTGGTCGACTTGAATCGAAATCGGATCCTTACCCCCGCCGTACACCACGGCCGGCAGCAGGCCGGCTTTGCGCAAGCGCCGATTCGGCCCGGTGCCGGTTTCTTCTCTCCGCTGAACTTCCAATGTCAGTTCGTCCATGACGACTCCTCGTGGCGGCTCATACGAAAAGTGAGCTCACCGAGCTATTGGTGTGAATCCTTTGGATGGCTTCCGCCAGTAGCGGAGCCACCGAAAACGGTTTGAGTTTCGGACACCGCGCGAGCTTCTCCTCGAGCGGTGTCGTGTTGGTGATTAGAACGGACTCGACCGCCGAATCCATTAAACGGTCGATTGCCGGCCCCGAAAGCACGGCGTGGACGCCGGCGGCGAAGATCCGCTGCGCCCCCTCCTTGTGCAGGGCTTCGATCGATTTGTGCAGCGTGCCGGCGGTATCGATGATGTCATCCAGAATCAAAACATTCCTGCCCTCGACCTCGCCGATGATGTGTCGCACCTCGGCTTCGTTGGCCACCAGGCGCCGTTTGTCGATGATGGCCAAGCCCGCGTGCAAGCGCTTGGCGATCGCACGCGCGCGCTCGACGCCCCCGGCGTCCGGCGAGACGATGATCAGATCGGGAATCTCGAGGGCCCGAATTGCCTCCAAGATAACCGGCGCCGCAAACAGATGATCCACGGGCACATCGAAGAAGCCCTGAATCTGGGCGGCATGGAGGTCCATGGTCAGAATACGATCTGCGCCGGCCTTGGAAAGCAGGTCGGCGACCAGCTTGGCGGTGATCGGCACCCGGGGCTTGTCTTTCTTGTCCTGCCGGGCGTAGCCGTAGTAGGGAAGCACCGCGGTGATCCGGAACGCCGAGGCCCGCTTGAGGGCATCCATCATGATCAACAACTCCATCAGATTATCGTTGACCGGTGGACAGATGGGCTGGATCACGAAGACGTCGCCACCACGGACATTCTCCTCGATCTGAAAAAAGATCTCGCCATCGGAGAAGTTGTAAAGCTCGGCCTTTCCGAGAGGGACCTCCAGAGACTCGGCGATCTCCTGAGAAAGGCTACCGTGAGCCCGGCCACTGAAGATCTTCAGCTCACCGTACATCGAGCTACCTGCCCTCTGGTTCGTTGGCACGTGTTGAAGTTCCGAAATGGTGGCTTGGACTGGAGGGAAGCCGAGGGCTGAGCCGGCCGGCGGCGGCAGTCTAGCGCATCGGACGCGCTCCGGGGAACCCACGAGGCCAAGAACCCCGGCCGCGAGCGGGCGGGCCAGGGAGCGGTCGAACTCACCCGGGCTGCTCCGGCGAGCGCTCGTCGGAGATCACCAAGCCGTCGCGCAGCCGGATGCGCCGCCGCGTATGCGCGGCGACGTCCTCTTCGTGAGTCACCACGATCACCGTGGTGCCCACTCGGCTAAGCTCGTCGAAGAGCCCCATGATCTCCTCCGAGGTCGTCGAATCGAGATTGCCGGTGGGCTCGTCGGCGAGCACGATCGACGGCTCGTTGATCAGCGCCCGGGCGATCGCCAGACGCTGGCACTCACCGCCTGAGAGCTCGTTGGGCCGGTGGTTGGCGCGATCGGCGAGGCCGACTCTCTCGAGCGTGGCCAGCGCCTTGCGCCGACGCTCGGGGCGGGCGATGCCGGCGTAGAGCAGCGGCAGCGCCGCGTTGGTCACGGCGTCGATCCGTGGCAGCAGGTTGAAGCTCTGGAAGACGAAGCCGATCTCGCGGTTGCGGATCGCCGCCAGATCGTCGTCTTCGAGCTCCTGGACGGCGGTGCCGTTGAGGTCGTAGGAGCCCGCGGTGGGCGTGTCGAGGCAGCCCAGGATGTTCATCAGGGTCGACTTGCCGCTCCCCGACGCCCCCATGATCGCCACGTAGTCGCCGTGCTCGACCTCGACGTCGACGCCCGCCAGGGCACGTATCTCGGTACCGCCCATCTCGTAGGTGCGCTCGACGCCGCGGAGCTCGATGAGGTTACTCATAGCGCAGCGACTCGATGGGGTCCAAGTTGGCGGCTCGAAACGCCGGATAGATGCCGGAGATGAGCCCCACGGTCATCGCCACGCCGGTGGCCAACATGATCGACCACAGGGTGACCAGCGTCGGCCAGTCCGCCGCGGCCGCCACCATCTGGGCGATCGCCACGCCCATCAGGATGCCGACCAGGCCCCCGAGGGCGGAGAGCGAAAACGACTCGACGATGAACTGGAAGAGGATGTCCTTGCGCCGCGCGCCGACAGCGCGGCGAATGCCGATCTCGCGGGTGCGCTCGAGCACGGTGGCCAGCATGATGTTCATGATTCCGATGCCGCCCACCAGAAGCGAGATGCCGGCGATGCAGCCCATCACGATGTTGAAGAGGCGCTGGGTGCGCTTGCTCTCCGCGAGCAGCGCCTCGGGCACTACCAGCTCGTAGTCCTTTGCGCCGGCGTGCAGGTGCTCGAGCAGCGCGTCGATCACCCGCGCGGCCTCACGACCGCTCTCGGCCTCGGCGAGGCGCACGACGATCTCGGTCAGCGGCGAGTCCAGCGGATCCTTGTCGAACTTGCGCAGAGCCGTCGATACCGGTACGTAGATCGCAGAGGCGGCCGAGGAGATCGCCACGCCCTCGAAGGAGTCGATCTCGCCACCGCCGGGGTCGAGCACCCCCACGACCTCAAACCAGACGTCGTTGATCTTGAGGTCCTTGCCGAGGGCCGGGGAGTAGCCGAAGAGGTCGCGTCGCACAGCGTTGCCGATCACCGCCACCTGGGCGTGATCGCGTACGTCGAGTGGGTCGAGGAAGCGGCCCTCCGAGATCGTGAGCTCCACCAACCGGGCATGCTCGGCCGCCACGCCGTAGACCGCCGCGTCATCCGTCGTGCCCGCGGCGGCGAGGATCTGATAGGGCTCGATCTTGGCCTTCGGCGCCACAAGCTCGATCCCGGGCACGGCTTCGCGGATCGCTTCGCAGTCGCGCATCGACACGCCCAGCGACTTGGTGCGGATCTCGCGTGCGGCGTCGTCCTTGAACTCCTTGGCGCGCACCACGACGTTGTGCAGGCCCAGGCGGGCGATCATTTCGAGCGCCTGTTGTTCCGCGCCGGCCCCGATCGACAGCATGGAGATCACCGCCCCGACGCCGAAGACGATGCCCAGCATGGTCAGCAGCGAGCGCATCTTGTGGGCCGAGATGTTGGCGCGTGAGGTGAGAAGCGCCTCTTGGAAGTTCACTGGCTCTGCGTCACCTCCGTGCCGGCGTCTTTGGTCTCCTCCTCCAGGTCCACCGGCCGCCGTAGCGCGATCACCTCTCCCCCGTCGAGCCCAGAGATGACCACTACGAGTCCCACGGACTTGGCGCCGATCTCCACCTTGCGCGCCGTGAATCCGGAGCCGTTCTTGACGTAGACTCGGTGTTCGCCACCCTGGGTGAAGACCGCCTGGCGCGGTAGCACCAAGGCCTCGCCGATCTCTTCCAGGAGCAGCGCGGCGCGCACCCGGTGACCCGGCTTCATGGGCAGGCCGTCGGCGCTCTCGAGTTCCAGGGTAACGCCGAAATACTGCACCGGTGAGCCGCGGAAGCGGGGCTTGGCCACCGCGTCGACGAGACGTATCCTGGCCGGAAAGGCCTTTTCGGGATGGGCCTCCACGGTCACCGTGGCGCCCTTGCCGGTTTCGAGACCGCCGGCGTCGGCTTCGAGCACGAAGACCTCCGCCTCCATCAACGTGAGGTCCGGTAGCTCGCCGATCGGCTGACCGCGCCACATCTCACTGCCGGCCTCGAGAGGCTCGCCCCGCCAGTTGCGCGCCAGGGTGAAGAGGCCGCCGTGGGGAGCCCTCACCTCGAGGGCGTCGAGCCCCTTTTCGGCCTGGTCGATCTCGAGCTGCGCCTTGCGCTTCTTGATCTCGAGGATCTCGACCTCGGTCCTGCCCCGCACCTTCTCGGTCTCGCGCGAGATCTTCGCGTGCTCCCGGCGCTCGCCCGCCAGCTCCTCGTCGATCTCCGATTCGATGATCTCGTGGCGCGAGAACACGCTGTCGTCGGTCTTCTGGTAACGCCGGGCGAGCCCGAGCTCGAGGTCGGCCACCTGCAAGCTGGTGTCGAAGTCCGCCACCTTGCCGTCGCTCTGGAGCCGCGCCTTCGCCACCTCGAGCCGCGCGCTGTCGCGATCCAGCCGGCCCTCGCGCAGGCGGTCGCGCATCATGGCCGGGTCGAAGCGAGCCACCACGTCGCCTTCTTCGAGCCGTCCTTCGGAGGCCAGCCAGGCCAAGCGCACCGTTCCTTTCACCTCCTGAGGCACGGTGAGGCGGGTGACCTTGGCGGCCTTCAGGTTGCCCAGCGCCGTCACTTGGTGACGAAACGGCTTGCGCACCACCAAGAAGGTCGGCACCTCGTCGCGCGGCGCGCAAGCGGCCAGAGCAAGAGCAACGATGGCGAGAACGCTCTTGTAGGGGAGAGACCTGCCCCCTCCCTTGCCGCGGGTGATCACAATTCCGGCCCCTCTTCACCGCCGCCGCGCCGCAGCACCCAGTCGCCTTCCTCGAGCCCATCGAGCCCATCGAGAACACCGAACCCGTCCCGATTACGTGCTCCGAACCGCGGCACGACCTCGCGCCGCCCCATCAGGGTGCGCACGTAGACCGCGGCGCCGCCGGGGCGCGGGAAGACCGCCTCCCGCGGCACCACCAGCGTATCGACGACACGCTCGATCTCGATCTCGCCACGGAAACGCATGCCGGGGCGCATGCGCTCGATGTCGGTCGACTCGAGCTCGATCTCGAGCTTGACGATCTTCTTCGGGTTGCGCCGCGACTTACGCTGCACCGCGCGGCGGATGGAACGCACCCTGCCGGCGTACTGCTGGTCGGGATGGGCGTCGAGGCGCAGCGTCACGGCTTGGCCCACCTCGACCCGGCCGATATGGGCCTCGGCGACTTCGCCCCCGGCCATCATGCGCTCGAGGTCAGGAATCTCGACCACCTTGGCGGCTCGCCACACGGTGTCGCTGACCTTCTTCTTTTCGCCCCGCCAGTCGGTGGTGTAGATCAGGGTGCCGGCGCGCGGCGCTTTGACGTTCATGCTCTCGATGTCGGCCTGGAGGTTGGCCACCCGGGCCGCCGCCCGATCGCGCTTGTCGCGCAGGGCGCGCAGATCCGCCTCGCCGCGGGCCTCGAGGTGCCGCAGCTGATTGGTAAGCGACGAGATCTCGAGCTCGGCCAGCTCGCCATCGATCCGCGCCTTCTCGAGCTCGCGCGTGGAGACCACGTCCTCGGGCACGTCGAGCTTGAGTCCGGCGCGGCGCCGTCGACTCTCGGCTTCGGCCTTCTGCTGCTCCAGGCCGCGGCGCTCGATCTCGAGGTCGGCGGCCTCCTTCTCCAGGCGCTTCTCGGCCGAGTCGCGTTCCGCCAGCTTCTCCTGCAGCCTATGCTCCAGCTGAGTGGCGTCGAAGGCGAGCACGGGCATCCCGGGCTCAACGTCCGAGCCTTCCTCGGCCATCCACGAGATCTTGAAGTTCCAGAAGTTCGAGACCTGCGGCGGGCCAAGCTGGGCGCTCTCGACCGCCTCGAGCTCGCCTTCGACCTCGACACCCACGACCAGATCGCGGCGCTCGACCCGCACCCAGATCTCGGTCTCCGGCCGTAGCTGGCGGGCTAGCGCCCAGAGCCCCACAGCCAGGCTCACGAGGGCAAGGGCGAGCCAGATCGTGCGCCTCATCGCATCACCCCCGCTCGATTTCTAAGCTTGACGCCTTCCTCGAGCCCCGCTCGCGCCACGCACTGGAAGGCGTTGCAGGGGCCGAGCGTCAACGGCACGGGCACGCCGTCGGCGCGAATCGCCCGCGGTTCGTCGCCCAGCCAATCGATGGCCGCCCGCGGCACCAGCAGCACGCCGGCCAGCGGTGGCCCCTCGATCACCAGCTTGACCGACATGCCCGGCCGCATGCGCTCGACGTCGACCTCGTCGAGAGTCACCTTGACGCCGAAGAATCGCCGCGTGGAGAGGCTTCCGCTCTGCGCCGCCATCTCGTCGACCTCGCGCACCCGGCCCGTGTACTCCGACTCGGGGAAGGCGTCGAGACGGGCGGTGACGGCCTGGCCGGGCCGGACCCGTTCATCGTCGACGTCGAAGAGCCGGGCCGCGACCGCCAGTGTCGCGAGATCCGGCAGCCGGGCCACCACCTGGCCCGGCCACAGCGAGTCACCGGGGCGTATGGGACGTCCCTCCCGGCGGTTCTCGCCGACGATCAGGATGCCGTCGCGCGGTGCCCTCAGGGAGAGCTTGTCGATCGACGCCTCGGCTTTGGCGACGGCGCTCTCGACCTTGAACAGCGCGATGCGCTGCAGCTCGACGTCGGTGCGGCCGCTCTCGCGGGTGATCGTGAGCTTGCGCTCGGCGCCGCCGAGCTCGAGCTCGGCGCGCTTCAGGTCGAGCCGCTTCTTCTCGTACTCGCGCTCGGCCATGAGCTCGGCGGGAACCGCCGCTTCGAGCCGCGCCTTGGCGAGTTCGGCGTGCTTCTTCGCGACCTCGAACTCGGCCGCCGTCGTTTCCGAGGCCAGCCGCGCCTTCTCGCTGTCGAGCCGGTTCGCCGCTTCCAGAGCCTGTATTCGCATCTCGTCGAGGTTGGTGAGGAGCTGCGTGTTGTCGAAGTCGGCCACCACCTCGCCTTCGGCAACCTCGACGCCATCCTCGGCCACCCAGCGGATCTGGAGCGGCCAGATGTTGGCGTTGGGGACCACGAGCACCACCGCGTCCTCGGCCTCGAGCTCGCCGGTCAGGAGCATGCGCCCCGTGAAGTCACCCCGCGTCACCGTGAGCGGGCCGCTCGCTGCCGACTCGCGCGAGGCGAGCGGCGCGGCGGCGCGGATGTCGGCGCACGCCGTGAGCGCCGCGGCCCACACGACGGCGCACAGACTCATGATCATCCCCAGGGTCTTCATACCTTTCCCCTACACCCTATTCTACGAATCAAGGTCCCTCGGCGTTAGCTCACGTCGCGGAACGGCACGGGCAACTCTCGGTGGGCCGAGAGCCAGGCGGTTACGTCTCCGCCCGCAGGATCGGAATTCGCTTCTTGCGCCCGCGCCTTGGGAAGTCGAAACCGGTCGGTCGAGGAAGGCGATCAAGAACTCATGGCGGCAATTCGGGCAGCGCGCCCGGGCGATGCTCTGGTCGAAGATGCTGCAGACGATGCAGCGACATATTGTACTCAACTGGCTGGGGCGGCAGGGATCGAACCTGCGAATACCGGATCCAAAGTCCGGTGCCTTACCACTTGGCGACGCCCCACTATTCCCTTCGAGTCTGCCACAACTCGACCCAGCACTTGTACGAGCCCCCTCAGGTACCCCAGAAAGAATCGCGCAGATGGTGCTCCGCGACTTCGTCCGCCGACTTGTCGCTCCCGTCCCGCTCGGCGGAGACCTCCTCTGTAACCGGCGGGATGCCGACCTCGCGTCGATCACGCTCAGGTATCGAAACGCCACCGCTCTCCACCGACCGAGAGTCCTCGAGCGTCTCTTCGTAGGCCGCCAGGATCTCTCTCTCCATCGATTGGCGAGTTTCGGTGTTGAGAGGGTGTGCGATGTCCTTGAACTTTCCGTTGCGCTTACGGCGGCTGGGCATACTGATGAAGAAGCCCTCTTTGCCCTTGATGACCTTGATGTCGTTGACCATGAAGCACTCGTCCAGGACGATCGAAATGAACGCCTTGAGCTTGTCCTCGCGCACCGGAAACACTTTGATGTCTGTGATTCTCATCGACCTCCCCGGCGCGGAATCAACCGGTTGCCCGCGTTGCCGCCCAGTCGATACTCGATGCTAGCAAAACGCAGGCCGAATTCCCTGACTCACGAGCAACTACTCGGTATCCTCGAGCAGCTCCGGCCAGGCCTCGCAGGCAACGCTCTCGTATTTCGGCGTCAGAACCAAAGGTGCGATCTCGCCGCTCAGGGGCTCGCCGGCCACCCGCTTCCATCGCAACTGGGTACCTGCGCGGTGCGACAGCATGCCCTCACCGGCCGCCTCCCCATGCCACCAGAGCCAGGGTTCACCATTCTCCCAAAGCGTCCATCCCGAGGGCTCCGGCCCGGTCGCGATCACGGTCCAGCGCCGTCC
Organism: Acidobacteriota bacterium; assembly: GCA_022561975.1. GTDB lineage: Bacteria > Acidobacteriota > Thermoanaerobaculia > Multivoradales > JAHEKO01 > CALZIK01. Next base: position 22,402 of record JADFQD010000034.1, read on the forward strand.
CTTCCGATCACGGTACTCGCCGTCTCCCGCAACCGACTCGAGGTCACCGGGTAATCTACCCAGCAAAATCGCAGGCAATTCCTCGAGTGGTAGCGATTCCAGGGTGATCTCTGGAATCCTGATCCCATCCTCGCTCGCGCAGAATATTTTCCGGCGATCATCGACCAATACCGTGCCCGAACGATCGGCTTCGATACGCCAAAGACCGCGCCCGAATCGATCCTTGGTTTCGATCAAGTAACGCTCGGCGCTCTCCAGTTTCAAAACCAGTCGGAAAGCGCCAGAGCCATCCGGGCCCTGGTAGTGCACTCGAAACAAGCTCTGAGTTTGGAGATCCTCGGCTCGCAGACCCGTCGAGAAAGCCGCTGTCGTAACTCCGACCTGTGCTGGCTGCGGCAACGGCGGCACATGGGCGCAGCCTCCGATTAAGCCGGCTAGAAGCCCGGCGCCCAACCAAGCGCCCAGTCCTGAGATAGGCCCTGAGATAGCCCCTGTGACAAACCCGCTCGGCAGCAGAGCGGCGACCGGAAGCCAGCTCGCAGGCACCGATCAGGAGTCGCCGTTGAGGTCGAGATTGAGGTTGAGGCGATCCAGTTTCCGCCGCACGGCGCCTTCGTTGTCGTCTGCCAGGGCCATGGCTCGCTGGTAGGACTCGGCCGCCTGGGAACTTCGGCCGAGCGCGAAGTAAAGATCTCCCAAGTGCTCGAGAACCACTGCATCATCGCCCACCAGGCGTGCTGCCTTTTCGAGATGACCGAGCGCCTCGGCATACTCGCCCAGCTGAAAGTACACCCAACCAAGTGAGTCTACGTAGGCACCGTTGTTCGGCTCGAGCGCCACGGCCCTCTCGACCAGATCCGCAGCCTCCGCAAGATTCTCGCCCTGCTCCGCCCACATGTAGCCGAGGTAATTGAGCGCCGGCGCGAACGAGTCATCCCTGGCCAGCAGATCCCGGAACTCTTGAATCGCCGTATCGCGGCGGCCGCTGCGCTCGTAGGCGCTACCCAGCCAGAACCGGATCTCCAGCGCCTCGGGGTTATCGCGCTTGGCTTCCAGCCAGAGAGGGATCGATCGATCGTAGAGTTCCAGCCGGTGGAGAGCCCGAGCGGCCGGGATGACCTGTTCCATATCGCCGGTCTCGGCGAGCTGCAGCAGCTTGGCTACGGCGGCCTCGCTTTTGCCGGCTCGAAACAGAGCCTCCGCCGCGCGGGCGCGAGCACGAGACCCGACCTCGGCGTCCTCTCCGAGTTCTTCGAAGACCGCGATCGCCTCTTCGAGACGGCCTGCCTCCAGCAGGGCCTGTCCGCGAAGCAGCCGAAGCTCACCCCCCGCCGACAACTCCGCCGAGGCCGAAAGCTCTCCGGTCAATTCGATCACTCGATCCCAGTTCTGCGCTCGCATTTCCAGGTCGATCAACTCGAGCCTCGTGCGCTGGGCCAGATCAGCCTGTCCTTGGGCATCGAGCGTCCGAGCCGTGCTCAGAAGAATTTCCGCAGCCTCAACTGAGCGCCCCTGACGTTCTACAACCTCTGCCAAAACGCGAGCTACGTCCAACGACTCGTTGTCGGCCTCGTGAAGACCGCGCAAGCCTCCCTCGGCTTCTGAGAATCGCCCGAGAGCCGACAACGCCAAGCCCTTCAAGTATATGGCCGGGGTCTCGTTGGGCGTGATCTCGAGCCACCTCTCGCTGGCTTCCAGTGATTTTTGCCAGGCTCTCACCCGATACAGCTCGAGGGCCAGTAGGCGCAGCAAATCGACACTATCGCTCTCCTCGGTCGCACCGCTTTCGAGCACCGCGACGGAATCGGCGTGGCGCTCTTGTTCGGCCAGCAGATTGGCCAGAGCCAGGCGGGCGTCGAGAAAGTCCGGGTCGCGCTCGAGCAGCTCCCGTAAGCCGCTCTCGGCCGCGGCTCGATCCTCCGAACCCTGGAAGGCGGCGATCAGCATCGAAGCCAAACGCAGGTCCCCGGGGCTGAGTTCGTAGGCTTCGCGCAGAGCCGAAACGGCTTCGTCAAAGCGCCCCAGGCTCATCAAGAGACGGCCCGAGCTGATCCGCGATTCGACGTCGTCAGGCAGAATCGCTCTCAGTTGCTGAAAAAGACGAACGGCGTCCTCTACCGCCTGGGACGACTTGTGCGCTTGGCGCAGCCGGATCCTTGCCAGCAACCGCAGAGCCTCCGGGTTCCCAGTCCCGGACCCTCCCACCGCCGAGGCCTGGACGGCCGCCGCATCGAGATCTCCTAGTTGATAGAGGAACTCAGCGTAGGAGAGTCTCAAGTACGGCTCGTCCGAGTCGACCGCGACGGCGGCTTCGAAGGCTTCCCTGGCGCCTTTGTAGTCGGACTCGTGACGAAGCTCTTGCGCGACCGCAAACAGGTACTTCGCCTCGCTAGGCAAGTTGGAAGAGTCGGCAACTCTGTTGCCGGCTCCGTCGACAACCCTCTCGTGGCGCATCTGGGCCACCACCGCGGCTGGCGCTGGGAGGAGCATCACGATCAGCAAACCGAGAGTCAGCCGCTTGGGGAATAGAGAACTCATCACCGCCACGATACCAATCGTTGCTTTTCCTTTACAAGCAAAAAGACGCGGCCGAAATCGAGTAAGATTCGATGGATGCCCAAAACGGAACTGGGCGCGCTTTTGATCTCGCGAGCCTTGCTCACCGAGGATCACCTCGGCAGGGCCCTGGAGCGGCAGCGCAGCTTTGGAGGCCGAATCGGCACTTGCTTGCTCGAAATTGGAGCACTCGGCGAGGACGACCTGCTCGCGGTGTTATCCGAGCAGCTCAACGTGCCGGCAGCCACAACCGCGGATCTTCGAGAACTTTCCTCGGAGCTGATCGGGTTGCTGCCGAAATCGACGGCGTTGAACTGTTCGGCGGTACCGTTTCGGCAGTCCGCTGGACGAATCGACGTAGCCCTCCTGGATCCTGGCGACTTTGCGCTCGAGGATGAACTTTCGTTCTCGATGGAAAAGCAGATCCGGCCGCACATCGCCAACGAACTGAGAATCGTCGATGCCTTGCATCGCTACTACGGCGGCGATGTCCCTCTCAGGTTCCGCAGCCTGCTCGAGCGCCAGGACGCATCGTCCGGGCCGCCCGCTCCGGATCTTCCACTCAGCCCGGTCCCCGCCTATCTGCGACCCGGGGCGCCCAGTAAGGGCCCTTCCGGCTCGAGAAAGCGTGTATTTGAGCCGCCTAAGTTCGACAAACAGGCAATTCCCCTGACTCCCGAAGAGCGCGCGGCGCTCGAGGCCAGCCTCGGCCCCGTCACCGAACCGCAAGCGCAAGTTTCTGGCTCCACGGCTCCCACGGCTTCCGCTGCCTCCCCGGCTTCTGACGAGGAGACCAGTCACGAGCTATACGGTCAGCAGCTCAGTGAAGCCGAAACCGCCTCACAAATCGGCACCGCGCTCATTCAAGTTCTCGCGCGGCAGTTTACGAGAGTGCTCCTGTTTCGCGTGTCACCGGGAAGCGAAGAGGTGACCGGGTGGATGAGTCAGGGGCAAGAGCTCGACCTCGAGTGGTTCCGACACTACTCCGTCGGCCTCCACCATTCCACCGTATTCAGCAATCTGTCGGAAAACGCTTCGCTGTTCACAGGACGCCTCGAAGCCACTCCGGCCCACCGGGCACTCGCGCGTTGCTGGGACGGTTCTCTCGAGCACGACTGTGTCGTGCTGCCGGTAAGCATCAGGGGAAAGCTAGTGTGCGCCGCCTACGCCGATCGTGGCGACGAGGGGTTGCACGGCATCAACCTGGATTTCCTCCGCAAGGTGGGCAACAAGACCGCTCTCGCCTTCGAGCGGTGCATCTTGCGACGCAAGCTGCAAGCAACATGAGCCTTCGTTGACACCGCGCCGACTGCACTGCTACATTGAGCGCCCTCGAAATGATCAAGAACGACCTCGTCAATCGCGTCGCCGAAATCTCCGACGTCTCCAGGGTCAAAGCGGCGCTCGCCGTGGACACAATCCTCGACACCATGAAGAATGCTCTGCGTCAGGGCAAACGAATCGAGTTACGGGGATTCGGGGTCTTTCAAGTGCGGGATCGCAAGCAGGGTATCGGTCGCAACCCCAAAACCGGCGTCGAAGTGGCGATAGCGCCGGGTAAGACGGTACGCTTCAAGCCCGGCAAACAGCTGCGCGGAATCTAGTGTCGCGCGGCTGCCCTGCCTGACCGATCCGTGTCCGAGACCAAGCGCCGGCTGAGGTCTGCGCCGTGAACTACAGCTCGTCGGCGGCCGCGGATTTGTCCGCACCAAAACACCAGCCATGGCAGCTGGGACTTGCTGGAGCCCTGTTGCTCCTGGCACTGTTCACGACCACGACTCTCGGTGCCATCTGGTCGGTGGCCACGCAGACCGACGACACCACCGACCTCGGGATGTGGATGGGCTTCGAGAGTATCCGCACGGTTTGGAGCGACCCCGGCATGCTGGCCGCGGGCCTCAGTTTCTCGATCCCACTGCTGTTGATTTTGCTTTGCCACGAACTAGGCCACTACCTACCCTGCCGCTGGTATCGGCTGCCCACTACACCGCCCTACTTTCTGCCCGTGCCCTTCGGGCTGGGCACTCTGGGCGCGTTCATCAAGATCCGCCGTCCGATCAGAAACCGGCGTGAACTTCTGATCGTGGGGGCCGGGGGACCACTCGCCGGATTCGCGGTCTTGATCCCTTTTCTGCTCGTGGGGATCGCGCTCTCAGAGCCCGCCTCGTACCAGCCGGCTCCGGCCGAGGCTGCCGGCGCCCTCCTCTTCGTGCCCGGGCAGTCGCTCGCTTGCCAACTCGTTACCTGGGCGTTTCACGGGCCTCTGCCCGAGAACACCGTGCTCAATCTCCACCCCTTCGCGCTCGCCGCTTGGGTCGGGCTCCTCGCCACCTCCCTGAACCTGTTGCCCCTGGCACAACTGGACGGCGGCCACATCCTCTACGCGCTCGCCGGACGCCTCCAGCACAAGCTCGCCCTGCCACTGTGGGTCGCACTTGCCCTGTGCGGCACCTTCTGGTTCGGCTGGTTGCTATGGTGTCTGATCGTCGTCGTGATCGGACTGAGGCACCCTCCGGTCCAGGATGAGACGCTCCGGCTCGAGCCCGGACACCGGAAGATCGGCTGGCTTTGCCTGCTGATCTTGGTGCTGTCCTTCATGCCGATTCCGCTCGATCTCATCCCGGTCCGCTAGGCGAAATCTTTTCCAGAGTCTTACCTCACGGCTGGATCATTGAGGGAGCGATCTTGCGCGGATTGTAGCGGTCGAGCCCCGTCTCGACCGACATCCGTGAGCGAGAGGCGGACGG
>JADFQD010000165.1 GCA_022561975.1 Acidobacteriota bacterium
CGAGGCATCGGTGAAGCGGTCGAGCGTCTGGCCGAGCGTGATTCCGGCCAGCACTCCGAGTGCGGCGAGGACCACCCTCGCCCGGCTCGATGTCCGAGATACCTCGAGCTCGCGGTAGTCCTCTTTGCCGTGGCCTTGGCCGCCGTGGAGCCACGCCCACCAGCCGTAGGCCGCCAGCGCGAAGAAGAGCCCCTGGAGCCCCATGTCCGCATAGAGCTTCGCCCGGTGGAAGACCAGCGCGTAGAGGGTGACGCTGACCATCCCCAGCGGCCAGCACCAGATGTTCTGGCGCGTTGTCAGGTAGACGGCCGCCAGCGTGACGACGACGGCGACCAGTTCGGTGGGGAGCATGAGGGACTTTCTGAGACCGCTAGAGATCGAATTCCAGCGATAGGACAGCGCTCCGGGTGGCCAGGGGGTAGTAGAAGAGGATACCGTCGAGGCTGTCACGGCCGGGACTGGCCCGGCCGGTACTGATCCGGTTGATGAACTGGTAGCTGTAGCCGCTCGGATACTGCCCGTCGCTGTCGAGAAGGTTGTTGACAAAGAGAGTGATCCTTGGGTTGGCCGCCGACCACCAGCGGCCCAGATTCACCGAGGCGCGCAGGTCGAGGTTGGTGTAGGAGGGCAGCCGGAATTCGTCGAGGCCGGTGTTGTCGAGCTGGGCGTCGGCGACATAGCGGCCGGTCAGCGCGAGACGACTCTCGCGCCGTGTCCATTCGACCCCCAGATTGACGATCGCTTCCGGCGACAGCAGGGGCGGTACGTCTTTGTAGAGTATCGGCTCGCTTGCGATCAACGCTCCCAGCTGGTCGTAGACGTCGTAGTATTGCGTCCACTCGCTGATCCGGTTGTGGCTCAGGTTGGCACTGAGCAGCAGCGACCAGCTCGGGCTCGCCGTCCACTCGAGATCGACTTCGAGCCCTCGCCGGTACGAGTCGTTGACGTTTCGGCGCAGCGGCAGGCCGACCTCGGAGAGCTCACCCGTCAGGGCGATCTCGTCGGTGAACTCCATCGCGTAGACGTTGGCCTGTAGCTCGATGTGCCGCGTGTCGAGGTTGACTCCCGCTTCGAGATCGAGGACCTTCTCCGGTCGGACGGCTCCCAGGTCGTGGACGACTGTGGCGTTGTCCTCGCCCTGGAGCAGATCCAGCCGCGCGGGCTCACGCTGTGCCCTACCGAGCGAGGCGTAGAGGCTCATCCGGGGGGAGAGCGAGCGGCGCAGGCCGATCTTGGGATCGAGGAAGCGCCACTCGACGGACCCCAGATTGACATCTCCACGGTAGGAGAAGTCGGCCCAGCGAAGCTGGAGGTCGCCGAAGAGAAGCCAGCGCCCGAGCGGGAGCTCGATCTTGCCGAACGCGTTGGCCGTGCGCTTGAAGCCGGTGTTCTCATAGATTCGGCTGCCTTCGACATCGAGTGTGTGATCGCCGCTGAAGTCGTTGTAATGAATGCCGACGGTGGTCGAGAGGCGCTCGGCGTTCCTGCTGAGCGTGATCATGGAGCCGACGAACGACTGATCGATCCCGAACTGGAGAAGGTTGTTCTGCTCCTGGGGGTCGTCCCAGAGGCGGAACCAGCCATCGGCACCGTTGTAGTAGAGCGAGGCGGTCAGCAACACCTCGCTGCCGATGGCGCGTGTGAATTTGAGCTGCGCGAAGTCCTGGCCGAAGTTGTCGCGTTCCTCCTCATCCAGTGGGTTGAAGCGCCGATTCTCGCGCAGAGTGTCGGGATCGACCGCAAGAAAGGCCAGCTGCGACATCTCGCTGCCGGAGAACGAGACAAACTTCAACGACGACCGCTCGCCCTGCCAGCCGACGTTCAAGAACAGCGTCCGGTGCTCGCTTCCGGAGTTGTTTCGATAGCCATCGGTGTCGGCGTAGGAGAGCCTCCCCGAGACGAAGATCCCGTTGTCGAAGAGGCCGGATTCGTAGCCCAACGACACCCGTTGGGTGTCGAAGGAGCCCAGGACCAGTCGAAGATCGCCGCCTCGCGAGTCGGACGCCGGAGCACTGGCGAAGTTCACCGAGCCGCCGAACGAAGGCGAGCCGACCGACGACGTGCCGACACCGCGCTGGATCTGGATGCTGTCGACCGCGTTGGTGAAGTCGTGGAAGTTGTTGAAGAAGAGCGCGTGTTCGGCCGGATCGTTGAGGGGCGCGCCATCGAAGGTCATGTTGATCCGCGTCTGCTGGATTCCGCGCAGACTGAAATACGAGTAGTTGGATCCCAGCCCCGAGTCCGAGTACCACGTCATCGAGGGCGTGAACTCGAGCAGCGCCGGGACATCCTGACCGTAGCTCAGGGTCTCGATCTCCTCGCGATCCATGTCGCGCTTGGTCACCGGAACGTTCTTCCCGGCGCGTATCCCCACGACCGTCATCGCGGCCTCGACCGCAATCGCCGCTTCGAAGCGCAGCTCGAGCTCGAGGTCGCCGGCATCGGTTCTCACAGTACGGCGTAGCGTCCGATAGGCCGGGTGCGTCACCCTGAGGTTCCACTCAGGCGCTTTCAACTCGCCTTCTCGCAACTCGCCCGTTTCCAACTCGATAGAGAACCGTCCTTCCTCATCGGTCGCGACCGAATACCGGCCCTGGATCGCAACGCTCGCCCCCGACACCGGGTCCCCCAACGGATTGAGAACCACTCCGTGGATCACGAACGACGCCTGAGCTGCGGCCGAGGATGCGATCGCCGCGACCAGCAACACGCTGAGGACCCGCCGGAGCCGAGAGCCCGGTGTCTCCCGCGGTTTCTTGTGAACGATTCGGTGAGTGTCTGTCCCGATCATGGTCGATCTCCTCTGCAGCGCGACGGCCGACCAGGATCGAGAGTGCGATTGCCGTTCCCTACGCCGGTACGAACCGGATCAGGTTCCGAGGGTGTGTTCTCAGGCCTGGCGGCCACCCCTAGGCGAAATGCCAGCCTCAAGTGTCTATCCCTGGGCCGGACAAGTCAAGCCGACTCGGGTCGCGGGCTCAAAGAGCGTCGAGCGGTGTGAGAGAGTGGGCCGATTCCACGAGGAGGAAATTCCCGATGCGCGAATACGTAAGACCCGCAGTGACCCTGTTGCTGCCGCTTGGCTTCGCTGGCGTCGGCCTGGCAGCCGGATGAGCAAGCAGGAGCCCTATCTCGCGGCACTTCGTTTTCGCTGGCTGACTCCGTTCTACGATCGGGTGGTCAGCGTGTTGCTCAGGGAGGAGCCGCTCAAGCGGAGTCTTCTCCGTCAGGCGAGAATCGAAGACGGGCACCGAGTGCTGGATGTCGGCTGCGGCACCGGCACACTGACCCTGATGGCTCAGAGGGAGTACAAGGGCGCGCTCGTCTTCGGGGTCGATGGCGATCTGGAGACGCTGGCTCTGGCTCGGCGAAAGGCTTTGGCCACCGACACGCCGCTGTACGCTTGCGCGGCGCTAGCCCAGGATCTGCCGTTTCCCGACGCGACGTTCGACCGCGTGGTCTCGAGTCTGTTCTTTCATCATCTGACACGTCCGGGGAAGAAGGCGGTTTTGAGAGCGATTGGAGCTGTGCTCAGCCCAGAGGGCGAGCTGCACATCCTCGACTGGGGCAAGGCTCAAGATCTCTTGATGAGGATCCTGTTCGTTCTCGTCCAACTGCTCGATGGTTTCGAGACGACTGCGGATAGCGTGCGCGGAAGATTGGTCGGGCTCCTGCGGGAGGCCGGCTTTACGCAAGTCGAGGAGACCCACCGAGAGCGGTCGATTCTGGGAACGCTCTCCCTGTACCGGGCCGCGGCGGCAGGAGATGCGGGGAAACCCGTTTGAGCCTGGGTTTATGCTCGGGCACGGAATGGAGGGTGGCACGATGGATGGCCTGAGGAGTTCGCGGCGTCTCGTCGCGCTACCGGCGCTTCTCCTGGGGATGATCTCAGCCATCTCAGCCTTCTCGGGCGGGGCGCCTGCGAGAGCGCAGGTCGTCGCGCCCGCCGGACGCACTCTCTTCAATGAGGGTGTGATGGTTCGGTCCCTGGTTCGCCTAGACACCTTCGAGACCTCGCAGAGCGGAGAGGAGCTTCGTAGACTCAGGAATACCTACGCGCTTGTTTGGGGCGCCCGGCCTCATCTCAGTCTCAGCTTGGTGACTCCTTTGGTTCGAACCACTCGCGGTGGCGTATCGACGGCGGGCTCAGCCGATACGTCTATATTCGCTCGCTATGATGTTCTGCGGCGCACCGTACCCGGCGGCTATACCAGGCTCGCGCCCGAGCTGGGCATCAAGCTCCCGACCGGAGGCGCCTTCGGTACCGGGTCCACCGATGTCATGGGTGGTCTTGTCTTCTCCCATGTGCGCGACCCGAACTGGTGGATCGTCGATGGCCAGCTGACGTTGCCCGGATCCGGAGACGGGGGAATGCGTAGCGGCGATCGAGTCCGCTTCGATGTGGCGTACTTGCGCCGGGTCCTGCCGCGTAGCGGAATGGGCGTTCCCATGGTCCTCGTGGTTGTCGAACTCAATGGTGAGTCAGTGGACGAGACGCGGCGAAGAGAATCTGTCGTTTCGGGTACCGGCGGCGATCAGCTTTTTCTGTCCCCCGGTGTCGAGTACTTCGTTGGCCGCCGACTCGTGCTCGAGGCGTCTGTTCCAATTCCGATCTACCAACGGCTAGGAGGCGCGCAGCCCAGGCCGGAGGCGAGTATCATTCTGGGGATGCGATGGCTCTTCTAGGAGGAATACCCGGGCTGACGGCGCTGGCTCTGGGTGTGGCTCTCTCGGGGTGCACGACAAATCGGGAGGAGGTCTCGACGCAGCCCGAGTATGAAGTCCTTGAGGTCTGGGGCGAGATCGGGGATGCGTCCGGCAAGTCGAGGTCGCTCCAAGGCATCGCGATCAGTGAGAGCGGAGAAGTCTTCGTGGCCGACGCGGGAGGTTGCCGCATCGAAGTCTACAGTGGAGCGGGAGTCCCGCAGCGGCAGTGGGGTCGGTGTGGTGATCAACCCGGCGAGCTGGGTCGGCCGGTAGACGTGGCTCTAGGTCCAGACGGTGAGGTCTATGTCGCCGACTTCCTGCTCGACCGAATCACGGTGTTCGATCGGCAGGGAAAGCTGCTGCGGCATTGGGGACGAGCCGGCGATGGGCCCGGAGAGTTCAATTCGCCGGCAGGGATTGCGATAGATGCCGAAGGGTCGGTCTACGTGACCGAGTTCTATGGCCACCGTTTGCAGAAGTTGACTGCCGAGGGTGACCCGCTCGACTTGTGGGGTGAGGACGGGCACGAGTCAGGACAGTTTCACTACCCGAGCAAAGTCAGGGTGGCCCCCGACGGGACGATCTACGTCGCCGACGCGCACAACCACCGTATCCAGAGGTTCGATGCGGACGGGGCGCCCCTGGGAGCTTGGGGCACCTCCGGTACTTGGACCGGGCAGTTGCAGGATCCCGTGGATGTCGCCGTGGATAACGAGGGGCGAATGCATGTCGCTGACAGCGCGAATCGTCGAGTTCAACTGCTGGATCGTAACGGTTCGTTCGTCGCCGAATGGCGCGTGCCTGACGCAGGAGAAGACGGAGTCCAGACGCCTCAGGGCGTGGCTCTGGGGCCCGATGGATCGCTCTATGTCTCGGACAACGCGGCGGGCCGTATCTACAAACTGATGCCACCGAAAGGATGCAAATCATGAGAATGACTAGAAAGCTTCGGGCCGTTTTTGCGGCAGCGGCTCTCGCCTGGGGAATCTGCGCCGGTGCGGGCCTCGCCCAGGTCGAACAAGCGCATCTGCGCATCGACGGCATGACGTGACCGTTGTGAGCGTACGGGGCCGAGAAGGCCCTGCGGCGCCTGGATGGCGTCGGTCACGTCGAAGTCGACTTCAAAGAGGGGCGAGCTGTTGTCAGCGCCGAGGGGGAGGGAAGTTTCGATCCAACCCAGATCGCAACAGCTGTCAAGAATGCCGGGTTCGGCCCCGGCGAGATTCGGTTGAGAGCCAGGGGCACACTGGTGGAGCATGAAGGTCTCCTGGCTCTGCGCCTTCCCGGTCCTCCGCACCTACTCATCCTGGCGGGAGGAGAGGGGATCGAGGAGCTGAAGGCCTCCGGGCCTGCTCTCGGCTCGAGGGTTCGGGTCGAGGGCCACTTGCATCCATCGCACGCGGACAAGCCTGCCGGGATGGAGGTCGACGAGTGGGAGGAGCTGGAGCGAGCTGAACCCTAGCTGAGTTTCAGGGCACACCGGTAGCCGAGGTGAGGCTTGCCTTGGCCCCGATCCGCACCTCGACCTCGCGTGCGACCTTGCGCCCGAGTCGCTGAGGATGGTGACGATGGTCTCGAAGCGTCCTTCGGAGGCGACTTCGAGCGCCGCATGAACGTAGGCCCCTGAAGACGGGCCGACAAAGAGTCCCTGCCGGGCAAGTTCCCGACAGATGCCCACCGCCTCGTCCAGGGTCACCTCGATCCGGTGGTCGATCAGCGAGCTGTCGAGAATCTCGGGTACCAGATCGCCCGGCTGACC
>JADFQD010000166.1 GCA_022561975.1 Acidobacteriota bacterium
ATGAGAACCAGCGTCTGGTCGAGGGTGGATTCGTCGCGCAGTTCGCGCGAGCTTTGGCCAACGTGCTGAGCGTGGTTCGCGCCGCCGGCGGCGAAGCCGGCGACCTCGGCCGCCTGACCCTCTACGTGACCGACTGCTCCGAGTATTTGAGCCACCTCGAGGAGGTCGGCGAAGTCTACCGAAGGGCGATGGGCAAGCACTACCCGGCGATGACGCTGGTGGAAGTCCGAGCCTTGCTCGAGCCCGGCGCCAAGGTCGAGATCGAGGGCACCGCGACGGTATCGTGAACGGTGCGGGAACGAGATGACGATAGATCCGAAGAGTCTCCTCTATGAGCACGATCGCGAGACCGGTGTAGCGACCGTAACCCTCAATCGGCCCGAGCGACTCAACGCCCTGACGTTCGAGGTCTACCGAGAGCTCCGGGAGGTCTTCCTCGCACTCGACACCGAACCGGGGGTACGAGCCGTTGTTCTGACCGGGGCGGGGCGAGCGTTTTGTTCCGGCGGCGATGTCGAGGACATTATCGGTGAGTTGTTCGCCAAGGACTATCGCGGCCTACTCGAATTCACGCGCTCGACAGGCGACCTCATTCTCTCGATTTTGCGCTGCCGCCGGCCGGTGATCGCTGCGCTCAACGGTACGGTGGCCGGTGCCGGCGCAGTGATCGCCGCGGCCTGTGACCTTCGGATCGCCTCCGAACGTGCCAAGATCGCCTATCTTTTTACCAAGGTCGGTCTCTCGGGAGCCGACATGGGGGCTTCGTGGCTGCTGCCCCGCATCGTAGGCCAGGGACGGGCCCTCGAACTCCTGATGTTCGGCGATTTCATCGACGCGAGCGAGGCCCACCGGATCGGTCTCTACAACCGCGTGGTCGAAAACGGTAGGTTGGCGCAAGAGGCTCGGGACTGGGCCGAGCGGCTGGCCACGGGCCCGTCATTCGGTCTCGAAATCACCAAGAAACTGGTGCATCGAGAGGCCTCGATGGATCTTGAGTCGGCGATGGCCGCGGAGACCGAAATCCAAGCCGCATGCATGCAGGATCCCAACTTTCGCGAGGCCTACGACGCCTTCATCGAGAAGCGCACGGCGCGCTTTGATTAGTCCTGATGGTTTGGCCAGGTAGCCGTACTCATGACCCGCAGCACAGGTACTCCGGACATCGATACGGTAGCCGCTTTTCTCGACGCCGGGCACGTCGAACTTGCGAAGTCGGTTTCGGCCTTCGCGACCGAGAAGATCGAACCCCTCGAGACCGTAGACGACGATGCCCAGGCGAGAGTTCAGGCTCGCGAGATTCTTCAAATACTGGGTGCCGCTGGATGGTGCCGGTACGCGGTGCCAGCCGACTTCGGCGGGTTTTCAGACCGAGTGGACACGGTGGCTTGCTGCCTGATCCGGGAGGCCCTCGCAGCCGCTTCCCCTCTGGCCGACTCGGTATTTGCACTGCAATGCCTGGGGGCCTTGCCGATCGCTCTTTACGGCAACGAGGAGATCCAGCGGCAGTGGCTGCCGAAGGTCGCCGACGGCAGCGCGATGGCCGGATTCGCGATGACCGAGGTGAACGCCGGCTCCGACGTTCGCGCGATGACGACACGGGCGGAGCGCGATGATGGCGATGATGGCCATGAGGGCGGCTACACGATCAACGGGTCCAAGACCTTTATCACCAACGCCGGTCTGGCGGACTTCTACACCACCTTTGCCCGTACTTCGGAAGATGGTCTCTCGACTTTTGTCGTCCCCGGGGGAGCTCGCGGTGTTCGATTCGTGGGCGCGCAGATTCTGAGCGCACCGCACCCTCTTGGCGAGATCGCCTTCGAAGCCTGCCGGGTGCCGAGTTCGGCTCGTCTCGGACAGGAGGGCGACGGCTTCGAGATCGGCATGACGACCCTGGATCGTCTACGTCCGACCGTGGCGGCCGCGGCCTGCGGTATGGCCGCTCGGGCCTTTGACGAGGCCAAGCAGCACGCGACGAATCGACGGCAGTTTGGTCGGCAGCTCTCGCGGTTTCAACTCACCCAGCAAAAAATGGCTCGCATGGCGACCGATCTCGCCGCCTCGCGGCTACTCACCTTCCGCGCCGCCAGGGCCTCGATCGACGGCGAAACGGGAGTCACCCTGCGCTCTGCCATGTCGAAGTACCATGCGACCGAAATGGCTCAGCGAGTGGTGGATGACGCGGTGCAGATCCTGGGTGGCGTCGGAGTTCTCAAGAAGCACCCGGTGGATCACCTGTACCGGGCGGTACGAGCGCTGCGGATCTACGAGGGCACCAGCGAGATCCAGCAGCTGGTGATCGCCCGCGAGATCTTCCGGGACTAGCAGCCCATGTGGAAGCCGCCGGAGCGGATTAAGCACCCGCAGCTCGAAGCCCGCTGGCCGACGGCGGCCGAAGCCTCGAGTTCGCGCCTGTTCAGTCCACTTCGTCTGGGCCCCGTGGAGCTCGAACAGAGAACCTGGGTTCCAGCGATGGTGCCGTGGCGAGCCAGCGACGACGGCTTCGTGACCGCTGAGATTCTCGACTGGTACACGCGCTTCGCACGCGGTCGCCCCGGCGCTCTGGTGGTCGAGGCTACCGGGATCCGCGACATTCCGAGCGGACCGTTGCTGCGCATCGGCCACGATCGGTTCGTCCCCGGGCTGCGAGACCTGGTGCGAACGGTTGCCGACGCCAGCGGCGGGCACACCAGACTACTGATCCAGATCATTGACTTCCTCGCGGTTCGGCGACGACCCAGACCGGAGACCTTCTTCGATCGATACCTCGAAATCACCGATCGGCATCGACGCTCTGCAGGAGACGCCACCTCCGATCGACAGGTCCGCGAGTTCCTCGAGGCTCTCCCCGATCACGCGCTCGACGAGATTCTGGAGCCTCGGGAACTCGAATCGTTGCGCTTCGGTAGCCGCGAGCGTGTCACCGATACCCATCTCGAACCGATTCGGGAGCTGCCGCGAGTTCTCCCGGATCTCTTTGCGCAGGCAGCTCGGCGCTCCCAGCGGGCCGGGTTCGACGGCGTCGAGTTGCACTTCGCGCACGCCTACACCATGGCCTCCTTCCTGTCGGCACGAAACTCCCGGAGCGATGGCTACGGCGAATCGCTGGAAGGCCGTGTGCGGCTGCCCCTCGAGGTCTTCCGCGCAGTGCGCGAGCGGGTAGGGGAGAGTTTCGCCGTCGGCTGCCGCTACCTCAGCGACGACTGTATCGACGGCGGCAGCTCGGTCGAGGACGCGATCTACTTCGGGGTCGAGTTCGCCCGCGCCGGTATGGACTTTCTCTCGCTGTCACGGGGCGGAAAATTCGAAGACGCGAAGCAGCCCAAGATCGGCTGGGCGGTCTACCCGTATACCGGCCGGAGCGGATATGAGTGTATGCCGACGGCGATCTCGGATGAAACCGGCCCCTTCGGACGCAACGTGCCGCACGTCGCTCGCATTCGAAGCGCTGTCCGTCGGGCGGGGTTCTCGACCCCGGTAATCGTGGCCGGCGGCATCTCGACCTTTGACCAAGCCGAAGGGATCCTTGAGCGCGGCGAAGCCGACGCCGTGGCCGCCGCGAGACAGAGTCTCGCCGACCCCGACTGGTTCAGGAAAATCAGCCTGGGACGAGGCCAAGAGATTCGGCGTTGCATCTACACCAATTATTGCGAGGGACTCGACCAAAAACACAAACAAGTCACCTGCCAGCTCTGGGATCGGGAAGGGCTCGAGGAACCCGGCGTCAAGCGGTCGGCCGATGGCAAGCGGAGATTGTTAGCGCCGGACTGGCCGCCGGTCAGCAGCGAGCCGACGTCCTAGCCGCAGGCCGCCGGTTACAATTTCCGCGCACCATGAAGATCGTCTGCATAGGAGGAGGACCGGCAGGGCTCTATTTCGCCATTTTGATGCGCAAGGCCTTTCCGGACTCCGAGATTCGGGTTGTGGAAAGGAATCGCGCCGACGACACCTTCGGCTGGGGTGTCGTGTTCTCGGACGAGACCCTCGGCGTCTTCGAAGAGGCGGATGCCGAGAGCTACGCGGAGATCACCGCTGCCTTCAAGTACTGGCGAGACATCGAGACCTACCACCGCGGCGAATGCGTGGTCTCGACCGGACACGGCTTCGCGGCGCTCTCTCGCAAGAGGCTTCTGCTGATCCTTCAAGAGCGTTGCCGAGAGCTGGGCGTAGAGCTCGAGTTCGAACGCGAGGTCAAAAGCGTGGCGGAGTTCGCCGACGCCGATCTCATAGTTGCCGCCGACGGCGTCAACAGCGCGATTCGCGAGACCTATTCCGAGCACTTCGGCGCACGCCTCGACTGGCGCAAGTGCAAGTTCTGCTGGCTGGGCACCGACAAGCCCTTGGAAGCGTTCACGTTCGTCTTCCAGGACACCCCGCACGGGTTGTTTCAGGTCCATGCCTATCCGTTCGAAGCCGCCGAAACAGGAGGGGCCGCCGAATCGGGCCCCTTGGCACTCGGGACCTGGATCGTCGAATGCCGCGAAGAGACCTGGAAGAGGGCCGGACTCGATCGGGCGACCGAGGAGGAGACCGTGGCCTTTTGCCGGGACCTGTTCGCGGATCACCTCGACGGGCATCGCCTCTTGACCAATCGATCGACCTGGCGGTCCTTTCCAACCGTTCGGTGCGAGACCTGGCACCGAGGCAATCTCGTTCTGCTCGGCGATGCCGCTCACACGGCGCACTTCTCGATCGGATCGGGGACCAAACTCGCGATGGAAGATGCAATCGCTCTGGCCGAGAGCTTCCGCCGGCTCGGCGCCGCCGAAATTCCTCGAGTGCTCGAGGAGTACGAAGAATCGAGGTGGGTCGACGTGGTCAAGCTCCAGAAAGCGGCTCAGACCAGCCTGGAGTGGTTCGAGAACTCGGAGCGCTACAAGAAGCAGGATCCAATCCAATTCACCTTCAATCTGATGACTCGATCCAAACGGATCACCTATGACAATTTGAAGGACCGAGATCCGGCGCTGATCGGGCGCCTGGATGAGTGGTACCGACGCGAAGCAGCCGCTCCGAAAACTCTCGACGGCAAGGCACCGCCTCCGATCTTCACGCCCTTCAGGCTGCGCGGTCTCGAACTGGTCAATCGCATCGTGGTCAGCCCGATGTGCCAGTACTCGGCGGTGGACGGTGCCGTGGGAGACTGGCACCTGGTGCATTTGGGTAGTCGCGCGATCGGAGGCGCGGGACTGATCATCACCGAGATGACCGACGTCACGGCCCAGGGGCGGATCACCTTCGCCTGCACCGGCATGTACGAGCGCGAGCACGTGGGCGCGTGGCGGCGTGTGGTTGATTTCGTGCATTCCAACTCGGACGCCAAGATCGGCATTCAACTCGCCCATGCCGGCCGCAAGGGCTCGGTGAGACATCCCTGGCAGGGGGACGATCTGCCGCTCACGGAAGCGCAAGGCGGCTGGGAGACGCTGGCACCTTCGGCGATTCCGTTTCGGCCCGAGTGGCCGCCGCCGAGGGCCATGAATCGCGCGGACATGGACGCCGTGACGCAGGCCTTCGTGCGGGCAACGGAGTATGCCCTCGCAGCCGGCTTCGATCTGATCGAGGTCCACATGGCGCACGGCTATCTCCTGTCGAGCTTTGTTTCGCCGCTCTCGAATCGGCGTGAGGACGAGTACGGCGGCTCGCTCGGCAACCGCATGCGGTTCCCGTTGGAAGTCTTCGACGCCATGCGCTCGGTCTGGCCCGAAGACCGGCCGATGTCGGTGCGAATCTCCGCGAGCGATTGGATGCCGGACGGCTCGGGAGTTACACCCACGGAGTCGGTCGAGGTCGCGAGAATGCTCGCCCAGGCCGGCTGCGACATCGTCGATGTTTCCTCGGCCGGCAACGTGCCGGGGTCCCGCGTCGACTACGGCCGTATGTACCAAGTGCCCTTCGCCGATCGGATTCGACACGAGGCCGCGATTCCGGTGGCCGCGGTGGGGGCTCTTCTGGGGGCCGATCACGCCAACACCGTGCTGGCGGCGGGCCGGGCCGATCTCGCGGTGATGGCGCGGCCCCATCTTCGCGACGCCTACCTGACCCTGCATGCCGCCGAGCGCTACGAGTACTGGCAGCAGAGGTGGCCCGGCCAGTATCAGCCCGCCGAACCGACGCCACCGCGGCCGACCCGCCGAAGGCGTTAGCCTGGGCTAGCAGCCCGTGGTAGAAGTCCTGTGGGCCGCGCGACCAGGGCTTACGGTGCGTATGCAAGGCGCGAGGAGGACGCGATGCGGGACATCGTAGACGACGAGCAACG
>JADFQD010000035.1 GCA_022561975.1 Acidobacteriota bacterium
TCGGCGGCCTCGGCGGCGCGCGCCTACTATCCGTACACAGCTGAGCCCGCTATGACCTTTCGAACCGCGGAGTACAAGCTCGCTCGCCGAGCCAGCGTTCGACTGCCCCCCTGAATGGGGTCAGGAGGCCGTCGGTTCCCGCGTTCTTCCCGGTGGTCACCGGCCAAGACGACCGGCCTCGCTATTCTTCTTCGCTCGGTGTTGTCAGCCGTACATCCTCGGGGTCGATGGGAAGCCCCGTGGCTTGCTCGGCAGAAGCCGGATCGGACCCTTCGGCCCTTTGCTGCTCTATCCCTCAGCGATCTTTGCCGGTGCCGGCGCCGCTTCGGGCCGCTAGAACCATCTCCACATCTCGATGGATCGCGACGAGAGCGGAGAGCCTTTCTTGGGGGCTGCGGCTTTGCCAGAACTCCAGATCCCAGAGTTCCGCCTCTTCGAAGCTCGAAGAGCTGTGGTCGACGATCCGCTGGCGGCGGAGGCGGCTTCGCTCGGCCAGCGTCGAGGGTAGCGGATGATTTTCTCTTTGATCCATCGTCCTATTCTATCGCGGTGCCGCCTTTCAGCCTTGCGACTCGTACGATCCTGCGGGCACTTTACGGGGTTTCTTCAATCGGCCGCTCGGCTCATAACCAAGAGGGTGACGTCATCGGCCATGTCCCGATTGCCGACATGGGCTTTGAACGCGCTTACCACGCTGTCGTGAAGCTGGCTTGCGCTGCTGCCCTTCGAGGCTAGCTGCTCGAGGCGAGAGAACCCGAAGGACTCCTCTTTGCCATCGAGAGCTTCGGGCAGGCCGTCGGTAAAGAGGAGCAAGATCTCGCCCCGACCTACCTGAGCGCGCTGGACAGGGAGGTCCAGCTCGGGGCGCATTCCGAGCGGCAGGGCGCCGCTACCGAGTTCGACGACCGATCCATCTCGGCGGCGCAGGAGTGGAAACGGGTGCCCAGCGCAAACGAAATCGAGGACGCCGGTCGAGGGCTCGAGCAGGGCGTAGAACAAGGACATGAAGGCGCGCCGGTCGCCGGTGCGATAGAGCGTCGAGTTCAAGAGCTTGGCGACCTTGTCCGGAGCGGGATCGACCTCGAGCGCGGTCTTGAGAGTCGCGTTGGCGATCGCCATCAGCAAGCCGGCGGCGATGCCATGACCGCTGGCGTCGCCGATCACCAGCGCGACGCGGTCGTCCGGCAGGACCGAGATGTCGTAGTAGTCGCCTCCGACCTCATTGGCGGTCCGGTACGAATGGGCGAAGGCGTAGCCGGGTACGATCGGAGCCGTCTTTGGAAGCAGGTCGGCCTGGAGCTGACGGGCGACTTCGAGTTCGTCGCGGACGCGGATGCGGTCCACCAACTCCATGGTGAAAAGAAACGCGAAGCCGGCGATCGCGGTGACCAGGTATAGGCTGGCCGTTCCCACCGAGATCGTCGTGCTCGCGCTACCTAGCGTCAGCTCCTTGCCGCCGAGCAAACCCAGCACTGTCGCCAGCACGGATGCCGCGAAGATCAGGCGGCGAGCCGGTGAGAGCTTGCGCGAAATTCCGATGAGGAGGATCTTGGTACGCCTGAGAAAGCCCCTGACCCCATCGCCGTCGTTGGGAGGCGCATCCTGGTCGCGGCTCAGGACTCGGTAGGCCTTGGAAGCGTCTTCGCCGAACATGCGCCTGAGATCGCGCACGTTGAGTCCGTCCGTATAGTGGCGCACGAATCCCCGAGCTTCCTCGAGGTATTTGCTCGATTTCGACATTGGGGCTCGAGTTCGTTTACGTGAAAGCGGGGCTCCAGGTTCCCTTCTTACCATTCTGATCTCGACTCGGGATAAAATTATCGCGGATTTGTCAACGGATCGAGAGCAAGGGGCAAAAAATGCGCGTACTGAATCGGGGTTTGATGGTCTGGATCGTGATGGGACTGGTCGTATCCTCTGTATCGAGTTCTCCCGTCGCGGCCGCCGCACTCAAACTGGCGACCCTGGTTCCCGAAGGATCCGTCTGGGACAAGGGGCTGCGCGAGATGGGCGCTCAGTGGAAGCGCAAGACCCAGGGCAGGGTCTCGTTGCGTATTTACGCCGGCGGGGTTGCCGGCAGCGAGTCCGACATTCTCCGCAAGATGAGGATCGGGCAGCTTCACGCCGCCGCGCTGACGACCACGGGCCTCGAAGAGATCGATCTCGCGTTCGCGGTCTTGAGCATGCCGTTGTTCTACGACTCGTTCGAGGAGTTTCTCTACGTTCTGGACGGACTGTCGCCGCAGCTCGAGGCCAAGCTCGAGGCCAAGGGCTATGTCCTCTTACATTGGGGACACGGTGGCTGGGTGCGGTTCTTCTCGAGAGCACCGGTTCATGGCATCGAAGACCTGCGCAAGCAGAAGATTTACGTCACCGCTGGAGCGGACGAGATGGTCTCGATGTGGAGGGAGAACGGCTTCCGGCCGGTTCCGCTCGCGCAGACCGACATCATGACCGGCTTCCAGACCGGGATGATCGATGTGCTCGCGACCACGCCGCTTGCGGCACTATCACTGCAGTGGTTCCGGCAGGCCTCGTTCATGCACGAAACCGGTTTGGCTCCCTTGAGTGGCGCCACGATCATCAAGCTGCGCGATTGGAACAAGATCACCGAAGCGGATCAGAAGCTTCTTCTCGCCGACGCCTCGGCCCTGGAAGAGCGCCAGCGAAGGGAGATTCCCGCGCAGGATCTCATCGCCATCGAAGAGATGAGCAAGCGGGGTCTCACGGTGACTCCCGCCGACCCTTCCGCTGAGTGGCACAGCACCGCGAGGCGTATCGCCGAATCGATGCGTGGCAAGCTCGTGCCTGCTGAGTTCTACGATGCCGCGAAGGCGCTGCGTGACGAGTATCGATCGAGGATCGAGAGCAGCGCCGAGGCCCGGGAAAGCGCCGAGTCGGATGCGATTGCGATCGCGGAACCGGGCGGGGTTTCGCGCTGAAGAATTTTCTCCAGCGAATCGGCCGAGTCGAGACAGGACTGGCCGTCGCGGCCTTGGCCGCGATGGTTCTATTGCCTTTGGTCGAAGCCGTCGGGCGCAAACTGTTCGGCGTCGGGGTTCCCGGGTCGTCGGTTTTTGTCCAGCATCTCACGCTCTGGGTAGCCTTTCTAGGCGCCGCTCTTGCGGCGCGCGAGGGCAAGCTCTTGGCGCTCGCCACCGGTGAGCTGTTCAAGAAAATGCGAATCGGTGGAGCCTTGAAGAGTCTCGGCAATGCCGTCGCCGCCGCGGCTACCGTGCTGCTGGCACGGGCCTCGCTCGATCTCGTGATCCTGGAACGCGAGGCTGCCACCGAGCTTCCCCTCTCGGTTCCGATCTGGGTGGCGCTGTCGGTGCTGCCGATCTCCTTTACCCTGATCGCCGCCAGGCTGGTCGGAAGCTCGGCCGCGAGCTGGCGGGGCAGGATTCCCGCGCTCGTCGGCCTCACCGCCGGTCTCGTTATCGGCCACTACCCCCAACTCCTCGAAGGTCACACGGCGTGGCCGGGTCTCATACTGATTCTGATCGGGACACTCGCCGGCGGCCCGATCTTCGCGGCGCTCGGCGGCGCGGCCATTTTGCTCTTTCTGGCCGAAGGGGTGCCCGCGGCCGCGGTTCCCGCCGAGACCTATCGCTTGGCGGTGTCGCCCACGCTGCCCGCGATTCCACTGTTCACGCTCGCCGGCTTCCTGGTGGCGCAGGGCGACGCCTCCAAGCGGCTGCTGCGGGTCTTTCGCGCCTTCCTCGGCTGGCTTCCGGGCGGTACCGCCATCGTGGTGGCGGTCCTGTGTGCGTTCTTTACGGTCTTTACCGGGGGCTCGGGGGTGACCATTCTGGCCTTGGGGGGCCTCCTGTTCAAGGCCATGCAGAGCGACGGGTATCGGGAGAACTTCTCCCTCGGTCTGCTGACGGGGTCGGGTTCGCTGGGCTTGCTGTTCGCGCCGGCGCTGCCGCTCATTCTCTATGGGATTGTCGCGGAGATTCCGATTCGCGATCTCTTCCTCGGCGGCCTGGTCCCGGGCGTGCTCATGCTGTCGCTGGTGGCCGGCTGGGGCCTGTGGGAGGGGTTGCGCAGGGGCGGCGGCAAGCGGCAGGCGTTCGCCTGGCGCGAGACCGGCGCCGCTCTCTGGATCGCCAAATGGGAGATTGCATTGCCGTTTCTGGTGCTGGGAGCGATCTTCAGCGGGCTCGCTACGCTGGTCGAGGTTGCGGCGATGACCGCTTTCTACGCGTTCGTCGTGCAGAGCTTCGTGCACCGCGATCTCGGGTTGCGCAAGGACCTCTTTCGGGTCATGGGTGAGTGCGTCGTGCTCCTGGGAGGAATCCTCATCATTCTGGGCGTGGCGATGGGGCTTACCAACTACTTCGTCGACGCCCAGATTCCGGATCGGGTGCTGGCCTGGGGCAAGGAGTCGATCGCCTCACCGCTGTTGTTTCTCCTGGCGCTCAACATCTTCCTGCTCATCGTCGGCTGCCTGATGGACATCTTTTCGGCGATCATCGTGGTGGTGCCGCTGATCGTGCCGATGGGCTTGGCGTTCGGTATCGACCCGATTCATCTGGGTATTATCTTCGTCGCCAATCTCGAACTCGGCTACCTGACGCCGCCGGTCGGTTTGAATCTATTCCTGGCTTCCTACCGGTTTGAGCGACCGATTCTCCAGATCTGGCGCGCGGCGATCCCGATGCTGGTGATCTTGGGAATCGGAGTCCTGCTGATCACCTACGTACCGTGGTTGACGCTCGGGTTGCTGGAGTGGGTGGGCAGGGAATAATCGGGGACACGATTCCTTCGTGTCCCCTCTCGACTGGTTTTCGAAGTCGCTATTCCAGTGTGACCCAGGTCGCGCCCCAGCCGCCGGCCTCGAGCGGGGCGTCGCCGAAGCCGGAAACCCTGGGGTCACGTTCGAGCAGAGTGCGCACGGTTTTGCGCTGCACGCCACGGCCGCGGCCGTGGATGATTCGAAGTTCCCTGAGCCCGGCTTCGCAGGCGGCGTCGAGATAGTCGCGCACCACGTCCGGTACGTCTTTGGGCAGGAAGCTGTGAAGGTCGAGGACGTCTTCGATCGCTAGATCGATCGGCGGAGTTTCGATTGGTGGGATTGTGCCCGCCCGCTCGGGGTCGTCGTTCACGGGCCGCTGGGTTTGCCCCACCAACGAACGATGGCGATCAGCACTGCCGCTCCGACGGCGATCGAAATCCAGGGACTCAAGCCGTAGCCCGAGGGGATGTCGCCGAGCAGCATGGCCACCACTCCGACGGTCACGGCATACGGCATCTGCGTCTTGACATGAGCAATGTGGTCGCAACCCGAAGCCGTGCTCGAGAGAATCGTGGTGTCCGAGATCGGTGAACAGTGGTCTCCCCAGACGCTGCCGGCGAGGACTCCGGAGATCGTGCCCAGGAGAAGCAGGTAGAAGCGATCATCGGTGACTGCCATACCGCTTTCGATCGAGAGGCCATAGGCGATCGGGATGACCAGCGGCATCAGGATGCCCATTGTTCCCCAGGAGGTGCCGGTCGCGAATGCCGTGGCCGCCGACAGCAGGAAGACCAGCACCGGTAGCAGCTGGGGAGAGATCACTCCTCGAGACATCGCGACCAGAAAGTCGGCGGTGTGGAGTTCGGAGCAGACACTGCCGAGTGACCAGGCCAGGATCAGAACGACGAGGGCCAGCAGCATGGCACTGAAACCCTGGACCATGGCGCTGGTAGCTTGGCGCACGGTCAGGATCCGTTGCACCAGTGGCAGGATCAGCGCCAGGGTCATTCCGGCGAGGCTGGCCCAGAGCAGTGCGCTGTTGGCGTCGGCGTTCGAGAACACGTCTTGGAGCCACTTGAACGCCGTGGGATAGTCCGCGCGCCGGACCAGGGCGCCTCCGGTCGCGATCAGACCGAAGATGGTGACCCCGATAACCGTCAAAATGGGCAGAATGGCATTGATCGGACGCTTGGGCGCTCCTTCAGGCGGCGTCAGCCGTCCGCCATCGTAGTCGGCCAGGGGAGTGTCGCCCTCCGCAACCAACAACCCGGTGCTCGCGGCGCGCCTTTCGGCGGTCAGCATCGGGCCGAAGTCGCGCCGGGAAAAGGCGATCGTAAACCCGAAAACCAGGGCCAGAATCGGGTAGAAGCGAAACGGTATCGACTCCACGAAGGCCAGATAGGCGTTGTATGGCAGGTCGAGTTGAGTGAACGCCGCGGCGATCAAGCCGACCTCGAATCCGATCCAGGTCGAGATCGGCACCAGGCTGGCGACCGGGGCGGCGGTCGAGTCGACAACGTAGGCGAGCTTCTCCCGGCTGATGCGCAGCCGGTCGGTGATCGGCCGCATCGTGGAGCCGACGATCAGGGTGTTGGCGTAGTCGTCGAAGAACACCAACACGCCCATCACCCAGGTCGCGATCTGGCCGCGCCGGGCGTTGGTGGCGTATTTGGCCAGCGAGTCGACGAGACCCTGGGTACCGCCGCTCTTCGAGATCAGTCCGACCATGCCGCCGAGGAGGGTGGTGAAAATCAGAAGCTTGGCGTTGCTGGGATTCGCTACCGAAGGTGCCACGAACTGATCGATCGAGCGTGCGAACGCGGTGATCGGGTTCCAGCCGTTCAAGAACAGGGCGCCGGAAAAAATGCCCAGAAAGAGCGACAGCAGCACGTCTTTGAAGATCAGCGCCAGGGTGATGGCCACCAGCGGAGGAATCACCGAGAGCCAGCCCGGGATGGTCTCGAAGTTCAGAGTCCGGGTGGTTCGGCCGCTTTCGACGCGAACCGTGTGAGCGCCGGCCTCGAGTGGTTCATCGAGCTTGATGGTGTATTGGCCGGGAGAGAACTCCTGGCTCTCGACCAATTCTCCGTCGAGGCGGACCTCGACCGGGAAGGAGCTATCCGAGCGGACAGCCTCGACGTCGAGAGTGAGAGTCAGGGGCGCGCCGGAGATGGGTGCGCCGGAGAGAGTTATCGAAAACTTGGGCGAAAGCTCGGGCGAGAGGTCACTCGAGAGGCCGGCTGCCGTGGCGGGAGCGACCGCGAGGCAACCCAAGCCCGCGACCAAGACGAGGTGACCTAGAAACTCAGGCCTCGGCAACCGCCGCGGCATCCACGGTCTCCGCTTGCTTGGGCTCTTCCGCCGTTTCTTCCTTCTCTGCGGTCTTTGCTGTCTCCGACGCCGCTTCGATCTTGGAACTGTCGGCTCCCTCCAGCGGAGGCAGCCCCAACTTCTCGCGCAGCTGGTTCTCGATCTCATCCGCCAGATCGAGGTTGTCGCGCAGGAACTGCTTCGAGTTCTCACGGCCCTGTCCCAGGCGCACTTCGCCGTAGTTGAACCAGGCCCCGCTCTTGCCGACTACTTTGTGCTCCACGCCCATGTCCAGCAACTCGCCGAACCTCGAGATGCCCAGTCCGTAGTCGATGTCGAACTCCGCGAGTCGGAAGGGCGCCGCGATCTTGTTCTTGACGATCTTGACCTTGACCCTGTTGCCGACTATCTGGTCGCCGTCCTTGAGCGCGCCGATGCGGCGGATGTCCACCCGCACCGTGGCGTAGAACTTGAGCGCTCTGCCTCCCGACGTGGTTTCGGGGCTGCCGAACATAACGCCGATCTTTTCCCTGATCTGGTTGATGAAGATCAGGCAAGTTCTCGACTTGCCGACGACGCCGGTGAGCTTGCGCAGGGCCTGCGACATCAGCCGGGCCTGGAGGCCGACGTGGGAGTCGCCCATCTCACCTTCGATCTCGGCGCGCGGGACGAGGGCGGCGACCGAGTCGATCACGACGACGTCGATGGCGTTCGAGCGCACCAGCATCTCGGCGATTTCGAGGGCTTGTTCCCCGAAGTCGGGCTGTGAGATCAGGAGGTTGTCGATATCGACCCCGAGTCTGGCCGAGTACAGGGGATCGAGGGCGTGCTCGGCATCGATGAAGGCGGCCACGCCGCCGAGTTTCTGCGCCTGGGCGATGACCGACAGCGCCAGGGTCGTCTTTCCGGACGCCTCGGGCCCGAAGATTTCGACCACGCGACCTCGGGGAAACCCGCCGGCTCCGATCGCCGCATCCACCGCCAGTGAGCCCGTGGAAATCGTTTCGATCGACAGCGAGTCTCGCTGGCCGAGGCGCATGATGGCGCCCTTGCCGAACTGGCGCTCGATCTGACTGAGAGCGCCATCGAGGGATTTGAAGGTGTGGATTTTCGGTTCTTTCATGGCCTGACGTCCTCCCGGCTGGAGCCGCTGAGCCCCACCTGCGATAATGCAGAGGGGGTTATACTACATCCAACAGAAGACGCGTTCCGGCGTCCCGATCTGGCACTCCTCGAGGACCTTCCGATTTCCGCAACAAAGATTCAACCGGGGTGGTCTGCGACCTTGGAGGATGTGGTGGGAATCGACTGGACGCCCGATGCGGATCTGTCCCGCCTGAGCACGTTTCGCATCGGCGGCAGGGCCGAATGGCTTGCCACCGTGCATACCGAGAAGGCTCTTCGGACCCTGCTGTCGAGAGTGGCCGCGGAAGATCTGCGATTCGACCTCGTCGGCCTGGGTTCGAACGTGCTCTTTCCCGATCGAGGGCTCGACGGGTTGGTCGTGCGGTTGGAGGGCGAGTTCAAGAGGATTCGCTACAGCGGTTCGATCGTCGAGGTCGGTGCCGCCGTAGCGCTTCCCAAATTGGCGCGTAGAACCGCGCAGCGCGGTTTGAGCGGCCTCGAGCCATTGTGCGGTTTTCCGTCGACAGTAGGTGGCGCCGTGGTCATGAACGCCGGTTGCTACGGCGTCGAGATCAAAGACGTGCTGCTCGGCTGCCGTGTGCTCGGCCGCGACGGAACCCCGGCGGACCTGGCGGTCGAGGACCTCGCAGCCGGCTACCGGACGACGAATCTGCAGGGAAGCGGCCGGGTCGTGGTCTCGGCGCGTTTTCGGCTGCAAGAGGGCGACTCCGCAGTCGCGTTGGCTCGGATCGAGGAAATCAACGAGAAGCGCTGGGCCAGCCTGCCGCTGGGACAGCCCAACGTCGGCTCGATTTTCAAGAATCCGCCCGGAGACCACGCCGGGCGCTTAATCGACGAGTGCGGTCTGAAGGGCCGTGAGGCCGGCAGAGCTCAAATCAGCCCGAAACACGGCAACGTCATCGTCAACACCGGCGGTGCCGGGTCGAGTGATGTGCTCGAGCTGATGCTGGCCGCGTATCATGCTGTCGAGCGGCGCTTTGGCGTTCGGCTCGAGCCGGAGATAATCCTGGCTGGGGAACTTCGGCGGGAGTGGGATGAGTCCCTCAGGTGCCAAACCCCGAGTCCAATCCATGTGACCAACTAGACAGCTCGAGGACCGTGCAGCCGCTACGATCACTTCGGGTCGTTCGGCGACGTCGGCTCGAGCGTCGAAGGAGAAACTCGATGAAGTCAAAAAGAATCTTTCGACTCGCGTTGCTATTGCCTCTAGCGGCCCTGGTAGTGACCGCCTGTGTGCCGAAGAGCCCGGAGGAGCGGGTCGCCGAGCGGCGGTCCTACTACAGGGCCCGGCTGCTCGGGTTCATTGTCGAAGCCGATCCGGTAATCGCCGAACTGTCCGAGGAATCGGCCGAGGAAGCGGCCGAGGAGGCGCCGTCTGAGGAACCGATGGACGGGGCCGCGGCAGATGCCGGTGAGGGGGAAGCCACGGAGACCGCGGCAGCGACGGTCTCGATTCGACAGAATGTTCGCGTCGACATCCTGCTTCAGCACGATAGTCCGGACAGGCTGGCTGGGATCACGCTCGACATCGAGATGGTCGATTCCAACAAGGTGCAAAAAAACGTCTGGAAGCTTTGGGTGGATACCACGGCGCTGACCAAGGGCACCGGAACCCAGTTTGGGCATCTGCTCGAAGACGTAGATTACGTCGAGGGCGATGGTTTCAACGTCGAGGTGCGTTCCCCCGTGCCCCCGGAAGAGTGGGGCGAATATAGAGAGTTTGCCGACGCGGCCGGCGACTGACCCGAGTCTCCATCAGCCGAATGAATCAAACGGAACCGCTTGCAGGACGTAGGAGATGGGCATGACCCTCCCCAGTGTGACCAGGGCGCCGCTCAGGGCGGGCAGGGACGAGTCCGGCGCGAGCGAGATCATCCGCCGGCTCGAGACTCAGGTCGCAACGGTGGTCAGGGGCAAACCCGAGGTCATCCGCCAGGCCGTGGTCTGCCTCCTGGCCCGCGGCCACATGCTCATCGAGGATGTTCCGGGCGTCGGCAAGACCACGCTCGCCCAGGCCCTGGCTCGCTCTCTGGGACTGGCTTTCCAGCGCATTCAGTTCACCAGTGACCTTCTACCTTCGGACATCCTCGGCATCTCGGTCTTCCGACAGACCCAGCAAGAGTTCGAGTTCATCCCCGGTCCGATCTTTTCGAATGTCGTGCTGGCCGACGAGATCAACCGCACCAGCCCGAAGACGCAATCCGCGTTGCTCGAAGCGATGAGTGAGCGCCAGGTGAGCGTAGATCGCGTACGCCACAGCCTTCCCGAGCCGTTCGTGGTCATAGCGACTCAGAACCCGCTGGAGTACGTGGGCACGTTTCCGCTGCCGGAGTCGCAGTTGGATCGGTTCATGATGTCTTTGCGACTTGGCTATCCGCCGCGGGAGGAGGAGAAAATTCTGCTGCTCATGGGAGGCGTGCAAGACAAGTTGGCCAAGCTCGAGGCTACGGTCACCCGCGACGAGGTGCTCGAGCTGCAGCGCAGTGTCGAGCGGGTTCGGGTCGCCGACAAGATTGCCGACTATCTCCTCGAACTGGCCCGGGAGACCCGGTCGTCCAAGGAGTTTCTTCTGGGGATTTCGACTCGCGCCGTCCAGAATTTCCTGCGGGCGGCGCAAGCCATGGCTCTGTGTGAAGGGCGCGACTGCGTGGTACCCGACGATCTCCAACGACTGGCGGGGCCGGTGCTTTCTCACCGAGTCGTTCTCAAAGGCGGGGCCACGACGTTGGAGGGCTGCCGGGAGGCCGTAAAAGGGATCGTTCGCCGCGTCGCGGTACCGGTCTAGAACCGTTCGCCATCTCATCAGATCAACCGGGTCGCGGCGCGACGGACATCCAACATGCGATCTCCCGCTGTCAAGCTCGAGCGAGTTCGGATTACGAAGGTCGGGCTCTGGTACATCCTCACCACTTTGGTCATCGGGGTGGCCGGCGCCAACACCGGCAACAATGCCCTCTACCTCGTCGAGGCGGTAATGCTCGGACTGCTGGCGATCTCCGGCTTGGCGTCGAAGAGAAACTTGAGCCGCCTGGTTCTCGACTTCGGCGCTGTGCCGGAAGTGCACGCTGGGCAGGTGTTTGCGGTTCCGCTCGAGGTCAGGAACCGGGATCGGATGCTTGGCCGACGGTATGTGACCATCGGCGGTCTTGCCGAGATCGAGTCGGTGCTGATCCCGTTCCTCGGCAAAGGCGAGTCCACTCGAGTGGAGTTGACCTTCCGGATCAAACGCAGGGGACTGCACCGGTTCGAAAACGTTCGCTTGACCTCTGTCTTTCCGTTCGGCCTGTTCGAGAAGGCCATGCGCTATCCGGCTGGGCTGGAGATTCTGGTCTACCCGGAGATCTTCCCGGCGAGCGGTTTACGTCACTTTGATCCCTTCCGGGTCGGCGAAGAGCCCTCTCGGAAGATCGGCTGGAGCCATGAGCTGCGCACACTGAGAGCGTTCCGGCCCGGTGACGATCCGCGCGGTATTCACTGGAAGCGCTCGGCAAGGACGGGGGCGCTGATCTTCATGGAGCGCGAGGCCGAAGACGGGCTTCGCCTGGCAATTCTTCTCGACAACGCGGTTGGCGAACTTGCCGATTCGACCGAGGCCGAGCGCTTCGAGCGTCTGGTGAGCGAGGCCGCGAGCGCGGCCGTGCACTATCTCGGCGAAGGCTACGAGGTGGCGTTCACAACTCGCGACGTAACGATTCCTCACGCCGGCGGCCGGATCCAACGTCAGCGCATCTTGCATGCGCTCGCTGTGCTCGCGGCGGTTCCGCGCCGATCACAGCCTCTCTGGAGCGGTCGGAGCGGGGTAGCGGAACTGCGCTTGGGTTGGGGCGAGGAGCGTCGGGCGTCGTGAGGTTCTACCGTGAGAAATCCTGGCTTCTCGGCTTGCTGGCGCTGATCGCGCCGCTGCCCTTGCCGTTCAACGAGGTCGTGGGTTGGCCGGCGGTGATCGTTTTTTGCGGCGCCGCAGCGCTCTTTTTGGTTCGAACCAACCGGGGCGAGAATTGGGTGTTGCCGTACTGGGTCATGAACCTGCTGGGGCTGCTCTACATTCCGTTCCTGATCGGAGATCTCTCGATGCTGAGGACCGGTCGCGTTCTGCCGCCACTGGTCCATCTGGCACTGTTCGCGATGGCGGTCAAGCTCTTCGCCCTGCGTCGAGAGCAGGACAAATGGCACCTCTTTCTGGGTCTATTCTTTTTGTTTATTGCGTCGATGGCTACGAGTGTCCACCCTGCCGCCATTCTTTACTTGATCGGCTTCGGCTCGCTGGCGTCGCTGATCCTGATCCGGTTCGCAGGGTTGCATACGGTCTCGACGATCTCTACGTCTGGGGCCGAGCCCAGAGTGCCCGTGCGGCGCTTCCTGACCGGCACCATATTGCTGAGCATGGTTGTCGCCGTGCCGCTGTTTTTCTTCATGCCCCGGTTGCGTCAGCCCTACGTCTACCTGCCCGCCGGTGGCTCCGGCGGGGTGGTTCAGGTGTCCGGTTTCTCCGATCGACTCGAGCTGGGCATGATCGATAGAGTGCGATCCGCACGCACGGTGGTTTTCAGATTTGCCTACGAAACGCCGCCGCCTCCGGCAACCGAGATGCGCTTCAAGGCGACGACCTACGACTCGTACGGCGACGGTGGTTGGCGCCGTGAGCCGAACCGACCGGCGAGCGTGCCGCGCGATCGGGACGGTTTCTTTCATCTCGCCGATGAGTTTCCGGTGAGTTGGATGAAGATCTGGCTGCGGCACGGCAGCAATCGAGTGATCTTGCCGGTCGAGACCAGCGTGGTTGACCTGACGCAGAACGGAGTTGTCCTCGATGGCGCGGGTGAGGCGCGGTTTCTCCTTCCCAAGGGCGGGACCATCGAGTATCGCGCGGGCATGACGGCCGCGCCGGTGGTTGCCGGGTGGCGCCGCGACCGAAGTCGGCCTGCCGAACTGGATGCGTCTTCGGTATCGCCGCGGATGGCGGAGTTGGCGGCGAGGGTGATGGGGAGCGGCGATCCCGAACGACGAATCGGGCGACTCGAACGCCACCTGCGTAGCGAGTACCGCTATTCGCTCGATCCGGTCAACAACGGCCGGCGGCCGATCGAGCGCTTCCTGTTCGACACCCAGAAAGGCCACTGCGAGTATTTCGCCTCGGCGATGGTCCTGCTTCTGCGTTCGCAGGGAGTCGCAGCGAGGATGGTGACTGGCTACCTGGGCAGCGATTACAACCCGTTCGAGGAGTACTTCATCGTACGCCAGTCGAACGCGCACGCGTGGGTCGAGGCCTTGGTGCCTGGAGACGTTGCGGAGGAAACTGAAGCGGGGGAGAGCGCGAGTGGCAGGTGGGTGGCCTTCGATCCGACGCCGGCGGACGCCCGGCCGCAGTCCGGGCGGGAAGGCATCGTCACCTTGATGGCCCAGGTTTACGATTACCTTTTGTTTCGCTGGGATCGATACGTCCTGACCTATGGCTTCGGGGACCAGGTGGACATTCTGATCGGACTCAGGAACGCTTGGCTGAGCTTCTGGCAAGCCGTAGGCGCGCCCAGGCACGGAGAAAACCAACCGGAGCAGGTCGCGCTCGAGAACTCGCAGACCGAAGACGGGGAGGCGCCGACCAAGGGATCGGAAGAGCCGGTCTTTTCAGGCTGGCGCCTCGCGTCGATGATCACGCTCCTGGTCGCGGCGGCGATCTGGTTTGTCGTTCGGCGCGAACGATTCTCGGCTACCAAGGCCTACCGCAGTCTTCGCGCCAAGGTCGCGTCGAGCCAGCCGGATGGTGTCCCTGCCTGGGTCGGACCCTTGCGTCTCGAGGAGCGGTTGAACCAGCAGTATCCGGAAGCGGCCGACGAAACCCGCTGCATCGTTTCGCATTATCTCCGCGAGAGCTTTGCCGGCGACGAGCTGAGCGCGGGTGACCTCGAAGCCGTCAAGGCGGCCCTGGCCGGCGCGAAGAAGAAAATCCGCAAGAGCGCCTGAGCTCGGGGACACCTTTCCTAGGTGTCCCCTCCCGACTGGTTTTCAGGCTAGTAGGCGCTGCGGTAAAGGCCGTGGCGAAGCGTCATCCACAAGATCTTGAGGTCGAGACCTAGCGACCAGTTCTCGATGTAGTAGAGGTCGTACTGAATGCGCTTGCGAATCGAGGTGTTGCCGCGCCAGCCGTGCACCTGTGCCCAGCCGGTGATGCCGGCCTTGACCTTGTGCCGGAGCATGTACTGTGGGATCTGGTGTTTGAATTCTCTGACGAAGGCGGGGCGCTCGGGCCGTGGCCCGACGATCGACATCTCGCCCTTGAGAACGTTCCACAGTTGTGGCAGTTCGTCGATGGACCACCGGCGCAGGAACGAGCCAACGAGAGTGCGCCGTGGATCGTTCTTGATTGCCCATACCGGGCCGGATGTCGATTCGGCGTTGGCCCGCATCGACCGCAGTTTCCAAATCCAAAAAGGCTTGCCGTCGAGGCCCATGCGCTCCTGGCGGTAGAAGATCGCTCCTTTGTCCTCTATCCAGATCGCGGCGGCAACCAGAGGAAGCAACGGCGCCAAGCCAGCAACCGCGACCGCGGCGATGGCCATGTCCATGCCTCGCTTGACCAGACTGCTCCAGCCTCGCAGTGGAACCTGGGACAAGTTGATGACCGGGGTGCCGTCCAAGTCCTCGAACTGAGCGCGAAGGGTGGCGTACTGGAGAATGTCCGGGACCATTTTGACTTCGACGCACTCACTGCCGACGACTCGTAGGACCTCGAGGATCCTCTCGTGCGCCCCGAGCGGCATGGCGACGTAGACCTGATCCACATCGAGTTCCTGGATCTTGGTGGCGATCTCGTCCAGTGTTCCGACCACCGGCGTACCGCCGAAGCGCTGGCCCAGTTTCGCCGGGTCGTCATCGACGAAACCCTCGACGCGGAACCCCAGCTCTGCGTGCGCTTGGAGTTTGCGGGCGACGTCCTGACCCAGAACTCCGGCGCCGACCACCAGGATCCTCTGGAGGTTCAGGCCCCTTCGGCGTAGCGACCGCAGTCGGCCGCGGATGACCAGCCGTCCGGTGGTGACCAGAATCACGTCCAGAGCGGCGAACAGTGCGAGGAATACGCGGCTATAGGTAAAAGGCACCGGCGTGCCCGTCGGGCCGATGTCCACTTGCTTGTTTAGAACGATGAACACCGAGAGCAAGACCATGCCCAGGATCACCGCCACGGTAACGGTCAGCGCCTCGTCGACACCGCTTCGCCCTCTGCGGCTCTGATAGAGCCCGTGGAAATAGAACACGATGACCCACAGGACGAGCGCCACGGGCAAGAGCGTCAGGTAGCGGCCGAAGTTCGGGATCTCGGTGTGTGCGAACCTCAGAGATTCGGTGGCAAAGCGCAGCTGCCAGGCCAGTAAAAAGGCCAGCACTGTCGCGAGCACGTCGCTCACGACGTAAACCAAACTGATGAAGCGATATCGGCTGGAAATCAAGAACTCTCCTTCTGGCGGTGGTTGGCCTCGAGAAAGAGCGTCGACATCTGGTCCCGGAATCGCTGGGCCGAAAATCGAGTGGCTCGCTCTCTCAGATCCGGAAAATTGAAGCGCAGTTCGCGGCATTTGTCAATCGCCGCTCTCAGAGCCTCGGAGTCGGCCTCGCCCTCATAGAGGACGCCGTGTCGTTCGGGCTGCACGATATCGAGTACGCCACCGAGCCCCAGGGCCACGACCGGGCAACCACTGGCGAGTGCCTCGACCGCTGTGATTCCGAAATCCTCGATGCCCGGTTGGAGCAGGCAGATGGCGCGGCGGTAGAGATCTCGAAGTTGGTCCGGATCCAGCCATTCGAGAAACTCCACGCGTTCTCCGGCGAACCGCAGCAGCCGCTCCCGCTCGGGGCCCGTGCCGACGATCTTGAGCGCTAGGGCGGCCCGTGCGCAGGCCTCGATCGCGACATCGATCCTCTTGTAGGGAGCCAGGGCCGAGACCACGAGCGCGAAGTTTTCGGTATTCGGCGCCGCTCGTTCGGCACCACGATCCGCCGGCCTGAAGAAATCTACCTCGACCGGCGGATGGACGACGATCGAGTCCCGGTGATAGAGACGGTGAATTCTGTCGGCGACGAAGGTCGAATTGGCGACGTACTGGTCGACTCGGGACGCCGTGGCGAGATCCCACCGGCGCAATCTGTCGAGGAGCCGGTTTCGAATGGCGGCGACCGGGCCCCGATTGTTCGGAAAGTAAGCTTGCTGCTGATCCCATACGTAACGCATCGGGGTGTGGCAATAGCAGATATGGGTGGCGCCTTGGCCGCGGATCGCGCCTTTGGCGACGCAATGGCTGGTCGATACGACCAGATCGTATTGCGACAGATCGAAGGACTCGAGCGCGCGGGGGTAGAGCGGCAGGAGGTAGCGATAGTTGGGGCTCCACCGTGCCGGGTATTGGAGATAGCTGGTTCGGATCTCGCGCTCTTCGAGCGCCGGATCGAGGCTGCCCGGGACGTGGAAGAGGGTGTAGATGGGCGCTTCCGGCAAGAGTTCTGCGCAGGCTTGGAGAACCTTCTCACCACCTCGCATTCCCGTGAGCCAGTCATGAACCAAGGCGGCGCGCGGCGCCTGCGCGTCGGCGGCGACTTCGCGAGTCGACTCAGGCAAGGGCCTCCTCGTTCTCGGTCGAGGCGCCCAGAACGCTCCAATAGATCGCCAGGGTCTTCTTGGCCGTGTCCTGCCAACGGAAATCCTCGGCGCGCCTGAGGCCGCGCCGAACCAGTGCCTCGCGGTGCTCCGGCTGGGTCATGCCCCGGGCCAGGGCTTGGGCCATCTCTTCGACATCGAGCGGGTTGACGAGGTCGGCGTAGCCCTCAGCCACTTCTTTCAGTGCCGACGTGTTCGAGGTGATGACCGGTATCCCGCTGGCCATGGCCTCGACCACCGGAAGACCGAATCCCTCGTAGAGAGTCGGGTAGACGAACAGGACCGCCTTTTGATAGATCGCCGGCAGATCCTCGTTCGATACCCTGCCCACCAGTTTCACGCGATCGCCAATGCCGAGGCCTTGGGCTTGCTGCCTGATTCTGAAGGCTTTCTGTCCGTTGTCGCCGACGCAGACGAGGTCGGCGTCGAAATCCTGAATCTGGCGGGCGCGGGCGAACGCGCGCACCACGTTGGTGAGATTCTTGTGCGGCTTGGGATTGCCCACGAACAGCGCGTACGGCCGGGTGATGCCGAGCCTCTCCAGCACCTCGTCTGCGGCCTTCGCTTCGACGCGCCGTCGGAAGCGTTGCGCGATTCCGAGATGGACGACTTCGATCTTGTTGGCGTCGGCGCGGAAGGTCTCGAGCAGATCGCACTTGGTGCTTCGCGAGCTGGCGATGATGCGATCTCCACTCGACAGGCTGTGGCGCATCATGGTGCCCGCGTAGATATGGGCGAAACGATTGGGCAGGAATTCGGGGTAGAGCATGTGAATGATGTCGTGGATGCTGACCACGGTCTTGCAAGGGATGAAATAGGGCAGCACGTAGTGGGTAGCGTGGAAGAGATCCAGCCGGCCGCGTACGGCTTGCCAGGGCAGGGCAAGTAGCTCCCGAGCGGTATAGCCCTTGGCCCTCTCGGCCACGAATCGGAAGTTGTCGGGAAGCTCGCTGAGGAATTCCTCGTGTTCCGGGCGCGCGAAGATCAAGTACCGGTTGCGGTCATCGATGCGCGCGAGCGCGGGGAGGAGATTCTGGATGTAGGTGCCGATGCCGAAGTCGGTGAGCTTTCGGGCGTCGATTCCGATGCGATAAGCCATGGTTTCTCGAGTCGGGCGGTGACGCGTAGGGTCGTGTCGCCCGGAGAGATTCTACTGGAGCCCGGGCGATTTCAACGAACCCTGGTGAATCGTCCAGGTTCATGGCTGTTCGCCCACCTTCCCGGTGGGGGTCGAAGCGATGAAGGACTACATGCTCATGCCGCTCGTCGGCTTTCTGATGGACACCACCCTCGCGGCCGCCCATCTCGTCTACGCCGACGTGTCGGAGCGCTTCCCGCAGATCCGTTGGGTGCTGGCCCATCTCGGTGGCGCTATCCCCTACCTCGCCGAGCGGCTCGACCCCGGCTACGAGGCCTACCGCCCCTGCCGCGAGCATCTCTCCCAACCGCCCAGCCACACCCTCGCGAACTTCTACTATTACACCGTCAACTTCGAACCCAAGGTCCTCCGACTCGCCCTCGACTTCGCCGGCTCAGACCACCTCCTCACAGGCAGCGACTACCCGCACATGATCGGCAGCCTGGACAAGATGAAAGCCAGCATCCGCGCCCTCGACCTGCCGCCGGAGGACGAAGCGAACATCCTGGGAGGCAATGGGGCGCGGCTGCTCGGCGTCGATAGCCCCTGAGGGGCAGGCTGAGTAAGAGACGCGGCTCAGGGCGCGCCAGCACGCCATCACTCCGAGGCCCGTGCGGATCCGGCACCGTAGTTACTCTTCGCGCATCACGGCTGCCACAGCCTCAGCGAGCAACCGGTTGCCCTTGTGATTGAAGTGGCAGCAGGAGTCGACGTAGAGTGTCTCACGGAGCCCTTCGAAAAGACCGGTAAGGTCGTGGAAGGCAATCTTCGTGGTCCGCGACTGCTGAGCTTGCGCGAGAAGCTCCGGGTAACCAAGGACGACACCGCGGCGGTAGGGATGCCGCCCACGGAAAGCTCTCCGCCGCTCTTCCGCTGAAAGTGGTTTGGAACCCTCGACATACTGATTCGGCTGAATAAAGTGAAAGTAGCGCATTCCGTTTTCCGATGAGAGACGGTTCATCAGCATTGAACTCCGCCACCAGACTTCGGCCAGTTCGCGATAGAGAGATTCTTCAGAGTCCGGGGTAAGTGAGGGTCCGCGGGTCTGGTAGTCTTCGGCCGTTGTCTCGCTCTCTAACAGTTCAAGCTCCAAGCCGGCACTTTGGCGATCTAGACGTGCGTCGAGAAGATGCCACAGCAGACCACCTGTCAGGCTAAGGCGAAGAAGCGGCCCAGAGAACTTCCTGGCCAGCTCTGCCCGCTTGCCCCGTAGGTGGGTCAAGTGCCCGAGAATGCGCCGTTCCTGCGCGCTCAGATCCGCGACTCGGTAGTACCAGTCCCGCGGATAGAAATGCCAGATCCCTTTGGTAACCTGCTCACTGGGCGCTAGGGCAACCTCGTTGAACCCGTCAATGTTGATTACTACGTCGAAATGAGCCCCGTTGGCGAGGAGGAAATTCATTGCCATAAGTTGTTGTGGCTGTTTGTAGCCGGGTATGGCTGCCGACCCAATGACGATCTCCTTGTCGCTCAGGTTCGGTACCGCAGCAAGCAGTGTTCTCAACTCCTCGGCCGCGGACATCACGAATCGATTAGCTACGGAACCTCCGAAAACCGCAATAACAAGTCGGTCGTCAGACGACTTTTCAAAAAAGGCGGCAGCGCTGACGTCGAAACCCAGTTCAACAGCCTTCCGAACTGCGTCTGTCGCCTCCGAATTCCTGCTTGGTTCCCAGACGAACCCGAGAAAGGGGTGTAGGGCGAAGCTCGAGAGCCACGGAGGTTGCTCACGGCCAACTGTACGCAGAGCTTCGACTCCACCGTAATCCGTAGGAGATCCATTCGCCAGGTCCCCACGACGATGTTGGAGATCCCCCCAACCGGTCCAGTGACCGTTGACTAGACTCAGCAAGGCGAAGGAACTCATCTCCAGGAGCGAGATCACCAGTGCCATGAGCGCAGCTACGAAGACAAAGCGACGTTGCACCGGCCAATCCTCCTACAGGAGTAGCCAGACTGCAAAGGGCTGCGCTCGCTTGCTTTGACAACTTGGAGGGCCTTTTCGAGAATACGCGCACCCTAAACTGTTTCGCCGGCCGCCGGCCGGAGTGACTTCTCGAACCGGGAGGGTGCCCCATGAACCGTAGTCTGGCGCGACTCCTTCTCTTGCCGTCCGCCCTTCTATGGATGTCTTGTGCCGGGCCGGGCGGCAAAGGCGCCGGCGCGATCGAGGTGATCCGCCTGGTCGACCACTTCGCCGAGGCCGAGATCGCCGGCTCTCCTGGCTCTCTGGACGCTCCGGAGCCGGAACGAATCGAATGGCGCGCCGTCAACGCGGTCACAATCGCGAGGTTCGAGTACCGTCGCTGGCCTCCGCGGAGACCGTTCTTCGGAGGTCTCCACGCGCCGATAGCCGCCTCGCTCAGCCAGATCGTGACATCGCCGCGGTTCCTGAGGCCACGCTCGTACTCTCTCCAGTTCCGGATTTTGTACATCGTTTTGTACTTGCTGTTGACTCGGCTCGACTTCCGCGTGGCCATGGCGTCGCCCCCTCGACCTTGATGATGGATCGGGATCCCGAGCTGATGCGAGCATGGCGGTCGACACCGATTCGTGCACCAGCGCCCAGGTTCATGGCTCTTCGCGGGCTCGGTCGAAGATAGCTTCCATTTGTTCGGCGGCTTTTCTCCAATCGAATCGTTTGGCGCGGGCAATCCCCCGGGCGGAAAGCTCGGCGGCAAGGCCGGGATCGCGGACCACGCGAGCGATGGCCGCGGCCAGTGCGGATCCGTCGTCGGGCTCGATCACAAGGCCGGCGTCGCCGACAACCTCCGGAAGGCTCGAGCTATTGGCGACCACGGTCGGCACGCCACAGGCCATGGCCTCAGCGGCCGGCAGCCCGAAGCCTTCGTAGAGCGAGGGCAGGGTCAACAGTCGGGCCGACTGGATGAGCCGGATCAGCTCTTCTCGTGCCAGATGATCGAGATAGCGTAGGCCGAGAGGCTCCAGCGAGCGAATTCGCTTCAGCAACGAGCGGCTCTTCCAGCCGTGCGATCCGGCCAGTACGAGCGGTGGAAACGTCGGGTCCGATCTCTTCAGCCCCGCCCAGGCTTCGAGCAGGAGCGGCAGATTCTTGCGCGGCTCGAGAGTGCCGACGAAGAGGACATAGCCTCGAGGACACCCCAACTCTTCACGGAACGCTCGGATCTCATCCTCCGCGGCGGGCCTGAAGGCGCTATCGATCCCGGGGTAGACGACCTCGACCTTGTCGCGCACCTGAGGGAACTGAGCGCGAAGGTCCGCCGCCGTGGCATTCGAATCGGTGACCACGGTGCGTGCCAGTTCTACGCTGGGGCGGATGAACGGCGCGAACGATACCTTGACCTTCAGGCTGTGGGTCTCGGGAAAGAGAATCGGGGTGAGGTCGTGGACCGTCACGACGGCGGGTACGTCGAGAGAGAGGGGCAGGGTGAGTAAGGGCGACCACAGGAGATCGAGGTCGTCTGCGCGCAAGCGGCGCGGCAGGACCAACTGCTGCCAGATCAGGCCCAGCGGAGCGCCGTGATACTCCACGTCGACGCCTGCGCCGCGCAACGCCCCCTCGCCGTAGACAGGGGCCTGTGCCATGCCGACGTAGCGGTCATGGCCGCGCCTTGCCAGTTCGATCAGGAGCGAAAGAGTGAAGAAGCCGATCCCGCTGGGTCGCCCCACCAAGGCCCGCAGATCGACAGCGATACCCGGTGCTTGGTTCAGGCGGCATCCTTCCCGCCGGCGCCCGCGGCTCCGCCACCGCCTGCGGCTCCGCCAGTGCCCGCAGCTCTGTCAACGCCTGCGGCCTGGGCCCACACCGAGGCTGTCTGATTCGCAGCTCTGGCCCACGACAGCTCTTCGACGCGAGCGCTTCCCGCCGCGATCAGCCGGGCGCGGATTTCGGGCTGTGTCAACACTTCGATCACGCGCTCGGCAAGCAGGTCGGGCCGATCGGGAGGGGCGAACAGGGCGGCGCCGCCGGTAACCTCGCGCAGTACCGGGAGGTCCGAGCACACCAGAGGTGTTCGTGCCCAGAGCGCTTCGACCGCCGGCAATCCGAAGCCCTCGTACAGGGTCGGAAAGACGACGACTTCGGCGTGCCGGTAGAGGGCCGCCAACTCACCGTCCTCGACGTAGCCAAGATGAAGCAGCCAGCCTTCCCGTTCGGCCTCGATGACTTTCGCGCGCACGGCCTCGGTCTTCCATCCGAACTTGCCGCAAAGAACCAGCTTGGGCGCGTTC
Organism: Acidobacteriota bacterium; assembly: GCA_022561975.1. GTDB lineage: Bacteria > Acidobacteriota > Thermoanaerobaculia > Multivoradales > JAHEKO01 > CALZIK01. The sequence continues at coordinate 22,195 of JADFQD010000035.1, forward strand.
TCGAGACGGCTTTGCACGCAGCGCCAGGTAGCGAGCAGCCCAGCGATGTTTTTTCTGGGCTCGATGGTTCCGACGTGAAGCGCGAACGCCGCCGGCACGGTTTCGGGCAACTCGCCGGGTTCGACCGACGCCAACTGACCCGGGCCGTGGTGGACTACCGTTATCCGGGCGGCCTCCGCCAGGCCTTCGGCGACCAGCTCTTCTTTGATGGCTGCGCTGACCGTGATCAAGCGGGCCGCCTCGAAGATCGCGTGCTCGAATCTCTGATTGAGTTCCGAGAGCGTCTCTTGCCGAAGAGTCCAAGCAAAGTGCTTGAGCCCCAGGTCGTGGACCGTCGCTACGCGAGCGCCGCGGGAGAGGTCGAATCTGCGCGGCAGAAAGTAGTTCGGGGCGAAGAGCACGTCATTGCCGTCGGTGGCAATCAAAAGCGGTTCGAGTTTGCGCAGCCATCCGATGAGCCTTCCGGCTGGAATCACCAGCCGGTCGGGTATCTCTCTCTGCACGAATTCGATCGCCGGGCCCGCGGGCAGCGCCACGACCGGGTCGTCCGAGTCGCGCGAGTCGCGGCTTACGACCGAACTGGGGCCGTAGAGGCGAATCCGGAGATCGTCGCGATCGGCCAGTTGTTCGAGCAGGCGGTAGAGATACCAGCCGATTCCGGTGAGCGGCTCCCAGAAGGAGGCGATCTCGATGCCCACGGTCAAGCGGTTCTCGGAGCGCCGCGCGCGCAGGCTCTGGACCTCGCGCCACGCCCAGCCAATGGTTCGGCGCCAGCGCGGAAAGCTCAGTAGGGCGAGCATCGCGCCGAGCGCTGCAACCACTCGGTCTCGCCCCCAGCCGAGGTACCCACGGGCGATGTCGAAGGCGATCCGCAGTCGCGGGAAACGCCGCGAGAGACCACGCTTTACTCTGTGTCTCAGAGTCCGCTGTTCAGCGGATGGGGTGGCTGACCTCAGTAACTCCACTCCTCCCGACGCACCGGCAGTCGATTGAGCTCCTGCCGATGGAACTGCCACTTGGGCATGAACCGTTCCATCAGCTCGACGAAGCGAGCGTTGTGGGTCGGCTCCAGCAAGTGAACCAATTCGTGTAGGACGATGTATTCGAGGCACTCCGGTGGCTTCTTGGCGAGCTCGGTGTTGAGTCGAATTGTCCGCGCCTTGGGGTTGCAGCTCCCCCACTTCGTCTTCATCCTCTGGACGAACAACCGCTCGACGCTGACGCCCAGAAGCGCCTGCCAGCGCGCGATCAGGGGCGCCACGGCTTCCCGAAGCTGCTCTCGATACCAGGCCTCGACGAGGGCCTGTTTCTTGTCGCTCCCCGTCTGTGGTCGCACCCGCAGAATCATGTGGCTGTGCTCGAGTTCGATGGACGGAGGCCGATCGCGCTCGGACACCGACAGCAAGTATCGCTTGCCCCAAACATAGTGGCTCTCTCGGTCCACGTAATCTCGAGGGGCCTCGCGTTGCTGATCTCGGAGCTTGGCCTGCTGCCTTTTGATCCAGCCGAGTTTCGAAATGGCAAAGACTCGAATGGCTTCGAGGTTCATGTGCTTCGGCGCCGAGATGCGGACTCGGCCGGTGGGAGGGTAGACGCTGAGGTGGACGTTCTTGATGTCTTTGAAAACCACGTCCACCGCGATGTCTTCTAGCTGGATCTGAGCCGTCATCAGTACTCACTCTGTGCCTTGATGATCGGGAAGATTCGCTCCACCTCGGCTTCGGACTTCAGGACTTCCAGCTCTTCTTTCGTTGAGGTCAACGACGCGATCCTCGGGGCAAGTTGAGTAGCCTCGAATGCACCGGTCTCCAGAGCGTCATACAGCTTCCCCAGCCGATTCTCAGCTTCATCGATTCGCGCCTGGAGGATCTGGATTCGTTCTTCATCGTCCTGGCTGCCCTTCAATAACTCCTCGTTAGCCATCGTCACCAAAGCTTCCAAGTTTTCTGTTGTCAGGATGTTGTCCTTGATGCGGTCCACGACGAAGGCTTCTACTTTCTGTTTGGGAAGGAGCGGGGTATTACACGCTAAGCGCCCTTTTCGGCGTGCGGTGTTGCAGGCGTAGTAGAAAAACTGCCCGGACTTGGCAACCATTCCCGTCATCGCGGCTCCGCACTGCTTGCAGCGGATCATGCCGCTGAGGAGATATCGGCTGTCGACTACCCGCGGATGTGACATCTGCGGAGCGCGGGCCGCCATCTTCCTATGAGACTCTTCGAAGGTGTGCTGGTCAATGATACCCGGCCATGCTCTCTCGACCCGCACCGGCGGAAATGCTTCGCTCCTACCGACTCTCCGTTTCTTGTGACGATCCCACACCATTGTGCCCACATAGGCCTCATTCCGAAGGACGTTGTGTACCGACGTGGGAGACCACTGTTTTCCAAAGCCCGTGGTCAACCGATCCCCGTTCAGACCTTTGGCGATCTCTTTCAGACCCTGGCCTTCGAGGCACTCTCTAAAGATTCGCCCGACAACAGGTGCAGTGGATGGGTCCGGTTCAAGCTTGGTCCTGTTCATGCCACCGTCTCTGACGTTCACCCGCTTGAAGCCGTAGGGGACTGTGCCGCCGGTGAAGAAGCCCCTAGAGGCGTTTTCTCTCATGCCTCGCACTACATCCTGGGAGAGATTAGCAGAGTAGAACTCGTCGATGACCTCGATGATCCCCTCCAGGAGCCTGCCCGACGGCGTGTCCTCCACCGGCTCGTTGATGGAGACCACTTGGACGCCGTGCTTCCGGAGCAGGGACTTGTAGATGATGGAGTCTTCCCGGTTGCGGGCGAATCGGGAGAGCTTCCAAACCAGCAACACTTCGAACGGGGAGCTTTTCTGCCGGGCCGCCCCGATCATGGCCTTGAACCCTGGGCGGTCGATGGACCGTCCGCTCTCTGCCTCGTCCACGTATTCCTTGACCACGAAGTAGCCGTTGCGGTCGGCGTAGTCCCTGAGGGCCTTCAATTGCGCCGAGATGGACAGGTCCACGTCCTGCCGGTCGCTGGACACTCGGGCGTAAAGGACAGCATCCATGTTGGTTCTCCTTCTTTGCTATCAAATCCCACCGTAACGACGACAGGCACGACAGGTACCTGGAATATAGTAGGAAGCCCGGACCAACTCCAGAGCCTCCCGGAGACTGCCGGCGTATGCGTTGACCTGGCTATAGGCTTGACCCAGAGCCTGCCCAGCCCCGCTTGACACCAAGGCGTTGACCAAGCCCCGCATCGCTTCTTGAGGGCTCTCGCCATCCGGCAAGAGTAGTCTTGCGGAGCTGCCGTTAACCAGAAATTCTCCCCGTTCTCCCGTGACCACCAGCAATTCGTGGGGTGGGTCCTCCTCCAGGATTTGGCTAACGGCAGCTCGGGCCAACTCTTCCGCCGTAGCAGGACGCATTGTGCCGATTTGGCTTACGTCATCGCCGAGGCTGAGACCGATGGCCCTTAATTCCGTTAGGAGGCCCTCTCGCAAGCCCAGATGCGAGTTGAGAGCCTCCAGAAAGGCCCGCTTCCATCGCGCTAACTGGCGAAACGCTGGGCTTCGCCCTAGGTGCTCCTTTAACAGCCCCCAAGTAAACTCCTGCTCCACCTCTAGGGTGACCCGTTCGAATTCATCACCTTGCCGGTCCACTCTCATAGGCCCGAGCTCCAAGAATCGGGGAGGCTCCTCTCCAGGGAATCGCAGGGGCAGATGCGCCGGAGCCGGAACTACCACACGGGCGGCTCGCTCTACCAGATCGAGAAGGTCTTTCAGATGTTGCCGCAAAGATTCTCGGAGAAGTGCTTCGCGAGCCTCTCGGGTCGCCCGGTGGCGGCGGACATCGTCGATACCGCGCTGGACAGTACGAGGGTCTTTCTGGTACTCCCGGGCCATCGTTGCCACTGTTTCACCCTGCTCGGAACGGGAGTACCAGCGTTCTTTGTCTTCCCATGGGGTAATTTTCGGCATCTCGAATTCCCGTTAACTATTGATTGTGGTATTTGTATTTTAATGTGTGTTAGACCATATTACAACTGCTAGCTCTGTAGTGTTTTGCTTTGACCGGTTTATAAGGCGGTGATAGTGTGGAGCGGTGTCGAAACTGCCGGAAGACAAAGACCCACAAGAGCAAGGGCTCCGCATCCTGGCCAGACTCATCGCGAAGCGTATGCTCCAGGATTCCCGTAAATCTGGCAAAAAGGATGGCTCCAACGAGATCCCCGAACACTGGGCGTCTCGACCGGACCTCCCGAAGCCGGATACAACAGGAGAGTAGAAGTGCACTACATGACGTTGTCCGCATCAATCCGGCAGGGGTTTCAGCACCATGAATAACAAGCTCCGGTGCCAACAGGCGGGTGCTTAAAGGTCTATCACCCTATACGACGTGGAGTAAGCTAGCTGTTGACTTCCGACTTTGGTACTGCTGAAGACATTTGCAAGTTAGCCTTCTGGCTGCGCTACCCTCCCAGGGGCCGGCGCCTCACGGGTGAAACTACCATAGCGAGCTACGTCTACACCGTCCGCAGATTCCATCGGTTCCTAGCAGGGAGGGAGCCGAGTCAAGAAGGGGTCGAGCGGTTTGTCCACCAACTGGAGGTGGTGGGCAATTCGCCACGCTCCATCGGGCGCCACATCTCTGCACTACGGTCCTATTTTGC
>JADFQD010000036.1 GCA_022561975.1 Acidobacteriota bacterium
ACCTTGTCGCGCGACCATCTCGACTTCTACCACGGGCTGCTAGCCTACGTCGCCCGGGCTATCGAGGGTCGGCGCATTCCCCAACACTTTTGCACTTCGAGAGGATCAGGCATGAAGATTCTGATCACCGGCAATATGGGTTATGTAGGGCCCGTCTTGGTGAAACATCTACGCACCACTCGTCCTGAGTCGTTCCTGGCCGGGCTGGACGTCGGTTTCTTTGCTCCCTTCCTGACCCCCCCACGCGTCTTGCCCGAGAGCCTGCTCGACGTGCAGTACTTCGACGACGTTCGCAACCTCTCCGCGGCGCCCCTTGCGGGTGTCGATGCGGTCATCCATCTCGCCGCTATTTCCAACGATCCCATGGGCAAGGCCTTCGAATCGGTCACCGCGGACATCAACCACCGGGCCAGTGTCGAGCTGGCCGCGGCGGCCAGGCGCGCCGGCGCGCGCGCCTTTGTCTTCGCCTCCAGCTGCAGCATGTACGGTTCGGCCGCGGGCGAGGCCCGCACGGAGGAGTCGCCGCTCAATCCCCTGACCGCCTACGCCCGCTCCAAGGTGGACACCGAGCGCGATCTCCGGGAACTGGCGAGCCCCGACTTCCGGGTTACCTGTCTCAGGTTCGGAACCGCCTGTGGGATGAGCGCTCGCTTGCGCCTGGACTTGGTGCTCAACGACTTCGTCGCCTCGGCCGTGGCGTCCGGCAAGATCACCGTACTGAGTGACGGCAGCCCCTGGCGGCCGCTCATTCATGTCAGCGACATGGCCCTGGCAGCCGACTGGGCGATCGACCGCAACCTCGGAGGCGACTATCTGGCCGTCAACGCCGGCCTCGACGCCTGGAACTATCAGGTCCGTGATCTGGCGAAAGCTGTGGCCGCCGAGTTCCCGGGGACCGAGGTCGACATCAACACCGACGCCTCCCCCGACAAACGCTCCTACCGAGTGAGCTTCGGCTTGTTCAAATCGCTCGCTCCGGATCACCAGCCGCGCACCGATCTCGCCTCAGCGATCCGCGGCCTGGCCGAGGGCCTCGAGAGCATGCGTTTCTCCGACTCGAATTTTCGCGAGTCCCATCTCATGCGCCTCAAAGCGCTAAAAATGTTGCGCGACACCGGTCTTCTGACGGAGACGCTGACCTGGACGTCCAGGGAAACCCGGCGCAACCAAATGGCGGTCGCCACAGGGTAAGACTCGCAGTTCAGCCGGAAAAGCGATTTGATCACTCTTGCTTGGTGTCGGGCTCCTCGGCATGGATCTCGGGCTCGTCTCGGACCCTGATCGCTTCCTTGAGCATGTCCAAGCTACGCTCGTCGAGCACATCGGCGGCCATCGCCTGTTCTAGAAGGAAGTGCTCCAAACCGCGAGCCGAGTCGCTCGAAAACCGCGTCTCGCCGTTGCGGATCTCGATTGCGCCTTGGTAGACGACGAGCCGGCGGGGGAGAACTCCCTGGCCCGAGCGATTCTCGACCAGAAAGCCGTTGTACCCGAGTATGGACGGCATTACGGTGTCCTTGTGGTACGAATCCAGACGCTCGGCCGAACCTACGAGCGCACTCAGGCCTTCGGCCACGACCGGTCCGAGGTTGAAGGTCGGGTTCGGGCGTCCCGAGTAGATGAGGACGGTCACCACGGGGTCTCCCGACTCGCCTTCCTGGGCGTGCGCGGGACCCTCCGCAGAGCCCGACGAGCAGGCTACGGCGAGCAGTGGTAGCGCCAGGACGAGCACGAACATCCAGCGTAGCTTGGCTTTGAAGTTGCCGTCAAAAACGAACACGGTTGCTGCTCTAGTTGATGTTCTCATGACCCTGTCCTTCCGTGGAGCTGGAGCACGAACAGAGGTACCCACAGAAATCAGTGTAGTTGCCGCGATCGGCCGTTTCGGGGTTGCTGATCGGGTTGTTCGAGTTGTCGAGATTCGTGGCCTGAGTGCCGCCGGGCTTGTGGGTCCACATCAGGTTCTTGTCGAGTCGGTACCAATGGTAGTCCCAGCCGGGCCCCACGACGAGGGCCACCTTGCAGGTCGAGCTCTTGCAGACTCCAGAGGCCGGTAGCGGCTCGAGACCGTCGGCGATGGCACCCGCCTCTACGGCCGAGCAGGTAATGCTGGTGTAGATCGCTCCCGACGCCCTTCCCGGCTGTGCGAACGTGTCGGTGCGCTTGTTGTTGCCGTAGTTGTAACAGTTGTTGCCCCCCTGCACGGTACCACCGTCATTCCAGAAGGACGGTGTGTAGGACGGCTGCCCGCAACAGGCACCCATAACCAGGGTTACCGTCACCAAGAACAGGCACCGAGCCGAGGGGTTCGTGATCGGTTTCATTGTCATGCCTCCTTTTACTGGACGACCTCGATGGCATCGAAGACGGCGTTGCCTTGCCCGTCTTCGACGGCGTAGAAGAGCTTACCGGCGCTGGCCGGCGCCGCCGGCAGCTCGGCACGTCCTTCGTTGTCGGTGTATCGATTGACGAAGACTTCTTCCGGCAGATCCCCAAATCCTGGTTTCCAGAGTCCAACCAGAGCATCGGGCACGGGAAGACCTTTATCATCGAGGACTCGAATCTCGAGAAAGCAGCCAGGACCGAAGCAGGTCTCGATCTCACGCGCAATCAAGATCTCGAGCCCTATCGGATTTCGCCGCCGAATTTGGAGGTCGGGATCTCCGAGCAGCAGATACATCCAAGCGTTGGAGGATGCGGAAAGCGCCGCCATCTGGTTCTCGGCCCTTTCGATGGCGTGCGACTGTGTGACCAGTCCTTCGTCGTAGACCGCTTTGAACATCCACTCGTCGAGCACATGATTCTGGCTCGTATAGGACGCCACGGTGGCGCCGTAGTACGAGACCGCCCCGGTGCCCGCCTGCTCCATCCAGACCTCGCTGATCGAGTCCTCGTTGCCAAGCGCGGTGTTGGTGCAAGCAAACGACCAGACGATCGGCGACCTTGGGATCGAGTTCGCCAATGTGTTGGCATCGGCCGAGTTGTAGAACTCATTGTTCTGATTCCAACCCGTGGCGGTGGAAGAGGAGCTGCCGTGACCCCGGTAGGCCAGGGTGCCGACACCACTGTCCACCTGGTTGTTGATATCGCTGTCCGTAACACCCGCCTGTGAGCCGTAAAAGGTCGTGAAGGTCGGCGGCACGGAATAGGCGTTGGTTCGCACGGTTTCGTGGGCGCCCTCGTACTTTCCGGGAGCGTCTTGCTTGTGTGCCCAGAGCGCGGCTCGGTTGTAGCAGCAGAAGAGACTGGGGTTGTCCTCGTAGGTGAGGATCTTCTGGATCTGATTGGCGGCGTCGGCCTCGCTATCCACAGAAAGCCGGCCAAGGTAGATCTCTTCGCTGAGATCGTCACCGTTGGTGGAGGCATAGAGATCGTCCGTCGGAACTCCCGTCGGGGAGGTACAAAGGGGGATGACATCGACGTCACCGACCAGGAGCGCGTAGGCGTCTCTCGAGGCCGGAACCGCGGCCTCCCAGGTGTCGATTGCGCTGCGGATCTGCGCGCAGGTCGAGCCGATGTCGTCGGCGGTCATCTCCGTGACCTTGAATCCGCGAGCGCGCTTTTGATTTGCGAAGGGAGCGATCTCATCGGCATAGCTCTGGTCCGGATAGATAATCAGGAATTCGGCACTGTAGAAGACGAAGTTGATCGGGAAGTGGGCAGCCACAGTGGGCCAGTTGAGGAAGTAGAGCTTCGCCTGGCGGCCCCGATCCGTCGTCATCGGCTCGAATTCCTGGCGGTTACCTGGATGAGAATAGGTATAGCGGGTGTGGGTGGCGATCTCGAGGTCTAGGGTTTTGGGGTGCCACCGAACCGGCCAGACCTCGCCGGCAATCGCTGGAATCGAACGTAACTGCGTACGGACCGGATTTCTACGCACCCCAGCGGCCGGCGGCCAGAAGGCGTTGGAGTCGTAGATTTCCCGGTTCAACACGAACCTCTCGGGATCCCCCTCAGGATGATCGCGCTCCGGGACCGGCTGTGGCCAGATGCGGTAGTTGGGGAACGAGCGGACCTCGAGGCGCTCGACCGATAGGTCGGCCTGCTTGGCGTCGGTGGGGATCGCCAGGTTGAACCTGGCCAGCGGCAGGTCGGGAGCACCCTCCTGATTGTGGCTCCCCAAGCCCGGGATCTCGATGCGCTGGTAGATCTCTTGGTCCGGCCCTCTCTTCTCTTCGACCCAGAATCCGTGAATGATCAGATCGAAGGTCGTGCCCTGGCTGTCGGAGGAGTCGTCGACTCGGATCTCGGCCGCCGTGCCGGGAGCTGCGTCGCGATCGATGGCGACCCAGGCTCGTTCCTTCTCGGGCTTTGGCTCGGGACCAGGCTTCGGCGTCGGGACAGATTGGCAACCCGCAAGGACGATGCTGACGGCGAGGGCCAAAGCTTGCTTATGAAGATGCTTTCGGCTCATTGTGGTCCTCTCCAGGGTTGTGCTTGGGCTTCGACCCGGCTCAAGCACGCCAGACCGTCAGGTTGAGAAAGAAAAACGACCCGGTCCTCTGCCGGATGCGGAAGACTTTCTTTTTCGTGGTCTCTCTCTTTGCCATGGTTGGCCTCCTTCTCTTGAGGTTAGCTACGCTGTGCAGATCCCGCCAAAGCAATAATGTTTAGAGCGGTCGTGGCATCCGCGGACCGACAACGCGCAGCAGCTTGGGAACCGCCTCGAGCGAGCGTTGGTCTCGTGGGTCTACGGCAAGGACAGCGCCGGGGGCGTTAAAGCGATACGACCTTCCGGAGACCGGTCCGTAGACGGTTAGCACGAAGGTCCCAACATACTGGAAATAGAGGGTTGTTCTCCGACGACGCGGGCCCTCGGCTCGGCGTCGACCCGGAGGGCCGCTAAGTATTCCGCCGGGAGTCCTCGACCCGCGCCCGCAACAGCTCATCTTCCATCTCTTCTTCGAAATACGGAGCGGGGGAGACTTCCTCGCGGTTCGTGACCCGCTCGATCAGAATGGCGCCGGCCGACAGCGCCGGCCAGAGAAACAGCCTGTGCTCGAGCCCCGACCCGAGGAGCCAGGCTACGGGCGCCGCGATCCACAGGCTCAGGCAGTAGAAGCAGTCGAGCAATCCGCCCGCGGGGCCTCGCGCGAGGGCCTCGCGAAACTTGCGGAGAAGATCCCAGGGACCGTCCTCGGCATGCAGAAGATGCGTAACGCGCCAGACGAAGAGAGGTCCCAGGATCAACAAGTAGATCTCGTGCATCGCACTTCACTCGCTACGCCGCAACCTGAGCGTTGAAGGTCGGGGCGCCCGCCTGGTTGCGGACGCCCCGACAAGAGTGAGTCTACTCGGGCTCCACCAGGCAGAAGCCGATGAAGTCGTCGTCCCAGCGGCCGAAGGAACTGCAGGATGCGATCGTGCGATCGCGCACAAGCAGCCGGACGGTGTAGCCGCAAGCCGGCAGGCCGGCGGTGTCGAGAGTCCAGCTGCCGGACTCGCCGGCACCGGGCACGCCGTGCGTGTAGTAGCTCCGAACCGTTGGACTCGGCGTCACTCCGTGCAAAATTCCGCCGATCTCCTTGGGTTCTAGACTGAGCGTCAGCACTTGAAAGTGATCGTCCGGCGCGTCGGTGGCGGTGTAGCTGCCGTGGATGACATCGCCGATCTGGAACGAGGCGCAGTCCTGCGCGGGTTGTACCGGCCCGCCCCCACGCGAGAAACCGGTGATCGCGAGATCCAACTCCGGTGGAGTCTGGTCGAGCCGCACCTTGACATTCTGCCGGGTACTGCCGTCGACGACGCAGGTCGTGACGCCCGCGAGGAAGGGGTTGTTGAGTGAGTCCTTGGCTCGGATCCTGATCTCCCACAAGCCGCTACCGAAGGAGAAGGAGTCCCACCGGGCGAGCTGGCGGTTGGGTGAGATCACCCGGCGCCAGTTGCCGGGCGGTGTTCCGTACTCGCGGTAGGTGTAGTAGCCACTCGGATCCGCCTGCTGCGTGAACGGGTAGCTGATCGCCGTCGCCGGCCCCGTGCCCTCCTGGATCGTGACCCCGAAATCGTTGATCAGATCCTGGTAGATGCCGAAGCCCTTGAACGTCCCATCGTCGTTGAGCGGGCGCACAGAGACCTTGTACTTGAGCGTGTCGGCCACGTTGAGCGCCAATGCGGCCGGGATTTCGCCCTGAATGTTGATCGTGCTTCCGTATGGCCGGTCGCCGGTTCCCCAGCCGGTCACCTGGTTGATCGAGCAGACGTCCCGATTGCACAGGCCGTAGAGGAAGGGCGTGTAGTCGTCGTCCGGGACCGAGACGCCGGGGCGAATGTGGACCAGGGTCTCCTCACGATTGCCCCAGACCGGCACGTAGTTCGGGTTGAAGCAGGGTGGAGCCACCTGCCAGGAGAGGATCGCCCGGATGGGGACGATCCGCGGACCCTTTTTGCAATGCTGTCGGTAGGGATTCAGGTTGACCGGGAGCTGCAGCGAGTACTCGAGGCCTTCGTCCGGGATCTTGCTGATGTCGTAGACCTTGACCTGCGCCGTACCCAGGCAGGTCTCGAAGGTGCCGTTGTTGTTGAAGTCACCCCAGAAGGTCACGTACTCGGTGCTGCCATCGCTGCAGGGGTCTCCTGAGAAGCCCAGCGGCTTCTTGATCCGGATCACTGCAACGAGTTCGTCACGCTCGCTGTCCAACCCAACGCACTCGAGCTCCTCGTAGCTGGTGTTGCCGTTGGTCGGCTTCAGTTTGCTCAAGAGATCCGAAATATCGATCTCGACCCCAGGGAAGATGCTCTTCGAACCCCCTGCGACCAACTCTTCGGGCTGGCCCGGTTCGTTGATCAGCTTTTGGACCTGGGCGAGGCCGAAGCGATGCGGCTCGACCTTGCCTTTGTACATCTCGGCGAGCTCCGCAACGCCGAGCTGCTTGGGCTTGGCCAGTATCAGCTTCTGGGACGAGTCAACGATCGGGGCAAACTGCGGCCCGAGCTTGAAGTCGACAGCCTCGAAGAACTCCCCAACTGAAATGTCGAACTTGAACGGGTCGATCAGGATGTGGGTGTCGTGGACGTTGCCCCACACCGGTTTGAAGTTCGGCTGGTTGGGGGGCGGCGCGAAGTTCCACGACAGGATGGCGCGCGCCAGAATCGTATTCTGGATCCTGCACCATCTCTTGCGCGGCGAGACCTCGATCGTGACCGCATACTCGAGACGTTTCCGGCCCTGGGTCCCTTCCGGGATGTTGTAGGCCGTAAAGTCGGTCACGCCCTGGTCTTCCCAGGTGGCACCATTGTCGAACGACAGGTAGAAGCGCACGTACTCCGGAGTGCCGGCGCTGCAAATGTCGCTGCCGTAGCCGGATGGCTGTTTGACGTAGACAACCGCCTCGAGCCGGTTGAGCTGAGGCTGGAAGCCAACGCAGCCGATCTCCTCGTAGGTGGTGTTGCCACCAAATAAGACCTCCGCGTCGAAACCGCCGGTCTCGAGATTGCCGAAGTAGTTCGGGTTCTTCAGAAGCAGCCCCTTGAATCCCCGTCGGAACTTCAAGGTCCTCGCCGGGATCTTGGCCCCGCCGGCTTGTTGATCTTTTTTCTTCGCCGCTGTCGTTTTTTCAGTCGCCACAGGTCTTCCCTCCTTGTTTGCGCCGTGCTGTCCTATGTCTTCATCTTCTTGTCTTGCGGCCAGATGATGGCGGCCGAAGCGACTCTGCTCCTTGCAAAGGTCGGCGACCGTCCCTTCTTCTGGTCACACTCGTTGAAGTTCCGGTCCGGAGAGGTTTGTTTATAGTCATCTTTCGATACGCCCTCCCGTACCGAGGCCTCGCAGCCCGGACACGAAGATGCTCCATAGAAAAAGGGCGCTGCCGGAGCATCGCCCTCGAGTGATGGGTCTCCGATCTCGGATCAGCCCGGCATCAGGACGAACTGTTCCGGAACTTCCAGGTGATCCGTCCGACTTCTTCTCCGCGGTAGAGCTGGCGAATGGCGAGGCTGTGGCCGGGTTGGAGAGAATCCGCGCCTTTGAGAACAAACGCACTTCGGAAGTGGACGGCCGCCGGTAGGGGCGTGACTCCCAAAGGGAATCGGGGCTGTTGGGGAAGGTGAAGAGTGGCTTGGTCACCATTCCGGGTCACTCTCCACAGGCGCCCACGAGCGAACTTGAGCGCCAGTGCGAGATGAGTTCTCAGATCTAGGGTGGCCTCTTCAGGAAGCCGCTGAATGACCTCGAACTCGAAGGCCCGAGGGGCGTCGGGTGTGCCGTTGATGGCGAAGTCGAGCTGACAGGTTGTTTCTTTGTCCAGGTCGACAGCGTGTAGGTTCCGTACAGCCACGTTGCTCTGACTCCGCATGATTCGGAGGTGCCGGGCCCAGTCGAAGTTCAGCGGGTGACAGGGCGCAGGACCCTCCTCGCTGCCTTCGTATTCGACCACGGCGACCAAGCACCTTCTTTCCCTGGACTCGTACTTGAGCGTTTCGCTGAGTGTAAGGGTGTCCCCTTGGGGCACTTCTCCGATCGAAACGGAAGATGCCTGCGGGCCGGACGATGGCTGCGGCAGCTCCTGCCAGCGGTCGGGTGTAACCAAGGTAGACAGCGGGGCGCAGTAGATTCTGGCCGTCGCTGTCTTGGCCTCCTGAAGGCCCCGGTTCGCGACGCGAACGCCGATTCGCTTTTCGCCGGGTGAGTCCAGGCTGGCGTCGAAGATGTCCCGATTTTCCGAGGGACTGTTCGAGCCGAAGTTTGTTTTCAGGTCCCCGGCCGTCTTGGTGATGATGATGTCGGGCGAACAGCAACTTCGCCTCATCGGAAATTGACCGGTGTCGCCGACATGGTCCCGCAGATAGACCTGGGGGACGAGCCCCAATGCCTTGTCGACAACAGCACGCAGATTCGGCATGACACCGATCCGGCCTTGTATCCCCTGGCCCTGGCGGGTTCCGGTCCGTGGGTTGGATAGGATCGACCGCATCTGGCTCGGAGAGAGACGTTTCCAGTTCTCCGGATCCCCGTTTTTCGAGCTCACTCGCGGAGTGGCGTTCCGGCCGTAGAGGCTCTGCACCAGGACCGCGGCCCCGGCGATCATCGGCGCTGCGCTACTGGTACCCGAGAAGGTGTCGGTGTAGGTGTGCCGGTCGTCTCCGTCCAGGTAGTTGCCGTAGCCCGCGGCCACGACACTGTCACCCCAGGCGAAACAGTCGACGCGCGAGCCGTGGTTCGAAAACCAGGAGCGGTTGTGGGGAGCCGCCGCTCGTGCTGCACCCACCATGATGGCTCCCGAATCCCGGAAATCGACGCTCCGGCGGCGGAGCAATCGGCCGTCCACTGTCCGCAAGCGGTTCAGGTTGATCCGGCCGTTGCCGGCAGCCTCGACCACAATGATTCCATTGGCAACCGCCAACCGGATGGCGTCGAAATCGAGCGGATCCACCTCGGTAGGTTGGCCGGCGCGCTGGACCTCGAGCAAAAGGACGTCGCCTGGGCCAAGGGCAGGGGAACCACCCGCGATCAGAGCCGCGATCGCATCCGCAACATGTCCGTTACTTCCAAGCCCATTCCCTTTCCCAGCGTGGTAATGCGACGCGAGCGATAGGGTGGCGACGCCCGAAGCGATTCCTACGATTCCGAGCTGGTTTCCTTTCTTGGCTACCAGTTGACTCACAACCGCTGTACCGTGGTTGCCCTTGTAAAAGCCCTCACCGTCTCGGTTGGTGCCATGCACAAGAGGGGGGTTGTCCAAGTCCTCGTGGTCACGGATCCAACCCTGCTCCAAGTCGGCTAGAGCGACCTTGTGCTTGGTGCCGTCGAGGCGGTCTCGTGCCCATCGAGCGTCGAGGCCCAACGGGGCTTCTCCGAGGTAGAGCTGGAAATCCGACAGTGTGTCGTCGGAGGGCGGAACAAACGGGTCCGAGCCGCCCGCAGAGTCGTTCGGGTCTGAAGCCTCGAACTCACGGTAGGCTAGATCGACCTCGGTCAGGGCGTTGAGCTGCTCGACGAGTTGGTTGGCTATGGCCGTATTCGAGTAGGGGAAGCCGTTTTCAGGCAGGGCCTCTGCACCGCTTGCCGTCAAGGCCTTCAGATTGCGAGCGTCGAGGCGCCAGTACGACCACAGGCTGTGCCGGGGCGGAAAATCACTCGTTGTGGCTCGTTGTTCGAGGTTGTCGAGAGAGCCCGGCGCGCCGTCTTTCCCACAGTAGTCGAGACCTACTTGACCGGGCCTGCCGGCTCGCGCGGTCGTGATTGCGCGTTTGGAAGCCGGCGAGCCGAACCGTCTGAGTACGATCGTGAGCTCCTTGAGTTTCTGTTTCCTAACCAGTTTGAGCAGGGTGGCTTCGTCGGTCGCAGGAAGGAGAGACGAAAGGCGGACGATGACGTCGCCGCTGTAACGCTGCTCTGGGACGGGAATCCCCGCGTTCTCGGCCGCTGTCCGGTCGTAGGATCGGCCCCTTTGGGCCGCGCGGAGGGCTTGCTCGCGGCGAGCAATCTGGCTTTCGGGATCGTCCGGTTCGAGGAGCCCGCCCCCTCCTTCGGGATCGTCCGGTTCGAGGAGCCCGCCCCCTCCTTCGGGATCCAGTAATCCTTTTCTACTCACTTTGGTCTCCTTGTGATCTAGAGAAAGCAACGGTGCCATCCCCAATTCTATTGGTCCCTGGAGTGATCACATGTTTAGCTTCTAGTTTCCAATCGCCTATTTGTATTCTCCCTGCATCACGAACCCAGCCCAGTAGTAGGGCGCCGGACGCTCTTTCCACAAAGATATCTGGGCAGCTCGCAGTGCGGCCGAAGGCCGAGAGTCTTCCGCAAACAGCCGCCGGTAGAACCGTTCCATCAGCTCAGCGGTACTTCGGTCCTGGACGTTCCAGAGACCGACCATCAAACGTTGAGCGCAGGCATAGGCAAAGGCGCGAGTCAAACCCACCAACCCTTCTCCCCTAACTTCTTTGCCGAGGGCCGTCCGGCAGGCGCTCAAGACGACGAGGTCGGCCGGCAGGCGAAGGTTGTAGAGCTCATGTGCTCTCAAGAAACCGTCTTGATCCGTGCCGTTTCTATCGACCATGGAAAAGACGATCCCTGAGAGTCCGGGCCGAGTGGAATCGAGAACGGCGTGCGTCGCAAAGTGCAGGATTCGGTAGTCCGCCAAGTCACCGCTCAGTACAAGTCTCTTGCTCGCCTCGAAATCAAGTGCTTGGAAGCTCGATCCTTCAGGGGCCAGAGCGAGAATAGCCTTTGCCTCGCGCCGAGACAAGCGCAGGCGGTGGAATGCACCAAGCTCACCTGATCTGTTGCCTTCATTGCGGTCTTCCGCGAGGTCTCCGGCCGGCAAGATGCTGTCGGTATCAGGTGACGCTGAGGCCACACGTTCGTCTTGCCTCGAGAAGACCGGGTCGGCCAGGACCGCCACCATTCCTTTGGGCTTGGGCCGCCCTGCGGTCTCTTTTCGAAGAACCGCGAGGACCGAGGCGGATGGCAGATAGGTCGTTTCGTTGGTAAGAAGCAGAGGCCGAGCTGCCGGGCATTTGCCGAGGTCCCTCGGGTCGGCCAACGCGGAAAACGGCAGATATTGCAGGGCGCCGTCTGGGACAATCACCAACCGCTTGTCCTTGAGGTGGGCAGAGGCCGGCTGGAGTAGGATCTTGCTCAGGTCGCAAAGAGCATTCTGCACGGCTCGCCGACTTTCCGGCCGATGACTCCGCGTGAGCAGCTTGTAGGCGCGCCGGACCTTTGGCTCCAGCTCCCCCCGGCTCGGCAACTCGAAGCTGGAAAGGGAATCCGGCGACACGACATAGAGAAAGCTGCGTTCCGCGCCCAGCCAGTACTCGAGCAGCAGCGTTTCCTCATCCAGAACAGACCGCTGGATCTCGTCGAGTTCCAGCGTCTGCGGCTGTGTGAGCGCAGCATAGCGGGGACTCTTGTGGCGAATCTCAGCCCGCAGCCGGCCGAGTTCATCGAGAAGCTGCCGCACCGCTTTCGCAGCGGCAGCGCGCTCCTCCTCAGTTCGCCTTCGATCGTCAAAGAGTCTAAGGCGCCACCGCTCGGCGATGTTGATTTTACGTTGGAGCGCCCGCTCGCGCTCGATCAAGCCAGGGTCCGCCGCCGAGCGAACGTCCGCCCCGGCTTCACTGAGCAGGTCCAAGAGTGCGCGGGCCCGGGCGCGCTCGGCGGCAGCAAGCGCTCTTGCATCGTAAGCGGACGCTGGATTGCTCCGGTGTAGGTCCATCAAGAGATCGATGTAGAACTCGAAGTAGGGTTGCACTGTGGCAAAAAAGGAGTGACTCAAGTCGTCGCTAAAGGACTTCGGCCTGAGGGATTCGGCGAGGTCCAGAGCGGCTTCGACGGATCTGAGTGCATCGGTCAGGTTTCCTTCTCGCCTCTCTGCTCTGGCAATGCCGAAGAGGGCCTCGGCTTCACCGGTGGCGTCTTCAACCTGTCGATAGAGGCCGCGCGACGCTTCGTAAAACGCCCGCGTATCCGCTGGGCCGCTCAAGGAACCCAAGTTTTGTAGGACCCGCGCTTCGGCCGCCGGCGATTGAAGGCGTTCTGAGCGGGCGATCTCTAGAGCTTCCTGGAAGCGCTCGAGTGCCGACTCTCTGTCGCCCAAGCGTTGAAGGACCTCACCGAGGCTGGTCAGGGCAGCCACCTGACCCCGCAGATGCCGGGTTTCGCGCCGCAACTCGAGCGCTTGTCTGAGGTTCCGGAGCGCCTCGCTAGGTTTTCCCAGCTCAAGAAACAATCGGCCCCGCTGGTGAATCGACGCAGCCCGACTATTCCTGTTACCAAGCCTTGACCACATGGCTTCTGCTTCGTTCAGGTAATCCAAGGCGCGGGCCGCCTCTCCGAGAGTGCGGTAGAGGAAACCCAGTTGATGGAGGATCTGTGCTTTGGCGGCGGAATCGCCTCCATCAGCGAGCAGTCGGCGCGCCTGATCGTAGTGCTCGCTCGCTTCGGCGATCTCTCCGAGTGCTTGGTAGGTCTGGGCCAGGTTGATGAGAAGAATCGCGCGTTCATTATCATCACTGTCAGGTCGAAGCTCAAGTGCGCGCTGAAAGTCGTTGAGCGCCTCTTGGACTTGGCCAAGGTAGAATCTAGCGCTCGCTTGCCAGTTGAGAGCAAGGGACTCGGACCTGCTGTCGCCAACGATGGCAAAGAAGCGGGCGCTCTCTTGGTGGCTCCGAAGCGCGTCCTCCCACTGTCCCAACGCGGCGTTGACGAATCCCAAGCGGTCGAGAGTCTCGGCCTGCCAGAAACGGTCGTCGATCTCACGCCACAACTGGAGAGCGTCCTGGTAACTCCTGGCGGCTGAATCGTAGTCTCGTTGCCGGCGGAGTTCTTCACCCCGGGCGAAGACCCCGGCCGCTCTTGCTCGAATCCGGTCGGTGGCGGACGCCTGCCGCAGCTCAACCACCTTTACCTCGTAGTTTCCTGGCGGTTCGTCGCAACCGAAGGCACGCACCTCTAGCCGGTACGTGCCCGGTTGCTCGGCCAGTGCGAGCAACGGCTCGGGTCCGTAGTCGCCGATGCGCCGATCGATGCTCGCGATGGACTCGCCGTCCGGATCGAACAGCGTCGTGACCACGTCGATGCCACGCTGATCGACGACGACTTGGACGAAATCGTTGGACTCGAGATCCAGAGAATACCGATGGACCTCTCCCGGCACGATCTCGCGTTCGACGGGCCGCCCTCTTTCTAGAACAACGGATTCTTCTTGCTTCTCGGACGCGGGTTCCGGCTGGGGCTCTTCATCGGCTCTGCACGAGAGCGCATAGACCGCCAACAGGGCGAGTGCCGCGCCCGGCAGGATCGTTTCGAAGAGAAGTCTTTGACGTGTCGTCATTCGGCGCTGCAGTCCTCACCTGAACTACTGCTGCCCACGGCCGAAACCATCGGGCACACTCGACCCACTCAAGCAAGCTCGTTCCTTGACTACAGCGAATTGTTGCGAACCTGTCAACAGTCCATCACCGCCCGGCCGCCCGCTGGATTGCGGAACGGCGACAAAGGAACCTGGCCTTCGTGCCTCCCACGATCTGCAGGCCAGAGAGAGGCGACAAACTGGTCCAGGAGCGCGGGAGACGATGCCCCCTCTCTTGTAGGAGCTACTTGTAGAGGACCCGAAGCGAGGTATCGATAACGGTTTCTCTCAGGTCCCCTGTCGGGTCGCCGCCGACGCCTTGGACTCGGACACGATAGTCCCCCGCCGGCAGGAGTTCCCTCGGCAGTCGCATTCGTAGCGTCCCCTCCTCGCTCAACTCGAGGCCGGCGCCACGCCAAACGACCCCGCCCTGGTCGTCGGTCAGCAGCGCTTCGTAGCTCGAGAAGACCTCGGGAGTACTGGGTATCACGATCAGGAGAACGAAGGGCTGGTCCGAGGCTAGCTCGGCCACGGCCCCCGCGGGTTCGCTCCGGGTGACCTCGTCCAGGTAGACAATCGGGGGGTTGACCTGCGGCCTCGAGAGTTCAGCAACCTGATGTCGAAGGTGGACCGAAGAGCCTTGCAGCACATACACCCAGGCGGAGAGGCCGACAACCGCCAGCAGCAGAGATGCGGCCAGCGCCGCCGTCCAGCGAGGAGCCCTGAGTGGTCGAGAGCCGGTTCCCGAGTCTTCGAGTCGATCTGGAGCCTGGATTCGCACTTGCAGATCGCGCCAAGCCGCCTCGAGCTCCAGATCGGCGACGCCCTCCGGTACCTCGTCCGGCGTGACCAGAGGCTCGAGATCGAGTACTGCCGTGACACATTCGCGGCAGGCGGCGAGGTGATCCAGCACTCTTTCGTCCGCTTCCGGTTCGAGCACGTCCGTGAGGTAGTCGACCAGGGTGTCGAGCGCGGGATGATCGCCGGCTCGCTTCCGGGCGTCCTCGATCAGGACCGCTCGAAAGACCTCGGAGTCATCCCTAGGGGCCCTATGGGCCCTATGGTCCGTTGTCATGAACCCCCCTAGAGTGGTTCAAGGCATCCACCGAATACGAGCTGAGGTTCTTTTTCAGCCGGGCCCGGGCCTGAAACAGATGCGCCTTTACGGTGTCTATCTTGAGCTTCATTACGGTTGCGATCTCCTGGTAGCTAAGGTCATGATAGATGCGTAGCGTCAGGCACCTGCGCATCTGGGCCGGCAGTTCCCGGATTGCCTTTCGCATCGCACGTCGCCGCTCATCTTCCAGCACGTCGGTCAGTTGTTCAGCAGGTAGTTTGGTAGCGTCGTGCGCCATCCCGGCCTCGTCATGTGGTATCTCCTGGCCGGCTCGTTTTGCGGTTGTGTTGCTCCGAATTCTCTTCAGAAAGCACGTTGTGGCGATTTGGTAGAGCCAGGATTCGAAGCGTTCTTCATGGCGTAAGCCCTTCAAACCTTTATAGATCCCAAGAAACGTCTCTTGGGTTAGGTCCAGTGCCTCGGTAGCGTCGAACCCCTTTCTGGCAAAAAAGCGTTTTAGCGGCCGGTGATAGGCCTCGAAGAGAGCTTTGAACCCGGATTCTCGGTCCTCACCCGCACGAAGCTGCCGAACAATCCGAGCCGCCCGTTCGCGCCGCTCGGCTGTGGCCGAGGTACCCGCGGAGTCGCCACCGACAGAATCGGATCTGATTGCCGTCACCGAACTCGTCTTCCTAATGCTGAACCCACTAGCACTAGCCTTGAAGTCAACATTGTTTCATAGGCCCGAGCTTCGTGCCCGCGTGGAGCGGGTCTCGGCCACCGGCGGTCGGAGACCGATGTTGGTGGCTGCTCCTCTACGCCTGCTCTATCGCCATCGCGGCAATCGCCCGGCCGATGGCCAGGGATGCCGTCCCCGCCGGCGATGGCGCATTCAGCACGTGAATCGCCCGCTCGCCACGCTCGATATGGAAATCGTCGACCAGGCGCCCCCGGCGATCCACGGCCTGGGCGCGAATCCCGCCACGCAGCGGCTCTAGATCCTCGGTCCGGACCTCCGGTACCAACCGCCTCAAACTCCTGGCGTAGTCCGCTCGACTCAAGGACCGCCAGACCTCTCCCGCCCCGACTCTCCACCACCGCATCGCCATTCTCCAGAACCCCGGATAGGTGAGCACGGCGCTCGTGTCACGCAGCGAAAAGCTCCACAACTCATATCCATCCCGGCTCAGGGCCAGCACCGCGTTGGGGCCGGCCTTGACCTTGCCGTCAATGGTTCGGGTCAGGTGGACGCCCAGAAACGGAAGCCGGGGATCGGGAACCGGATAGATCAACGACCGCACCAGACAGCGACTTTCAGATTTCAGCAGATAGTAGAGACCCCGAAACGGAATGATGCGAACCCCGGGCTCGAGACCGCAAAGTCGCGCCACGCGGTCGCTTTGCAGCCCGGCACAATTGATGATCTGCGCGGCATGGACAGGATTGCCAGCCGTCTCCACGGTCACGCCGTCGCCATTGTTTACGACACCCAGCACGCCACGGTCTGTCGCGAGTTCGCCACCGCATTCTTGGACTTCTACCGCCAGTTCGCGCGTGATTTCCGCAAAATCCACCACCCCGGTCTCCGGAACCAGCAATCCCGCCTTGCCCCGCACATGCGGCTCGATCTCTCGCATCTCCTCCGCTCCAAGGCGCCGGACGCCGGTAAGACCATTCGCCCGCCCACGGGCCTCCAACTCATCGAGTCGCCCCAGCTCCGCATCTTCGGTCGCGACAATCAGCTTGCCGCAGCGCTTGTAGGCAATACCCCGCTGGTCACAGAAGCTCTCGAGTTCGCGGCGTCCCTCGGCGCACAGCTTGGCCTTCAGCGAACTCGGCTTGTAGTAGATTCCCGAGTGGATGACGCCGCTGTTGCGGCCGCTCTGGTGCCGGGCCACATCCGTTTCGGCCTCCAACACGATGACCTTCCGGCGGCCGGCGGCAAGTAGCGCTCGGGCGGTCGCCAGGCCGACAAGGCCGCCACCGATCACAGCCACTTGGTACCGGGAGGCTGCGAAGTTGCCGGTCATGCTTTTTCGCGTCCGCCCTACTCCGCTTCGCAAAAACAATAAGCGTACATGCCGTTGGGATCGTTGAATCCAGACAGGATGTCGGCAAACTCTCTCAACGCGCCCAGCGCCCGTCTCTCGAACGACGGCCGCGCAAGATCTTCGTTCGCTTGCAGGTAGCCAGCCACCCGGGTCAGCAGGTCGGCGACGATCTTGTCTTTCCAGTCGAGTTCCTTCTCCACGTACTCGACGCTGTAGTCGTCGCCCAGCTCGGCCAGTTCGGCGGCCGAAGCAATGGCCTCGTCGAGGCCTCCGAGCTTGTCCACCAAGCCCATCTCATGAGCGTCTATGCCGCTCCACACGCGGCCCCTTGCGATTACATCGACCTCTTCCGTGGTCATGTTGCGAGCCTCGGCGACGCGTGCCAAGAAGTCCCGGTAGCCCTTCTGAATGGCCTGGGTGACGAGTTCCTTGAGGCGTGGATCGAGAGCCCGATCCGGCCGGCCCTGGCCGCCGATCCAGGTCGTGCCGACGCCGTCGACGCGTATGCCGAGGTACTTGGCCAGTGGCTTTTGAACGGTCGGCAGCATGCCGAAAATGCCGATCGAACCGGTGATCGTGTTGGGGTTTGCCCAGATCTCGTCCGAAGCCGTCGAGATCCAGTAGCCGCCCGAGGCGGCGACGCCGGCCATCGAAACCACGACCTTTTTGCCGGCTTCGCGCGCGAGCACGAACTCCTGGCGAATCACCTCGGAAGCAAAGGCACTGCCGCCGCCGGAATCGACTCGGAGCACCAACGCCTTCACGTCCTCGTCATTACGCGCCCTGCGAATCAGTGCCGCTGTCGAATCGCCACCGATAGTGCCCGGCGGGTGACTGCCATCGAGAATCGTCCCTTTCGCGATAATCACGGCAACCTTGCCGCTCTTGCCCTTCTTGACATCCTCGCCCACCACTTCGAGGTACTCAGCGTGGCCGATCCGGTTGAAGCTATGCTCTTCTTCGTCTTCCCCCACCAGTTCGATCATCCGCTGACGCAGGAGATCGCGCCCGCCGACGTGATCGACCAGGCCGGCGTCGAGCGCCATCTGCGAGAGATCCCCGCCGGCCGCGTTCAGGTGCGCGTTCAAGTTCTCGATCCCGTCGGTCAACGCCTCCGGGGTCAGGCCGCGCGCGGCGGCGACGTCCGCAAGGTAGGAACGCCAGAGATCGCCAAGCCACTCGAGATTGGCCTCCTTGGCCTTCTCCGACATGCTGTCGCGCAGGAAGGGCTCGACCGCGGACTTGAACTCGCCCACCCGAACGATATTGCTGTCGACCTCGAGTCGCTCGAGACCATCGTGATAATAGGTTCGGTATCGGCTGTAGCCGTCGAGAATAACGGCACCCATGTCGGTGAGGTAGATCTCGTCGGCGGCCGATGCCAGGTAGTACTGGGTCTTGAAGTAGAAGTCGGAGGTCGCGATCACCGGTTTTTCGGACTCCTTGAAGTCCTCGATCGCAGCCTTCAGGTCTTGGAGCATGGCAAGCCGGGCGCCGGTCAGGCTGTTGAGGTCGATTAGCAGGGCCTTGACCCGCTTGTCGTCCTTGGCCGCGCGGATCGTGCGCACGAGATCGCGACCCAAGGTCTCGGGTTTGGTGTTGCCGGTGAGCATGCCCTTGACCTTGTCCACGGGATCGCCCACGAGCTGCTCGACGATCTGGCCCTTGGGAGCGATCACCAGGGCGGTTGAATCGGGCACATTCGGTTTGCCATCGCGTAGGGCAACGGCCAGCAGGGCGAACACGATGGCGAGAAAGATCAGATTCATCGTGATCTTTCGCGCGGCGGCTACGCCGCGCCAGGCACTTGCCAGGATGCCTAGGACACGGTTCATCTTGGGCTGCTTCATGGTCACGTCTCCTCGGGTAGTCAGGGCCGCAAAGGGCCTCCAGCGATACTACGGTAACAGGTGACCACGGGTTCCACCCGGGTTTGTTTTCTCGCTAATAACCTCGCTGCGGAGGCAACGCCAGCATCTCCACGATACCCACTTCGGCTGGTACTCTCCTGCGGTAGGCTCTGGTCGGGAGAGAGAACGAACCGTGACCCGACACATCAACGAACCTCTAGCGATACTGCTTGCGGCCGCGCTCAGCCTCACGGCTGCCTGCACGGCAAATACCGCGGGCAATACCGTCAGCACAACGGAACCCATGCCCGAACCCATCAATAGTCCTGTTGAACTCGAAGGATTCAAGAACGTGCTTCTGGAAGAGTGGTCCGGTCCCTACGGAGGGGTACCGGCGTTCGACCGGATGCGGATCGAAGACCTCGAGCCGGCCCTCGAAATCGGCATGGCGATACATCTCGACGAGATCGATGTGATCGCCACGAATCCCGAGCCGCCGACTTTCGACAACACGATCCTGGCGCTCGAGCGCTCCGGGCGAGACCTCGGGCGCGTGCTCACCTACTGGGGAATCTGGCGGTCGAACCGTTCTACTGCGGAGGCGCGCGAGGTGCAGCAGAAAATGGCGCCGAAACTGGCAGCGTTCAACGCCAAGATTACCCAGAACGAAGCTCTGTTCGCCCGCGTCAAGGCGGTCTACAGCAGCGAAGAGATGAAATCCTCGAGGCCCGATCAGCAGCGCCTGGTCTGGCTGATCTACGATGGCTTCGCGCGCAATGGCGCCACCCTCGACGACGAGGCCAAGAAGCGCTATGCAGAGATCGACCAAGAACTGGCCGAGCTTCATTCGAAGTTCTCTAACAACGTACTGGCCGACGAGGAAGGCTACGTCACGTACTTCGACGAGGACCAGCTGAGCGGCCTGCCCGAGTCGCTCGTGAGGGCCGCGGCGGCCGCAGCCACGGACCGCGGTCAGGAAGGCAAATACGCCATCACCAACACCCGCTCTTCGATGGATCCCTTCCTGACCTTTTCCAGCGAGCGCGACCTGCGCGAGACGGTGTGGCGAACCTACTATTCCCGTGGCGACAACGGTGATGAGCACGACAACAACGCCCTGATCCCCGAAATTCTCGCGCTTCGCAACGAACGTGTTCGACTGCTCGGCTACCCCAACTACGCCGCCTGGCGGCTCGAGAACCGAATGGCCAAAACGCCGGAGCGGGCACTTGACCTGATGGAAGCGGTTTGGCCGGCGGCCCTGGCCCGGGTCGAGCAGGAAGTCGCCGACATGCAGGCGCTCGCCGACGCCGAAGGCGCGGGCATCACGATCGAGCCTTGGGACTATCGCTATTACGCGGAGAAGGTGCGAGGGGCGAAATACGATCTCGATTCCGACGAGGTCAAGCAGTACCTGCAGCTCGACAATTTACGCGAGGCGATGTTCTTCGTGGCCGGCGAGTTGTTCGATTTCGACTTCACGCCGGTTCCAGATGGCTCGGTACCCACCTTTCACGAGGACGCAAAGGCCTGGGAAGTCACCAACCGGACCTCTGGCGAGCTGGTCGGTCTCTGGTATCTCGATCCCTACGCGCGGGAGGGCAAGCGCTCGGGCGCCTGGGCCACGACCTATCGCGGCCACGAGACCTTCGACGGCAAGAGAACCGTGCTCGGCTCCAACAACTCGAACTTCATCAAGGGCGCGGAGGGCGAAACCGTGCTGATCTCATGGGACGACGCGTCAACCCTTTTCCACGAGTTCGGCCACGCCCTGCACTACTTCTCGTCCAAGGTCGCCTATCCCACTCTCGACGGGGGTGTTCGTGACTTCACCGAGTTTCAGTCCCAGCTTCTGGAACGCTGGCTCCTGACCGACCCGGTGATCGATAGATTTCTTGTCCATCACGAGACCGGCGAACCGATGCCGGCTGAGCTGGTCGCCAAGATCAAGAACGCCAAGACCTTCAACCAGGGCTTCGCGACCACCGAGTATCTGGCCTGCGCCCTGATGGACATGAAGTACCACACGATGGACCCGGGAAGTCTTGACGTAGATGCCTTCGAGAGGGCAGCGCTGGACGAGCTCGGAATGCCGCGCGAGATTCCGATGCGGCATCGCAGTCCCCACTTCGGCCACATCTTCAACAACGAAAACTACGCTGCGGGCTACTACGGCTACATGTGGGCGGATGTCCTTACCGCCGATGCCGCCGAGGCCTTCGAAAAGGCTCAGGGCGGTTTCTACGACAAGGAGCTGGCCAACAGGCTGGTCGAGCACCTGTTCGCGGCCCGCAACGCCGTCGACCCGGCCGAGGCCTATCGTGCCTTTCGGGGTCGCGATCCCGAGATGGAGGCCCTCATGCGCGACCGCGGTTTCCCGATTCCGGGAGCCGGAGCGCCTTCGGCCACACCGGCGTCGGCCGTAGGCGAGCCATAGAGCCGGCAAGGCCTGGGTCCCGAGGAAGTACTGCCCGCGCTTGATGGGGTAGGCTCAAATCCAGTGAATCTCGGAGAGGTACTGCGGCGCGTCGGCGAGCACTTGGACTCGCAGGGCCATCTTTGGGCCCTGGTTGGTGGGCATGCTCTTGCGGCGTACGGCAAGGCTCGATCGACTCTGGATCTCGATCTCCTGGTCCCGGGCAAGGCGCAGCACCAGTTGATTGAGTTCATGGAGGGGCTCGGCTACGAAACGCTCCATCGCTCGAGCGGATACTCGAACCACCTCCATTCAGACCCGGCTCTGGGCCGGGTTGATTTCATCTACGTCCGGGGCGACACCCGGCGCGAGATCTTCGAAGAGGTGCGGGAGGTGGCGGGGCCGGACGGCGTGAGGGTCCTGGTGCCGAGAGCGGAGCATCTCATCGCGATGAAGGTCCAGGCGATCAAGAACGACCCCAAGCGCAAGTTCCAAGACCTGGCGGACATTGCCGGATTGCTCGAATTTTCCGAGGTAGACCGGTCGCAAGTGCGAAGCTTCTTCGAGCGGGCCGGGATGCTAGCCTTGTGGAATGAGTTCGCGGAAGATGAGTCCCCTACCTAACCTCGAGTTGGACATCCCGACGACCCAGGAAGACACCGCTGCGCTCCGCCGGGCGGCTGCGATTCCGATCGCAGACCCGTTTGCCGCGATTCAGCGATTGAACGACGCCTTGCCTCCCGAGGCCAGGCGTCAGAGCCGCAAAACCCACGAAGGCTGGGCGGATTTCGAGCTGTAGAGGCGCGGAGGACACCAGCTATCGCCGAGCGGTCAGCTTCGAAAGGGCATGACGTGCGCGCTCGGCCTCGGCGCCTTGGGGCGAGAGCTCGAGAAACGTCTCCAGCGCCGCCGTCGCTTCGGCCAATGCTTCCGGATCGGCGGCCAGAGAGTGAGCCAATCCGAGATACGCCTCCGCCCGCCCGGGATCGAGTCGAATCGCTCGGCGCAGCGCGTCCGGCGCAAGCGACGCGTGCTGGAGAAACCAGAGCTTGCCCAGCAGGCTCCAGGCCGCTGGGTCGTCGTGGCAATCAGTAGACGCGGTGACGACGACAGCGGCAACCAGTTCGGCGTCGAGATGGTCGCCTTGCCGCAGTAGGTTCTCGGCCCGAACCAGCGCTCCTCGAACGGCGAGTGAGGCCGGCGCCGCCGGGCCCGGGGTCCTTTCCAAACAGGCCGCCAAGTGCCGCCGTTCCGCGATGGCGCGCATCATCTTCCCGAGCAAGTCTTCGAGGTGGCTATCCGTCACTCCGCGAGCCGTCGCCTCCCTGCCGACTCTGACCGCCGTCTCGATTTCGCCCAGCGAGAACAACTTGCGGCAAATGGTGAACACGAGGTCCGCCGTCGCCCGCGAATTCGCCGCGCTCGCGCTCAGCCGCTCGAGCGCCTCGGGCTCCCTGCCGAGGCGAAGCAACGCATCGGTCAGTGCGAGCAAGCTCTCGCGGTCTTCCGGATGGTGGGCCAAGATCCGTTCGTAGAGCGGCAGCGCTCTCGGTAGCTGCCCCAGGTTGGTCCAGGCGGCGGCCAGATCGAAGACCGCATCCCAATGTTCAGGAGCTACGGCCAGAGCTTTCTCGAGAGAGCCTACGGCGGCGACATGGTGGTCGCGATTGGCGAACGCCTTGGCCACGAGGTAATAGCCGTCCGCCTCGTTCTCTTCGGCCGACGGTCCGGCCCCGACCCGGTCGCTCCGAATCGCGACACCGATCAACAGCACGGCTCCGACCAAAACCAGGACCGACCCTCTGCGGCCCGCGTTCCACCAAACCCAGGCCCGGTCCACGGCAAACCCAGCGAAGACAGCGAACACGGGAATCATCGGCAGCCGATAGCGGGCGCTGACGAAGAAAACCATGAGCGTCAACGCGTAGCATCCGACGAGCAGAAGGAGCGCTCCGTCCTGCCGCCGACGCCACGCAAGGAAAGCTCCGGCCGCTCCAAGGGGGAAGATCACCCCCCAACCCGGCAGCCACGCCAGCAGCGGCGCATAGCGACCGAAGAAGCTCAGCTCGAGATTGCGGCCGCTCTCGACTGCGGCAACGCCGAGGCCGGCCTTGCGCCCGAGGTCGGACAGCCACCGGCCCGGGGCGTCTCTGATCGCGCTCAGCCCTCGCCGTACCCACCAGGCGCTCGCGCCACCGGCATCGTCCTCGGTTATCCCCGCGCGCAGCGGTTCGAGCATGAGTTGCTCCCAGTGCAACCCCGGTCGCACTCCCACCGTGCGCTCATACTCTCCGCTGTTGCCGAGATAGAAGTTCAACCCGGCGTTCGACGAGATCGGTATCCACTCACCACCGAAGATGACGTTGTGAGCGGTCACCGGGACAATGGGTAGGAGTACGGCGGCGGTGAAAGCCAGGAGCCGCAACCAGTGGGCGCCCCCTGGCGCGCGCTTGGCCCGTAACGCCGCCCACAAGGGCGCCAACGCGACCACGCGCCCGCAAAAAGGAGGATGTCCGGCCGGCAAATCGCCGACAGCCCCAACAGCAGGCCGGCACCGACCCAGCGCCCGAGCGGCAACCGGCCGAAGTCGGAGAGGTTGCCGGCGCTGAACGGGCCGTCGCGCGCGCTGTCGGGCGCTCTGGGAATCAGCAAAAGCAAAGCGCCGGTGTTCAAGGCGATGCTCAAGACTGGGTTGAGGAGTTCGCCTTCAAAAAAGATCATGGTCCCGCATAGGGCCAGTGTGATCCCGGCCGTCCAGCCGGCGAGCGGTCCGTGGAGACGCCTGGCCAAGAGCGCCATCAGGGCGCAGATCGCCGCTCCGAGCAGGAGCTGCACAGAGCGGGCAACCGCGATCTTGGGACCGAATACACTGTAGAGCGCCCCGAGGAAATACGGGTAGAGCGGCGGCTGCCAGAAGACCTCCTGCTCGTGCCACACGCCTTGGGTCAGAGCGACGGCTCGCTCATGGTATGTGAGCGCATCGATTACCGGTGATTCGAAGAACGGATTGTCCCGAATCTGAGCGACGTAGACAACGCGCACGGCCAGGGCCAACAGGAAGACAGCCAGAACCAGACGCCGGCGGCTGCCTCTCGCGGTGTCATTCGAGAAGTCCACGCTCGCTCGGAAAGACGGCCTCCGCAACTCTCTGTCAGAAAGACTCTTCACTTCACAGACCACTGTCCGTCCACTGGCCGTCCGGGTCTCATCGAACGGAGCTCTCTTGTGCCATCAACGAAACCCAGAGTAACGGATGGCTGCCAACGCCGGCAAACCCGGCACCTCGGCAGGACGGTTAGAATCGCGACTGCCGACGGTTTCAAATGCCGGTCATTCCTGATGAAAGAAAAGCACATCCGAATCCGCATCGAGCAATGCCTGATTCTGGCGAAGGCCTCGAACTGTCCGCGGCGTAAGTTCGGCGCTCTTCTTCTAGACCCCGAGCGCAACGTCACCTTGATGGACGGCTACAACGGCGGTCCGCGCGGCGGCGGGGAACTCTGCGGAAACGACATCTGCTTGCGCGACAGCGAGGAGATCCAATCCGGGACCCGCATGGAGATCGGTTGTCACCACGCCGAAATGAACGTGGTCTGCAATTGCGCGGCCGCGGGGGTGCCGACCAAGGGGGCCTGGATGTTGGTGACCGGCGAGCCCTGCATGCTGTGCGCGAAGCTCATTCACCACGCCGGCATTGCCAAGGTCATCGTCGTCGGTGGCGGCTATGTCGGCAAAAACGGTATCGGTTATCTGACCGATCACGGGGTCTCGGTCGAAACCGTCGAAGGACCACAGGACGAGCGGCTGACCGCGATCACTTGATCTCAGCCAGGCACTGCCAGGCGCGACTAACCTCCGCGCGTCTCCTGCTCGGCGAATGCGCGCGCGATCGACTCCGTGTAGGGCGCTTTGAGCACTCCCGCATCCGTGATGATCGCCGCGATCAGCTCGTTGGGCGTGACGTCGAAGGCAAAGTTGGCTGCTGGCGCCGCTTCCGGCGCGATCCTGACGCCGCACACCTCGGTGACCTCTTCGGCCGAACGCTCCTCGATCGGGATCTCGTCTCCGGTTGGCGTGGACCGATCGATCGTCGATAGCGGCGCGGCGACATAGAACGGCACGCTGTGCCGATTCGCGAGAACCGCCACCGTGTAGGTGCCGATTTTGTTGGCGGCGTCGCCGTTGGCGGCGATCCGGTCGGCGCCGACGACCACCCGGTCGACGAGTCCGCGGGCCATCAGCGCGCCACAGCTCGAGTCGGTCACCACCTGGAACGGAATCTCGAGGCGCTGCAGCTCCCAGGCGGTTAGGCGCGCGCCCTGAAGCAGCGGCCGGGTCTCGTCGACCCACACTTGGGAGACCTTGCCCTGATCGTGAGAGGCACGGATCACGCCCAGCGCGGTGCCGTAGCCGGCGGTCGCCAGAGCGCCCGCGTTGCAATGCGTCAGCACTCTGTCGCCGGCGGCAAAGAGCGTCGCCCCATGGGCTCCCATGCGTCGATTCGACGCCACGTCGGCCGCGTGGAGTTCGTGCGCCCAGGCCAGCAATCCGGCGATCCTCTGGTCGTCGGGCAGCCCCTCCGTCCGGTCGAACACCTCGCGGCCGCGGCGTAGCGCCCAGCGCAGATTGACCGCGGTCGGCCGGGTCGAGCCCAAAAGATCGGTAACCTCGACGAAGCGCTCGGTGAGACTCTGACCGTCCTCGCAGGTGTTCAGACCCACCACCAGACCATAGGCCGCCGAAACGCCGATCGCCTGGTTGAGCGCGGCGAGTAGCACCCGGTCTGAACGGCCCGTTGAAAAAAGCGCTCGCAGGATCTGTTTCGCTGAGTCCGGACTCAACCTGCTGGTATGTATCGGCGAAGCCAAGGCCTGGGCGCCTCCCTTGCGTTGCAAGAAAGCGGTGATCGTCGCGGCGGAATCGAGCTCCGTCAGGTCGGGCTCCATCAATAGCTCTGCAGCATGCCGGGCTGCGGCCTGCATATCCACAGCTGCCAGTGACTGAATCGCAGCGGTTCGGAGTGCCGGTTCGTGCGGCTTGCCTGTGTACGAAATTAAAATCTCTCCGGCTGAAGAGAGCTTCATGTCCGCTATCGCCCCAAAGGCGGCCACACGCACCGAAACCGGAATTGAATCGTTCTTCGCAGCCGCCAACACCTTGCTCTGCGTTTTATCAACTCTCCAAATTCCGGCCAACACCAGCGCATGGGCTTGGAGCTTGGGATGCGCTGGATCAATCAATTGATTCAACAACTCATCCAGATCGCCGGACGGCCTAACCTTCCGAATTCGGGCAACCTGGATCAACTCGGCCAAAGCCTCAGCGTGAGCGTCGGCGTTGTATTGTCCCGCTCGCATGAACCGCCTGGAATCGAGGCCGTATTCTCGTAGTTCTGTTGGACCGCCGTCGGCAAGGATCGCTGCGATCGCCGATGCTCTTGTTTTAGGATTCAGAGTTTCCGACTCGACGAGTTGCTTGAGACCCTCGAGAACATCTCGACCAGCGGTCTCAATCAACACGGCCGCAAAATGGCTCGGGCTGGCGAACGAGACATTGCCGCGCTTGAAGGCCGGCATCCAAAATGGCTGCAAATGATGCACCGCCTGCTT
>JADFQD010000167.1 GCA_022561975.1 Acidobacteriota bacterium
AAAAGAGATCGTCAGAACCGAAGCGTTTTGGATCGATACCTGGTTGAAGAAACAATACGACGGCGTGCAAAGACGGTACATCGTTCACGATGCCGTCGCCCACGAGGTCGACGAAGATACGTTTTACCGCACCCGTGAAAGCGGGGGAACGAGAATTTCTTCCGCCTACAACGTCTCCAAAATCATCATCGACCGCGACTTCCCCCCCGACGACTGGAACATTTACTGCTTCCAGTTTTCCGATGGTGACAATTGGGGGGAAGACAACGAAGCCTGCTTAAACGTGCTCAAAGAACACCTCTTGCCGGTCTGTAACCTCTACTGCTACGGACAAGTGGAAAGCCCCTACGGGTCGGGAGATTTCATCCGGGAACTGCAAAGAATCCAAGAAGACTGGGAGAACCTGATTCTCTCGGAAATTCCCTCCAAAGATGCCATCTTCGATTCGATCAAGGACTTCCTCGCAACCGGCCGGTAGTTATTTCCCGTAAGCGTCGACTGGATTTTGAATCATCAGGTTCTTGAAACCTCTTTACTGACGCGTGACATATGGCGATCAGCACTTACCGAGCATTACCTACCGAGATTCGCGAGGCTCAAGACGAGCTTGAGGAGAGAGCGCGCAGCTACGGGTTGGATTTCTGCGAGACCATCTTCGAGAGCCGCTTTCAGCACGTGCCGGAGCTGCGCCGAATGGGCGCCGACGTCGAAGTCCATGGCAATGTGGCACGGGTCAATGGCCCCACCCGACTGACCGGCGCGAGGGTCATGGCCACCGACCTGCGGGCTTCGGCTTGCCTGGTTCTGGCGGCGCTCGCCGCCGACGGCGAATCGGCAATCGAGAGGATCTACCATCTCGATCGCGGCTACGAGGCCATGGAACTGAAATTGCACCTCTTGGGAGCCGGCTGGCGTGTCGAGCGCACGTCCCAGGACCACCAATAGGACCGCCAACGGGGAAAGCTGATCAATGACCCAGGACTGTATCTTCTGCCGGATCGCGGCGGGAGACATCCCTGCCCGGAAAGTCTACGAGGACGATGCCATCGTCGCCTTCCATGACCTCGAGCCCCAGGCTCCGGTTCATGTACTGATCATTCCGCGCCGGCACCTCTCGACATTGCTCGAGGCGTCGGCAGACGACGCGAAACTTTTGGGAGCGCTTCAATTTCGCGCCATCGAAATTGCCCGCGAACTCGGGCTGGAGAGCAGCGGGTTTCGGCTGGTGACGAACTGCCTCGCCGGCGCCGGTCAATCCGTCTTTCACATCCACCTGCACCTACTGGGCGGTCGCAAGTTCAGCTGGCCGCCGGGCTGATCGAAGCTTGGTCCGGCTAATCACTTTATGCTCTGGGCCGCGACTCTGCTCGTTCTGACCACGTCGGCAGACCCTCGCCTACAGGTAACCCAACACCGGCTCGAAGGCCGGCTCGCGGAAGCCTTGGAGGTACTCGACGCAAGCGTCGCGGAGAACGGGGACTCCGTGCTCCCGCTCGGACTCGACTACCTCCGCGGCCATCTCCTCGAGGCGCTGGGTAGGGACCGTGCCGCGCAAGAGGCCTTCGCCCGCTCGCTGACCAGCGCGACGACCCTTGCGCCCTACGGACTCTTCCGACTGGCGCTCAACCACGAAGCGCGCGGTCACCCGGAAGTTTCGGCCGGGCTCCTGGCCAATCTGCTCGGAGGCTCGCCACCCCCGCGACTGGTCCGACCGGCCGTTGTGATGCTGTCGGAGGTGATCGAGCACGGCGCCGATTGCCGGCTCCTGGGAAACTCCGACCGCTGGCGACTTGAACAGAGCGCGAACCGCAGACTGCAGGTTGCCAAGGCCGGCTGTGATCTCATCGAGGGTTCCCGCGAGCGGGCTGTCGAGCGCCTGCTCGCGATCCTCGCGCGGAGCATCGACGACGAAGCAGCCCGGCTGGCGGCCGACCGGGTGAGCCAACTCGTCGGACCGGACGCGCCTCCCGAGGTCTCGCTCCTCTTGGGTCGAACCTTTCACGCACACCGTCGATTCGACCTGTCCGTCCTGTATTTAAGGCGGGGGCTGGCGGCTTTGGAGGAGGACGACCTCGACGCCAGATACGCGCTCGCGCGAAGTTACTTCTGGCGGGAGGAATACCTGCTTGCCGCAAGTGAATTCGGCAAAGTCGCAGCCGGGGCGACCAGGCCCGGCGTCAAAGCGCGCGCGCTCTACCAGCAGGGACGCAGCTACGAGGTGAGCGGCAACTGGGCGGCGGCGTCTGCGAGCTATCGAATCGCATACCTCGGAGAAACCGACGGCAGGTGGGCTGACGCCGCACTCCTCTCGGCCCTCCGGATCGAGTGGCGTAGCGGTTCCGAGAAGCCGGCGCTCGAACTCTACGAGGTTCTGGCGTCGAAGCGTAGCTGGGCACGGATATTCGAGTCGGCGAGTGTTTTTCTCGCCAGCTCGGAGATCGTGCGCAACCGCGCGGAGCGCGCCGGCGAGTGGCTGGATCGGGCCCGCCGGGCTCGGCGAGAGCCCTCGGTGGACGCCACCTACTGGTCGGCTCGCCTGGCCGAACTCGAGCGCGACCGGAGTCAGGCGGTCGAACTCTATGTCGAGATCTTGACCGAGAATCCCTATCACCCGCTGGCCGTAGCGTCCCGGCAAAGGCTCGCCCGATCGGACCTCGTGCCGGTGGCCGAGGCCATGGCGCGGCGTATCGCCCGCGGTTCGAGCACAGCCGGGCTCTACGGCGCCATGCTCCTCCTGCCCGACAACGACCCGGCGGCCGTTGCCGCCCGCCGGCGGCTGACCGAGCGTCTATCGTCGAAGGCCTCCGCGCGCGCCTTTCTGCAGATCCAGCTCCGTGACACGGCCGACTGGCCGATCTGGCAAGCCAGCCGCGAAGGCCCCGAAGAGCTATTGCTGGGCCTCGGGCTATGGGGCGAGGGTGAGGCGGCCATTCTCGAGTATTTCTCGATCGACGAACCGGATCTGGCGCTCACGGCCGTCGGGCTTCTGGAGCGTGCCGACAGCCTTCGCCCGGCCCTGCGAATCGCCGAAATTCTCTACCTCCGAGCGGTCGCCGAAATACCCATCGACCTGCTTCCCGAAAACCTACGTAGGGCCGCCTTCCCCCTCCACTACCGTGACCTGATCATCGACCGCAGCTCGCGATTCGAAGTAGACCCGTTCCTGCTGGCCGCGATCGTGCGCGAAGAAAGTCGCTTCGACGCTCAGGCCGTCTCGGCGGCGGCAGCCCGCGGCCTCGCTCAATTCGTTCTTCCGACGGCCAAACGGCTCGCGGCCAGCATAGGAATAGAGGCCTTGAGGGCCGAGGACCTGCACCGCCCGGACATTGCTCTCACCCTGGGCGCCGCCTACCTGGCGCAGCTCGGCCGACGTTTCGCTGACCAGCCCTACGCGGTGATCGCCGCCTACAACGCCGGCGAAAACCAGGCCCAGCTCTGGAGAAGCTACTGCTTCAGTCGCGAACCGGAGGAGTACTTCTCCAAAGTGGGATTTGCGGAGACCCGCGGCTATCTGACCAAAGTTCTCGAGAGCCGAGCGCACTACGCCGTCCTCTACGGTGATCAGTCCGGAGCTCGGCTCACTCCGATGAGGACCTCGGCCGGGGTGTCGGAAGAGCGGTCGAAGTAGTCTTCGATATCCGCCTCGCGCCGCAGCTCTTCCGTCCAGCGCTCGATCTCCTCGTTCAATCGCTGCTCTCGAAGCACATCACGAATCTCCTCGCGCACTCGATCCAGATCGGGCACCCTCTGCCCGGTGCTCTTCATCTCCGGCGTCAAGACGGAGTCGTAGTATTCGCGGATGTCATCGAGACTCACGAAGACGCGCGGCCCGAGCCGCTCATCGACGTAGGTGAGCACCATCACCTGGCGGGCAACGATCTGCCGAATGTCGTCCATGGTCAGACCAAACTCTGAGAGGCGTTCCTCGAACGCGCGATGATCGGCAAATCCGGACTCGAGCGCCGCGACCGCTCGATCCACTTGCGCGAGTGAAATCTCGGTAAACCCGAAGCGGTCGACCTCGTGTGCGCGCAACCGTTCCGCCAGCATCTGGTCCAGCACACGTCTGCGAAACACGAGATCGCTCTCGTCTGCGCCTTGCGATACCAGCCCCAGGCCGATCGCTCGATCCAGAGCCGAGGCCAGAATCGGATCCTCGTCCACCACCGCGACGATCCGGTCGACGAGTTCGGCAACCGGCGCGGCTCCGGCCGGCTCTTCTTCGGCCCGCGAGCCGGCGCCCAGAGCGGCGCCCGAGGCGGCGCCCGAGGCGGCGATTACGGCGACGATTGCGGCCACGCAAGCCGTCAAAACCGTCGTGAGCAAAGGCCTTTTCACGGATCGATGCTAGCATGGCCCCCGATTCTGTCACCGGTTTCAGGCACCGGTTTCATCCATCGGCCAGCCCCGCTATGTCCACACAGATCACAGTCGGGATCGCTCAGATCGACTCTCGCCTGGGCGACATCGAGGCCAACCTCGAACACCACCTGGACTGGATTGCTCAGGCTCGCGAGGCCAACGTCGATCTACTGGTTTTTCCCGAACTCTCGCTGACCGGCTACCGGTTGCTGCACCTCACCGGCCAAATGGCAACCAAACCAGGCGATTCCGAGGCGGTGCGCCGTCTGCTGACGGCGACCGGCTCCATGCGCGTGGTCGTCGGCCTGGTCGAGGAGGACGAAAACGGCGTTCTCTACAACACCGTGCTCCTTCTACATAGCGGCGCTATCGCGCACAGCCATCGCAAGCTCTACCTCCCGACCTATGGCATTTTTCAGGAAGGGCGGTTCTTTGGAGCCGGCAAGCAGCTGTCGCCGCCGGTCGACGGCCTCGGGCTCTTGATCTGCGAGGACATCTGGCATCCGCACCTCGCTCGAGGGCTGGCGCTGGCGGGAGCCAAGATACTGGTCGTGAGTTCGGCCGGTCCAGGGCATCTCGGCTCCGGCGAGGTGCCGGCGAGTCAGGAGTCCTGGGAGGCGCTGACTCGCTCGACCGCGCTCGTCAACACCTGCTGGGTGGTCTACTGCAACCGGGTCGGCTGGGAAGAGGGCTCGTTCTATCCCGGTGGCAGCCACGTGGTCCGGCCCTGCGGTGAAATCATCGCCCGCGCCCCGTTCTTGGACGAACACCTGCTGATCACCGAGATCGACATCAGGGAAGTGGACAGGTTGCGCTGGCGACTACCACTACTTCGAGCCGAACGTACCGACATCGTGGGAGCTTGATGATCCGCAAAGAAGACGTCGCCGCGCACCTCCTGCTCAATCCAGAACTCGCTACGCGTGTGCTCGCCAGCTTCATTGCAGACGCGGTCAAGACCGCCGGCGCCGACGGCGTCGTAGTGGGTCTCTCGGGTGGCGTGGACTCGGCACTTGCGGCCGCGCTCGCAGCGCGGGCTTTGGGTCCGGAACACGTCCTTGCGCTCCTGCTTCCCTACAAGACGTCGTCGCCGGAATCGTCCAGTGACGCGGATGCGGTTGCGAAACAACTCGCGGTCGAGACCCGAACGATCGACATCTCGGAGATGATCGAGGCCTATTTCGACCACAATGAACAGGACGCCGGCAAACTTCGCCGGGGCAACAAAATGGCCCGGGAACGGATGGGCATCCTGTTCGACCAAGCCAAGAAGCGCCGCGCTCTGGTCCTGGGCACTTCCAACAAGACCGAGATCCTGCTCGGTTACTCGACGATATTCGGCGACAACGCCAGTTCGATCAACCCGCTCGGCGACCTCTACAAGCAGCAGGTCTGGCAGCTGGCGAGGCATCTGGAATTGCCGCGGTCGGTGGTCGACAAGAAACCGTCCGCGGATCTCTGGCCGGGCCAGACCGACGAGGATGAACTCGGGTTCGCCTACCCCACGGCGGACGAAGTTCTCTATCTGATGTTCGACCGTGGGCTCTCTGCCAAGGAAATCGTGGCTCGCGGCTACGACGCCGAAGCCGTCGGGAAGATCGAAGAACTCGAGCGCCGCAATCGCTTCAAGCGCCGCCTCATGCTGATCGCTCGCCTCTCCAGCAGCGCGATCAACCTGGACCGCGAGATTCCCCGCGATTGAGCGGCCGTCTGACAGTCGTCGCCACGCCGATCGGCAACCTCCAGGACATCACCCTGCGAGTCCGGCTGGCGCTCGAACGCGCCGACCTGGTGGCCTGCGAGGACACGCGGCGCACCGGCAAACTCCT
>JADFQD010000037.1 GCA_022561975.1 Acidobacteriota bacterium
ATGCGCGCTGAAGTCCCAGTTACGGATCGGCTCACCGCCCTCTACCTCCGCCACGCGGGCTGGACCGAGGACGACTCCTTCTCGATGCTGACCGCGGCGGGATCAACGCTCTTCTTTCGTGCGCACGACGGTTTCACCGGCGTCGAACTGTGGAAGAGTGATGGCACCGTCGCCGGTACCGTTCTGCTGAAAGACATCACCCCAGGGATCGGTTCGGCCGTTCCCAGTGATTTGACGGCCGTGAACTCGGACCTTTTCTTCGTGGCCACCACGAGTCAGGGCCGCGAACTCTGGACGAGCGATGGCACCACTGCCGGCACGTTCCTGGTCAAGAACATCAACCCTGCCGGGAGTTCGCTGCCGACCGAGCTGACGGCGGTCGGCGGGACCTTGTTCTTCTCGGCGCTCGGCGGCGGAGGCAGAGAGCTCTGGAAGAGCGACGGCACCTCCTCGGGGACGGTTCGGGTCAAGGACATCTTCCCGGGCTACCAGGACTCGAATCCCTTCGAGCTGACCGATGTGAGTGGAGAGCTGTTCTTCATCGCCAACGACGGGTCGGTGGGCGCCGAGCTCTGGAAGAGCGACGGCACGGACGGGGGGACGGTGCTGGTCGCAGACATCGTCCCGGGCTCCGGGAGTCCGGCGGCCGAGCATCTGACTGCTGTCAACGGCACGCTGTTTTTTGCCGCCGCCGACGGCCTGGTGGGAAAGGAGCTCTGGTGCAGCGATGGCACCGGGCCGGGCACCTTCATGGTTGGGGACCTCAACACCGGCGCTCTGAGCTCGTTCCCGGTCGAGCTCACAGACGTCGAGGGTTCGCTCTATTTTGCGGCCGATGACGGTCTTACCGGTAACGAGCTCTGGAACAGCGATGGTTCCGGCCCGGGAACTCAGCTGGTCGAGGACTTGAGTGCCGGTCCGACGGGATCGAGCCCGACCGAGCCCACGAGCGCCCCGTCGCTGGTCTTCTTTGCCGCCGACGACGGAGTTGCCGGTCGCGAGCTCTGGGGGGTTCAGATCGGGGGCTCGGTGCTCGAGCTGAGCAAGACCTTCGCCGACGACGCCGTGGTCAGCGGCTCGACCGGCAAGACGTTTACCTTGACCGTGACCAACAGTGGTTCTTCCGAGGCTACCAACGTACGAGTGACCGATCCCGTAGACAGCCGCTTGACCGTGACCGGTGTTTCGCCCTCGAGCGAGTGCTCGGCGACGAGCGGCCAATTCATCGACTGCACGTTCCCGACGATCGGGGCCGGTCAGTTCGAAACCGTCACGGTCACCTATTCGGTCGACGTGGCCGTTCAGCCGGCGCTGGGTATCGTGAACAGCGCTCAGGCCGGCGACGGAGCGCAACTCGTGGGAGCGAGTGACACCATCGACGTGCTGTACCCCTGCTCGCCGATGCCGGTGCACCTCGACATCACCAACGAGACGATCTACTCCTCCGCCTATCTGGCCGAGGCTTGCAGCTCAATTTCGGCGGGACCCACGGTAATCGTCATGCCCGGAGCCGACGCGACCCTACGCGCCGGTGAAGTCATCGTCCTCAACGACGGCTTCGTGGTCGAGTCGGGCGCCACCTTCACGGCGATCATCGATCCTTTGCAGAGTCCCCAGTAGGCAAGCAGTAGGCGAGACTCCAAAGGGCCGATCGCCGCGCGGCCCTCGGAGCCTCATGCCGGCGCCCTGGGGCGAAGCCGATGCGGTGGCCGCTAGGCCAACGGGGCAGCCTGCCGCCGTCGGAGGATCTGCCACGAGCCGACCGCCAGAAGCAGGCCCAGAATCGCCAGCGCGATCGTGCCGAGGGTCGGCACCAGCGTGTATTGAGCCGTGTCGATGGCGCTCGATACGTAGTTGGCGGGTGGAGCGGGCGGCACCGGGATGTTGCACGTACCACCGGTGTCGGCCTGGGAGTTGATCGTGGCTCCGTCCATGGCCGCGGGGTCGATCATGACGTCGAAAGAGATCGTGCAGGAGCCACCGCTCGCCGCAAGCTGAAAACCCAGGAGGCCAAAATCCAAATCGATCTGACCGTCGGGCATTACACTCGCCGTCATTGCGCCCGGGCCGCAAGATGTCGACTCGCTACTGGCCACAAAGGTGGCCGGTAGGGCCGGGTCCGGATTGCAGGGGTTGGTCGAGAGACAGGCGGGAAAGTAGTTGACTGTCTGGAAATCCTGGCTTACGTTGGCATCGCCCAGATCGCGGCTCAAGCCGTTGGTCATGGTCAGCGTTACAGTCGTGGCTCCGCCCACCGCGGGCATGGCAGGAGCGAAGGAGATGCTGATGTCGGAGTTGCACTCCAGCGCCCTAGCGGCCACCTCCGAAGGTAGGGCTAAGACCGTCAACAGCAGGGCACTCACTGCGATCCAGCAAAAAACAGTTCCCGTCCGCTCCCTTCCGGTTCTCATCAACATTCTCAAAGCCTCCCTCTGTCTGTTGTCCTGGCCGTTACCACCAGGACCGAGTTCAAAAAACCGCGTAATCAGAACTCTACGGCCCGGCCCGCAATCTGTCAAATCGTGCTTGCAACCCGGCCTTCGGGAGGATGCCGGACGTCGCGGCCGAGCCTCGGGGGGCCGAGCCAGGCGTCGCCACACCGACGTTATAGGTGATGGCGCACGCCTCAACGGGCAGGAAAAGATCCGTCATTCGCGGATGCCCCAGAAACCCTGAGTTTGCGTCAAGGAACCTGCCCGAGCGGGCACAGAGGACCGTCGAAGCTGCGACTCGTCCCTCCAATTACTAAGAAGTTGCCGAATACCAGACCCGGCCCGATCGGTTGCGAGCAGCTGGTGTGGATCATCGTGTGGAGCTGGCCGTTCACGAAGATCTTGATTTCCGTGCTGAGGGTGCCGTTCTTGTCCATTCCGAACAGAGTGAATTGCTCACCGGGCTGGACCGTACCGTTGAAAACCTCAACGCCGTCATTTTTCTGCTCGACGCGAACCTGAGCGCTCGCCGCGCCGGTGTACTCGAGCGTCAGCTCGGTCACCT
The DNA here is from genome assembly GCA_022561975.1 of Acidobacteriota bacterium. Lineage (GTDB taxonomy): Bacteria > Acidobacteriota > Thermoanaerobaculia > Multivoradales > JAHEKO01 > CALZIK01. The sequence continues at coordinate 2,998 of JADFQD010000037.1, forward strand.
TGCTCTTGCAACCGCAGTCCTCCCCATCCGGCACCTCGCACAGATCGTCGTCGCTGCGGGAGATCTGCTCGTTCGTGCCTTCCACGTCGCAGGTCACCGACACCTCGTTGAGCGTGTCGTCCATCAGACCGAGCACGCTGCAGCTCACCGTCTCCACCGCTCCCGGCGCCAGGACCTGGATCACCGCGTCGCAGTCCGGAGCCAGCGGGTCGCTGACCAGGCAGTTCGCCAGCGGCACGTCCGACGGGTTCTCCACCCGGATCGTGACCGCGTTGATGCCCGTCGAGCTATCCTGCTCGAGGCACTCCTTGACCACCCGCAGATCCGGCACGCCACAGCCGAACTCGGCCCAGTCCCGGTCCTCGACCGTGAAGGCCGGATCCGGCTGATCCGCGCACTGGCACACCAGACGCGCCATGTCCGGCTCGCCGCCGGCGAGGAGCGCGCTGCACTCCTCGGTGGTACGGGTGAGCTCGAGATCCACCGTTGATGGATCGATCGGCGAACCGACTATGAACGGGGCACCGAGTGCGACGCCGTTTGAATCCGTCAAGACGCACTCGACCAGGTCGACCGTGTTGCTCGGACCGGCGCTCGCCAGCCAGCGAATCGTGACCGGCTGGCCGGTCACCGCCGAGCAGCTCTCGTCCACCTTGCCGATGTCGATGAAGCCATTGCCGCAGTCGACCTGCTTGTCAACGATCACCTCGCACACATCCACCTCGCAGACGTCTTCGGCGGTCCGCGTGATTGTCTCCGGCGTGTTCTCCACGTTGCAGGTCACCGACACCTCGTTGAGCGTCGTCGCCACCAGGCCCGGAGCGCTACACGCGATCGTCTCGATCTGGCCCGGGACCAGCGTTGTGATCGTCGTGTTGCAATCCGGAGCCAGAATGTCCGTTACCACGCAATCGGTCAGCGTGACATTCGACCCCGACGGGTTCTCCACCGTGATCGTCACCTGGCTCGCCGACGTCGTCGGATGCTGTCCGAACTGACAGTCGGTGTTGTTGTAGATGTCGAGCAGGTCCTTGATCGCCAGCGCCTCGTCCTTCGCCGCACCCTGCGGGTCGCTGCCTGGTGGGTGAATCGCCAGGAAGGCGTCCGCCGCGTCCACCGCCGGCTGAATCAGCGGATCGGAACCCGACAGCAGGTTGAACTTCGTTGCCACCAGGTGGCGTGCCAGCTTCAACGAGGCGTCCGGACCGCCGTACCGGAGGAAGGCCAACAACTCGTTGGCGTCGTAGTCAATCCCGCCGAGTACCAGGCTATCGACCGGCCAGTCACTCAGGTGGTTCTTCCAGAAGCCAGGCGTCCGTGGGCAGAAGTCGAAGAACGCCGAGCTGCAGACCTTCGACACCCTCAAATCCGCCTGCTCCTGGACTTCGCACACATCCTGGGCGCTCTCCATGATCATCTTCGGCTGTCCCGTGGCGGGATCGACCGAGCCGACGATGTCGCAGGTGACCTCCACCTCGTTCAAGGTCGTGGCGGTCAGACCCGCTGCGGTGCAGGTGATGGTCTCGCTGTCACCCGGCTCGAGGGTCGGGATGGTCGTGTCACAACCCGCCGCCTCGTCCAACAGATCGTCCACCACACAGTTGGCGAGACTCGCGCCATCCGGGTTCGCCGGGTTAGTGACCGAAATCGTGATCGAGAACTCGCCCGGTTCGCAGACTTGTCCACTCGGATCCCCGAACGGGCACAGCGGACCGTCGAAGCTACGGCTTCTACCGTCGATCACCAGGAAGTCGCCGAATTGCAGGCCCGGTCCGATCGGCTGCGAACAGCTGGTATGGATCGCCGTGTGGAACTGTCCATCCACGAACACGTTGATCTCCGGTCCGAGAGTCCCGTTCATGTCGATTCCGAGCAAGGTGAACTGCTCGCCCGGCTGAACCGTGTCGTTGAATAACTCAGTGCCGTCTTTCCTCATCTCTACTATGACCTGAGCGCCGGCCGAGCCCGTGTACTCGAGAGTCAGCACCGTCACCTTGCTTTCGCAGCCGCAGTCCTCGCACACCTCGGGTCCTGCCTCGCAGACCTTGACGACCTCGAGATCGGGCAGCTGGCACTCGAGATCCGCATCGTCCGTGTCCGTGACCGTCGCGCCGCTCTCAACACTCACGCACGTCAGCGTCGCCTGGTCCGGCTCGCCCGGATCCACCTCGTCACAGGTCAACGCCGATGGAGGCAGCGGTGTGGTGAACACAAAGTCGTCAAACTTCGACGGCAGGGCGCCGATTGGCGGCACCGGCGGGATCGCCGGGTTCGAGTCCACGATCGAGCACTGCGTCATCGCCGAGCCGGTACGCACCCGGTAACGCAAGACGATCTCCTGGGCATCGGGACCCGTGCCTGTCCAACCGATGCAGCTCGCGGCGATCGAGTCGTTGTAGCCCACGTCCACGAAGGTCACGCCACTGTCGCACGAGATCTGCTTGTCGACGTCGACGCAGCCGTCCATCGACTCGTCCGACACCGTCTTCGGAGGTCCGCCTGGCGGGCCCGAACCGACGATGTCGCAGGTCACCGTCACCATGTTCATGTTCTGGTCGCCCGTGCACTCCGCCGTCGCCGTCTGACCCACCTGCAGCAAAGTCTGCGACAGAGGTCCGCAGACCGCCATCTGGTCGTCCAGGCGGCAGTTGTCGAGCACGGCACCGCTCCCGAACTGGGGCTCCGGGTTCGTCACCTTGACGTTGTAGGTGTAGGTCCCGTCGCCGTTGTTCGACGCGCACTCCTTCGCCACATCCACGTTCGGCGTCTGACAGTCGATCGAGGCCGTATCCGAGTCCTCGACCGGTATCCCCGGCTGGCCCGGATCGAGCACACACTGGTCGCAGGTCAATGTCGCCGTGTTCGGCTCCATCCAACCCGCCTGGGTCTCGTCGCACGTCACGACGTCCACGATGTGGATCTGACCGTTCGGGCTCGAGCCGGCGTTGATCGAACCCGGCAGGATCGCCGTATTGGTGTCCGTCAGTATGCAATTCTGAGGCGCCCCCAAGACCGAGTTCGCGAAGTAGCGAACCTTGACTTCGGGCTCTCCCGTCGTCCACCCTGTGCAACCCAAGACGCTGTCGCCGGAGGCGTCGTCAAAACCCAGCATGTCGTGCCAGGTCGCGCCACCGTCGCAGGAAACCTGCTTGTCCACCTCGACCACCGGGCACGCCTCGCACGTGTCAGAACCCTGGGCCGAGATCGTCTTGGGCTCACGAAACAGCGCCGTATCGGTCCCGGCGGAAAAAGTGCCGTCGACACCGACCGAGAAACCGTTGTTGAGGACGACCGCGGTGCCCGCGGTCAGGGTCAGGTCCCCGGCCGGTCCTATCACAGCGTACATCGGGCCGGCGTCGAGGGTGCCGCAAGTGGAGTGGCTCTGGGTGTCCAGCACGGTGTCATCGCTCAAGCTGAGATCATCACAGGGGTCCGCCGGTTGGCCCGAACCGACGATCTCGCACTCGACCGTCACCGTATTCGCGCCCAGCGCGCTCGCGCAGCCGAACGTCGCCGGCGCGCCACCCACCGGCAACGACGTGATCGACGTCACATCGCAGGTCGCCGTCGGATCCGTCACCACGCAGTTGGCCAGCGGCGCATCGCCCGTGTTGGTCACCGCCACCGTGTAGATGAAGTCTCCGTTCGGAGCGAATTGACCGTCCGCGCACACCTTGGCCACACTCAGACCCGGCTCGAGGCAGGCCTCGATGGTCGCCGTGTCGGTGTCCGATACCTGGCCGGTCGTACCGGTGCAGGTCAGGGTCGCCGTGTCCGGCTCGCCGCCGACAAGAACCTCGTCGCAGGAGAGCAGAGAGGTCATGAAGATATCGCGCTCTTCGCCCACCGCCAGGTCGCCGACGTTCTCCGAGCCGGCGATCACCACACCGTTCGAGTCCGTCAGCTCGCAGCCGGTCAGAGCGCCGCCGCCCGTGTTCCGAGCCCGGTAGCGGAACTTGATCTCGTCCGACACCTCGGCTCCTGACCAACCGGTGCAGCCCTCGATCACGCCGTCGTTGAAGCCAACGTCGTTCCAGGTGCCACCACTGTCGCAGGAAACCTGCTTGTCGATCTCGACGTCATCGTCGCACGTCGCCGAGGCCGTGGCGTCGACGAACTGGCCGGGATTCTCGACGATTTCACAGGTCACGGTCGCGGTGTTCGAAGAGCTCGGGCTCGAGCAATTGACCGGCACCGAGCTGCCATCGGCCGGGATCGGACCGGCGATGACCTGGCCGTCGCAGGTGGCGCCCGGGTCGGAGATCACGCAGTTCTCGAGCGTTGCGCCCAAAGGATTCACTGGGTTGGTGATCGTCAGGGTGTAGTCGAAGTCGCCGGTCTGGGGGTTGAGGCCCGGCTCACAGAACTTGGCCAGCTCCAGGTCCACCACCAGGTTGCTCCAGGTGACGACGCCGCTGCCGGTGTTTTCCGATCCGCTCCCAATCGAGGGGCAAAAGCCTTGGGCATGGGCGAGCTGGTGAGTGAACGGAGGCGGACCCACGTTCGTGGGAAGGTTGGTGACTGTGACGTCAAAGGTGAGCTGACAAGCCGCGCCCACCGGCAGGACGAGGTCCTCGGGCAGCTCGGTCGTCGCATTGATGAACTGGAAGGTGATGGTCTCGCCGAGTCCCGGCAGAAGTAGCCGGACTTTGGTGTCTTCGACCGGGCAGCCACCGACGGGGCCGTCCGCCAGCTCTATGATGGATCCCAGTTCCAACTTGGAGATCAGGGGAAGCACGGGGTCCGAATCGATGCAGGGGAAGGTCGGGGGAGGGCCATCCAGGGAGTTGCAGGCGCTGGAGAACCCCAGCTCTTCGAAGGTGTTGGGGATGCCCTGGTTGTTTTCGAGAGTGAGGGTGGTCTTGACGAAGCCGCCAAGCACGACCCCGATGTTGCTGCCGCTCTGATACTCCAGGGTCAGATCCGCGCCGCAAGTCTGGGCTTCGGCGACCGGGCCTGTTCCGAGCATGAGCACGGCGAGCGCCAGGACCGGTATCACGAGGCGCGGGAGGTTCCGAGAAGAAGATCTTCGATGCTCGCGGCGTGAAACGCGGCCCGCTGGCCTCAAGTCCGGCCGGCGCCGGCGATCCACACCGTTGGGACAACAACAATTGGTCGTTTCTGCCATCTCGCTACTCCCTGAGCCTTGCGGCTTTTCCATGGACCTAACGGGTAAAAACTCGCTCGACGGTCTTGAACCGACGAAGATCTCAATACTCTCTAGAGGCGTTTGTAGAAGTCGAACGTCATGAGAACGTCAGGAACGTATCGACGGTTCGCTATGCGTGTGCGACTTGACTGGCTTCGAAGATGCTGATCTCGCGCGGGCGGCGCCGTGCGGCCCGTCGACCGATCGCGAGAGGGGCACTGCCCACAGGCGCAGCTCGCGTCAACGAATGCTCTCCTTCATCATCCCCGAGGCCTCCTTCCTCAGAACAAAATGCTTAAGGTGCTCGACTGTATGCCTAGCCAGCAAGGGAAGTCAAATAGCAGCTCTGCTATGCGTTTCGCCCGTATACTGTGCCGGTGCAGCCCGGTGCTCCGGCCCAGAAAACACCCTCGAGCGAAGCCCCTTCACCCGGATTTGGAGGCGCGGGGAGGTCTCTCGCCTTTCTCGGGCGGGCCGCTCTCTGGGTGGTTCTCCTCTTCGGGATCACCCGGATTCCCTGGGTGCAGCACCACCTGTTGCTGCCCTTTGCCGCGTTTCAGGGCCGGATCGGCTGTGGCCTCTTCAGGACCCCGGTCAATTCGGTCTTCGTCGGGCTGAGCTGTACCGGGGCGGACCCCATGGCACTGGTCGTCGGGGCGATCCTGGCGTTTCCAGTCGCCTGGAGCCGGCGGATCAAGGCCTGCTTGGGCGGGCTCACGCTTATTCTCGTGCTCAATACGATCCGCATTGGGACACTGTCACTTGTGATCGACAAGTCCGAGCTGTTCAACCTGCTCCATTACTACCTGTGGCCGGCACTTCTCATCGCGGTGGCCGCCGGTTACATCTTCTTCTGGATGGCGAAGGCCCTGAGAGCGCCCACGGAGGCGGGCGGTACGAGCGAGAATCTGGGCGCGGTGGCCGCCGGTTTTTCTCTTGCACGTGAGAAGCCTTGGAGATTCGTCGGTCTGCTGGTCGTCCTGGTCGGCCTCTTCTATCTCGTTTCGGGTTGGTTGTTTCGCAGCGCTGCGATTCTCGAAGTCGCCGGTTGGGCCGCGGCCGTGGCCGCGGCGGTGATGGCGGTGTTCGGGGTCTCGGTGGAGGTGGCCGGCAACGTACTGCGAACCTCGAGTGGAGCTTTTGTGGTCACGCAGTCCTGCGTGGTAACCCCGCTCCTGCCCGTCTACCTGGCGGTGGTGCTGTCGCTCTCGATGTCACCGGTGCAAAGGACCCTGGCCGCGTTGGCGGCGCTGCCGCTGTTCGTCTTCCTGGGCACGGCGCGTCTGCTGGTGCTGGCGCTGCCGCTGGCGCTTGTCGGCTCGCACAGCATCGCGATTCACGCGTTCTACCAAGTGCTTGTGGCGATCCTGGTGATCGTCTGGGTCCGGCGCGGGGCGTCCGCCAGGGCGCTTGCTGCCGGCACCGTGTCTGCGTTTCTGGTCGGGCTGGTCGGCAAAGGCCTCAGTATCGTGCTCGCTGATTGGCGCGCTTCCGTTCATCTCGGCCACGGTTACATCGACCCGCAGGGAGCCCTCTCGCTCATGCCGGCCTTCCAGATCGGTCTCTTCGTCGCCCTGTGGCTGGCCTCGAGCAGGCGGTTCCTCGACCGACGCCTGGGGGCAGGAGTGGCGCTCTTGCTGCTGGCTCACGCTTGCGTTCTCGTCGTCCTGGGCGAGCTCGCGGTGCACGTGGGGATCGAGGCACCGATTGCCGCCATTCGCGCAGCGTCACTGGGCCTGCCTCTTCTCCTTGCCTGGTGGCTCGGGGGGCGCTCGGAAGGGGCTGAGAACGTCGCGCCGGAGCCGGTTCCCCAGAGCGGTTGAGGAAAAGCGGCAGCCGGCTGTAGGAATCGTGTGTTGTAAAGTAGGCGCGCAGCGCATGTCGTCCGTAAACCGGTAATGTGCGCTCGGTCTGGCGGGAGGTCAGGAGGTCGACTGTGAACGGAAGGTTATCGTTTGGCGGAGCAATTCTGGCGCTGCTCTGCGTGATCGCCTGGAGCGCCGCCCCTGCCGGGGGGGCGTTCGAGAACGCCGCCGGGGAATCGATCGATCTGGTGATCTCGCTCGACACCAGCGGGACGATGCGCAAGTTGATCGAGTCCACGCGGGTCAAGATCTGGGAGATTATCAATGATCTGGCGCAGGCCGAGCCGACACCGAGGCTGCGGGTTGCGATTCTGACCTACGGAAACCAGGCCGGCAGCCGGGCCGACGGATGGGTGCGAGTCGAGACGGACCTGACCGGCGATCTGGATCTGGTCTCGGAGCGTCTCTTCGCTCTCGAGAGCCGGGGCGCGAACGAGTATGTCGGGCGGGTCATCAAGACCGCCCTGGAGCGGCTGGACTGGTCGAAATCGGAGAACGCCCTCAAGCTCCTTTTCATTGCCGGCAACGAGTCGGCGGATCAAGATCCGGATGTCGACTTCCGCGAGATGAGCGAGGCGGCGCGGGAGCAAGACATCCTGCTCAGTGCGATTTTCTGCGGGAGGCCCGACCACGCGGATGCCGTCAGTTGGCGGGAGATGGCGACGCTGGCCGACGGACAGTTTGTTGCGATCGATCACAATGTGCCCGCGGCGGTGGTACCGACCAGATTCGACCGCGACCTGAGCGAGCTCGGAGCCTTGATGAACGAGACCTACATTCCGATTGGCAAGGAGGGCAAGGCCCGGAACAAGAGCCTCGCCAGACAGGACAAGAACGCCCTCGGACTCGGTCCCGCGGTCGCCGCGACCAGAGCCATCACCAAAGCGAGTCCCTTCTACGCGCCGGAGTGGGATCTCGTTAACTCACTGGATGCGGACCGCATCGACCTCGCGGTGATCGAGGATCACCAGCTGCCTCGGTCGATGCGCGGAATGACAACCGAGGAGCGCCTGCTCTTCGTAAATGACATGCGAGAGATTCGCGCGGAGCTGAGGCGGCGGATCGCCGAGCTGAGCGTCGACCGGCGGCGCGCGGTTTCGGACCGAATGGCCGCCTTCGGCGCCGAAGATGCGAGATCGTTCGACCAGGTGGTGCGCCGGACGATTCGCGAAAAAGCCCGCAAGAGGGGCTTCCACTTTCCCGAGGACTAACTGTCATGACGAAGAACAAATCGCAAAGACCCAGACCGGAGCCAGCCCCGGCGCCAAAGCCGGGCGTCAACGCCATCGCTCTGGCGACCCTGGTGGGGATCGTGGCCGTGCTGATGATCTCGTTTGCCAACATGCGATCGATCGATGCCTTGCAAGATGGGCTGGGCGAGATCGAGGATCGAGTCGCCAAGCTCAAGGATTCGGGCCGGGAACGGGTCCCCGCGCAGGCTGCTCCGGCAGCGCAAACCGCTCGGCGAGGGCCGGACCCGAGCCGCGTTTATCAGATCAAGACCGCGGGCTCTCCGGTGAAGGGACCGGCCCGCGCACCCATCACGATCGCCGAGTTCTCGGACTTCCAGTGCCCGTTCTGCGCCCGGGTGAATCCAACGCTCGAGCGGGTCAAGCAGGTCTACGGCGACAACGTCCGCCTCGTCTGGAAGCACTTTCCGCTGCCGTCCCTGCACCCGGACGCGCCGGCGGCACACGCGGCGGCGGTAGCGGCGCACAAGCAGGGCAAGTTCTGGGCGTTTCATGACAAGCTCTTCGCCAACCAGCGGGACGTCAAGTTCGATGCGTTACTGCGTTACGCGCAGGACCTCGCGCTGGATGTCGCCCAGTTCGAGAAAGACTTCTGGGACCTCAGCAACAAGAAAACCGTGGACGACGACACGGCAGAAGCCCGATCCATGCAGCTGACCGGGACCCCGGCCTTTTTCGTGAACGGTCGTTACCTGCGAGGGGCCCAGCCCTTCAGCGGGTTCGCCAAGCTCATCAACGAGGAGTTGACCCGGCTCAAGTTGCCGATTCCCGAAGAGGCCAAGAGCTAGTGTTGTGTCTCCAACATGGGTTTGCAAGCTGGGTGAGTCTGTCGGCGTTGTTGGCAAGGCGCGCTGACGCAGGCATAGCCGTAGCTATGGCGAGGAGGCGCAACGCTGCCAGCGACGTCGAGGACCGGCCAGACTGTGAAGCTATGTTGGAGACACAACACTAGGTCACGTGCCAGGGCCGGGGTCAGGTTTCGACGCCGAGGAAGGTATAGAGCGAGAGCAGCATGAACGCAAGGCTTGGGGCCCATACTGCGAGCGGTGGCGGCAGGGCGCCGATCTCGCCGAGGGTGCTGCAAAAGGCGACAGTGGCCAGAAACACCATGCCCAGCACCAGTCCCAGGCCGATGCCATAGAGCGCGCCCTTGCGGCCCATGCGGAAGGCGAACGGCAGGGCTACGAACGCCATCACCAAGAAAGTTGCCGGGTAGCTCACCTTGTAGTGCAACTGGGTCCAGAGTTCAGGCACCGCCTGGCCGCTGGCCTCGAGTTCTTGGATATAGCGTTTGAGAGCCCGGTAGGGGAGCGTGTCCGGTGTCTGGATCTCCGACTCGAAGAACTCGGGGGTCTCGGGAAACTGTCCGATCACACTCTTCAGGGGTGGTTGGTAGCCGGTAACCGTGAGGCCGTCGAACGAGCGCGTCCAGACGTCCTCGAAAACCCAGCCGTCCCCCACGTAGCGCGCTCTTTCCGCGTACAGACGTTTGATCAGCCGATGGTCGGAGTCGAACTCGAAGACTTGGAGCCGATGGAGCTGCTTCGACTCGCTGTCGTAGTTGAGATAGTTGTAGATGTAGCGATCTTGGCCGAACAGCCAGTTTCGATCGCCTCGCCGGTAACTATGAACGAGTTTGCGGCCTCGGATTTCGTCACTGATCTGAGCGGCGCGCTGGTTCGCCGCGGGCAGGACCTGTTCCTGGAGCCAGCCTCCGAGAACCGCGATCACGAGCGCACAGGCCAGAGCGGGCACCGCCAGACGGTAGACGCTCAGGCCGAGCGACTTGGCCGCGAGGACTTCGTTGGTTCGCGACAAAATGCCGAAGATCACCAGGACCGACACCAGGATGGCGATCGGAGTGACTTCGAATCCGATCTGGAGGGAGGCGTACTTGTAATAGTCGATTACTGTGCTCAGCGGGATCTTGTTATCGAGGATCTCGTCGATTTTCTCGGTCAGGTCTGAGATCGCAAAGAGCGTGACACCTGAGAGCAGGACGAGCCCGAAAACGGACGCGAACAGCCGCCCGATGTAGCGATCCATGATGTTCGGAAAACGCAGCAGGATTCTGGGGACTCGTAGGACCACTTGGGGAGCGGCTCTCCGGGTCGCCGGAACCGGATTCGAATCCTGGCTCGAACCCTGAGCCGAACCCCTAAGCAGCCCGGATCCTAGCCGGCCCAAAGACTGCACCAGCCCCGTGATCCAAGGCCCGACCTTGGACCGAATCCAATAGTCGACGGATCTCGGCAGGAGCGGCCGGTCCTCGTTCTTGCGCAGCATCAGGATCAGGCCGACGGTGCCGAGCAGCATGTTGGGCAACCACATGGAAAGCCAGGCCGGAATGCGCCCGTAGCGCGCGGCTTCTTCGCCATTACTCATCAGCAGGTAGTGAACGATGATCACGGCAAGAGAGAGGCCGAAGCCGGTGCCGCGACCGCCACGAGCCTTCTGAATTCCAAGCGGCAAGGCCAGCAGGCCGTAGACCAGGCACGCAGCCGGGAGCGCGAACTTCTTGTGGATCTCGACCCGGGCCAGGTTGCGCAGCTCATTGGGCAGTGCCGGGTCCTTCAACCGTTGGCGTAGCTCCGGGACGGTGAGCTCGCGTAGGCCTCGCGTCGAGCGTCGCTTGAGGTTCGCGGTCGTGGCGAGCGGGTCCTCCAATACCTGATTGAGTTCTTCATAGCGACGGGTTTCATACTTCGCGGGGTCGCGCAGGTTGACCTTGTGCTCGACTCCCTGATCGAGCGTCAGAATCAGTCGATCCGGGTTGGTCGGGTCGGCGCGCATCCGACCGCTGTCAGCGACGCTGATCTCGTTCCCCGAGCCGGGAAGGACCTCGGCGACGAAGACACCGGTCCACTTCTCGACTCCGGGAATCGCTTCGAAAACGTAGATCATCAACCCGCGCCATTCTTCGTAGAAGACCCGTGGCTCGACCTGCCGCGAGGCCGAACTGGTGACGATCCTCAGCTTCAGATCCTGCAGCTTGGCGTTTCCGGCCGGCAGGGTTTGCAACATCAGAAAGCCGTTGACGATCGTGAGCAGTGTTCCGATAGCCAGAACCGGCCGCAGCAGCGACCAGAGGTTGATCCCACTCGAACGCAGGGCGATCATCTCGCTGTCCGACGACATCCGGCCGATCGCCACCAGGACGGCGAATAGAAACGACATCGGAATGGTCAGCACGATGATGTTCGGGAGCGTGAGCAGGAGCAACTCTCCGACTTGAGCGACTTCGACGCCGCGCCGGATGATCATTTCCGCCGAGCGGAAGAGAAACTGGATCAACAGGATGAAGGTGTACCCAAAAAAACCCAGGAACAGCGGCCCGGAGATCTCGCGCAGCAAGTATCTGTCGAGACGAGATCCGAACATGGAGGTCAGCTTATCGGAGAGGGGGACCGCTGAGGTGGCCCCCCAACTCCCGGATTCGATCGACCAGATCGCCGTAGCGACCCGCGTGTTTCTCGTATACCGGCTGCACCGCTTGCCGGAAGGCGTTCGGGTCTTCGACCTCGTTGATTCGGCAACCGGCCTCGGTAACTGTCTCGGCAGCCTTTTGCCGGTAGTCGGCCCAGAGCTCTCGCTGTAAGTGCGCTGAGGCCTGCGCGGCAGTCCGCAGAGCGATCTGCTCTTCGGTTGAGAGTTCCCGCCAACGCTCACGAGCTACGACGAGCACGTCCGGCACGATCGCGTGACGATCCAGGGAGTAGAAGCGGGAGGCTTCGAAGTGACGCTCCGAGCGGTATGACGGCAGATTGTTTTCGGCGCCGTCGATCGCTCCCGTGTGGAGGCTCGTGTACACCTGTTTGAAGCCCAGGGCGACTGGCGAGGCGCCCAACGCCTCGACCAGATCGCGCATCATCTCGGAGCGTTGGACCCGGATCTTCAGCCCGCGGAGGTCCTCGGGCCGAACAATCGGTCGTACCCGGTTGTAGAATGACCTCGCTCCGGCGTCGTACCAGGCCAGCGGGACGAAGCCCGCCTCGGTGAGGCCGGCGGCGATCTCGTCTCCGACCCCGCTGTCGAGTACCCGCCAAAGGTGTTCACCGTTCTCGAACAGAAAAGGCAGCGCCAGCACGCCCGACACCGGGGCGAACTCCTGCAACGGCGCGGCCGAGACACAGGCCATTTGTATGGCTCCGAAGCGGAGTTTCTCGAGCGTCTCCTTCTCGTTGCCCAGGACGCCGCCGAGCTGAAGATCGATCGTGATTCGGCCCTCGAGCTTGGGATCTTCGGCGAGGAGTTCGGCAAACCGGACCAGTCCTTCGGCAGTGGGGTAGCCTGCGATATGGACGTTGGAGAGCACCCATCTCTCGGGAACGTCGGTCTCGACTCCGGAGCATGCCAGAAGAAGGAAAGCGACGGCCAGCGGCAGCAGCCGCAGCGATCGGATCAGGAGGCCGAGGCGATCAGATTGGGCAGCCAAAGTGAGAGCCCCGGCACGAAGGTCACCAGCATGAGCACCAGTAGCATCACGAAGTAGAAGGGCAGCAAGGCTCGGGACGCGGATTCGATCGAGATGTTCCCGATTGCGCATCCGACGAAGAGTGTACTGCCTACAGGAGGTGTAATGAGGCCGATCCCCAGGTTGAGCAGCAGAATGATGCCGAACTGCACGGGGTCGAGCCCCAACCCCTCGGCGACCGGCAGCAGGATGGGGGTCAGGATAACGATCAGTGCGGCCATGTCCATGATCGCGCCCAGGGCCAGGACGATGACGTTGAGGATCAGCAGGAGTACCAGCCGGCCGACGGGCAGCGATGTCAGCCACTCGGCCAATAATTCCGGGACGTGCAGGTAGGTCATCGCCTCTCCGAACGCGGCGGCGGTGCCGATGAGAATCATCACCATTCCCGAGGTGCGAACCGCGCGGCGCAGCACCCCCACGTAGTCCCGCAACGCGAGCGTTCGATAGACCAGCGAGGAGACCAGCACCGACCAGACCACAGCGATGAGCGCTGCCTGGTGGGCCGGAGCCCAGCCCAGGGCCAGGGGAACGATGATGATGAGCGGGGTGATCAAAGCCGGGAAGGCCGCGGCCGCAATCCGCAACGCGTGCCGCGGAGCCACGCGTTCGCCTCTTGGATAGCCGCGCCGTTTGGCGAGCCAGGCCGACAGCAGCATCAGTGCCAGGCCGACCAGGATGCCGGGAACATAACCGGCCAGGAAGAGACTCTGGATCGAGACGGTTCCGCCTGCCGCGAGCGAGTACAGGATCGCGTTGTGCGACGGTGGCAGAATGATGCCTTGGGTCGAGGAAGCCACGGTCACGGCGACCGAGAAATCGCGCCCGTAGCCTTTCTCGACCATGGTGGGAATCAGCACCGTACCGATCGCGGCGGTATCGGCGACACTCGAACCCGACATGCCTCCGAAGAACATCGACGCCACCACGTTGACCATTGCCAGCCCACCCCGGACGAACCCGATCAGCGCGTCGGCAAGTTCGATCAGGCGCCGCGCCATGCCTCCGGCGCTCATGATCTCGCCGCAGAGGATGAAGAACGGAATCGCCAGCAGCGTCGGCTCGGCGATCTGGGTCGAGATCTTCTGGACCACGGACATCGCCGGCAGCCCCGAGACGAAGAAGAAAACGAACGCCGATAGGCCCAGGCTGAACGCCACGGGCACGCGCAGGATCAGCAACGCGACAAAGGAGCCGAAGACGAGAAGCGCGAGGCCTGGGTCGTTCATGAAAGACCCACGACTAGTCGATTGCCGGCGGTGAGGGCATGTCCGATTCCGGGCTGGGGCGGCTGAACGCCTCCTCGAGGCCGAACCAGGCGATCAGCGCACCGGCCACTACCGCGGGTTGATATTGAATTGCTGCGCTCCAGCCGGTGCCGGGGAGCGTGTTGTCGATCGCCAGAACCAGCCGAGTCCCGAAGACGGCGAGCAGCGCGCCGAAGGCCGTGTTGGCGATTCCTGGAACCCGAGTCAACACGGGGCGAGACCATCTCGGCAGCCGACGAGCGACCAGGTCGACCGCCAGATGGAGACCCTCGGCAAGGCAGTAGGCTGCGGTGAGCAGGCCCAGCCAGACAACCAGGACGCCTTGGATCTCCTCGAGCGCGGCAAATGACTTGTGCCAGGCGAGCCATATGAAGAGCTCGAACGCGGCGTTTGCCGTCAGCAGCACGAGCAGGGCGGAGCAGACCGCTTCGAGGACGCGCACGGCGCCTTTGGATCCCGCATGCTTCATGAGCGCTCTCTCGAAGTATTCTATCGGTCGCATGGTCCGTCACATGAACAAAACCCGCGCGCGGGTGCTGGACGCTTTTCGCCGGCGCTTCGGAGGTGAGCCGGCCTGGTTGGTCCGCGCTCCGGGCAGGGTCAACCTGTTGGGAGCTCACATCGACTACAGCGAAGGCTGGGTACTGCCGGGAGCCATCGACCGCTCCATCTGGCTCGCCTTGCGCCCGGCGGAGGCGCCCTCCTCGACGATCGAGGCTCTCGATCGGAGAGCCGAAGGTGCACACCTCGCCGACATCACCGGGGTCTCCGATATCGTCGATATCGCCACACTCGACACTGCGAGGCTGCCTCCGCCGGTGCCCGAGCGGGGCGGAGAAGCGGACGGGACCTGGCAGGATCTTCCACGAGGCGTGGCCTGGACGCTGGCACGGGCCGGGCACCACTTAGCTCCGATCGACGCGGTCTTCGGTGGCGATCTGCCGATGGACGCCGGGGTGAGTTCGTCGGCGGCAGTGGAGGTCGCATTTCTAATGGCCTGGGAAGCGGCGTCGGGTTTCTCACTCGATGGCGTCGAGCGGGCCAGGCTGGGCCGGCGGGTGGAGAACGACTATCTCGGAGTTGGTTCGGGAATCATGGACCAGTTCGCCTCGATCCACGGCAAGACCGGCCACCTCATGCTGCTCGATTGCCGGGACCTGGCCTTCGAGCGCATCCCCCTGCCTGACAACGTCGCGGTCGTCATCGCCGATAGCGGTATCCGTCGAACTCTCGCGAGCTCGGACTACAACCGCCGTCCTGAGGAGTGCCGGCAGGCGGTCGATCTCCTGCGCAGGGCGCTGCCCGAGATCCGCACACTGCGAGATGTCACCGAAGAGGACCTCGACAGACACGCCCGGGTGATGCTGCCGTCTTCTCTCGAAAGGCGGGCTCGCCATGCCGTCTGCGAGTGCCGTCGCGTGCTCGATGGCGCCGAGGCGCTGCGAAACGGAAGCCTGCGTAGGTTCGGCGAGCTCATGCGCGAGTCCCACGAGAGCTCGCGTGACCTCTATCAGGTGTCTCTTCCGGAACTGGATGCCCTGGCCTCCACCGCTTGGTCGGCGCCAGGCTGTTTCGGAGCCCGGCTGAGCGGAGCGGGGTGGGGTGGGTGCGTCACGGCCCTGGTGGAGGAGGCGGCGGCTGAGGATGTCGAGCGCCGGCTGCGGCGCGAATTCGCGCGAGCCTTCGGGCACGAGTGCGAGACCTTCGTGGCCGCTTTCGGGGATGGAGCCGCCATCGTCGATATCGGCGATAGCGTCGACATCGCCGATATCTAGGAGGCTAGCTCACCGGTGAGGTTGTTAGCCCAGTAGCCGTTGGCCGACGCGTAGCCCAGCGGATGGCCGACATCGAAGAGCGGCAGCGGCAAGATAGTACCGATCGCGCCTCGTTCCCGGATGATCGCCTGATAGACCGGGACTTCGTCGAACTCCGCCATGCCGCCGTTGCCGCCGGACGCGGCTCGGATCTTCTGGATGTACTCGAATACGTGCGATCTGCAGACGTAACGACCACAGCTTCGCAACACGGTCTCGCCTTCGGCGATTGCGAGTCGACCGGGTTTCTTGTCGTGGAGTTTCTTGATGTCGACTCGAGTCGAGTCGATGCGCTCAAAGTCGATCAGGCCGCAGTTTCCGAACTGCTGGTCATATGAACTGTCGAGCTCGAGTATGCCGATCACATCGCTCCCGCTCGCCTCGTGAGCCGAAAGCATGTGCGACAGGTCGTACTCGGGCGAGAGCGGGACGTTGTCGGGCAGCAGCAGGGCGAACGGCTCGCCGTCGGCGAACTCCCGGCATTGCCAGATCGCGTCGGCGAGCCCCTTGGGCACTTCCTGGGTCACGTAGTGGAAGCTCACACCGAGGTCTACCTCGAGACCACTGTCGGCCAGGTATTCGAAGATCAGGCCCTTGGTAGGGCTCAGCACGATCGCGATGTCGGTCAAGCCCGCCGAAGCCGCTTCCTCGATAACCCAGTGGATCGCGGGTTTGCTGCCGATTGGAAGGAGCTCCTTGGGAACGGCCCGGGAGACGGGCTCCATGCGAGTTCCGAGACCCGCCGCCGGGATGATCGCCTTGTGTACCGCCTTCGGCATGGCCTGAAGAATACTCGATGCGGCTCAGGCCGGAGCTCAGGGGGATATCGTGGGTCTTGTCGGCTTGGCGTCGTCACGAGTCAGGGCCGAGGCTCTGCAAGAAGGGGCTGTCGGCGCGGGTGGCTATTGGAGTCCGATAAGATAGGTTATGTCAACCAGATTATCTTTGATACCACCGCCCCGCCTACGCTCAGATTGCCTTCAGCCCGATTTCAGTTCCTCGAGGATGGTCTCGAGTGCCGAGATCAGGTCCTGCTTGTCAACTTCGGTCTGCCGAAACCGCAGGGAGAGGCTAAATCTCTTATCGGGGTCCTTGAAAGTAAACACCGGGCGATCGCCCCTTTTTATTCTCTGCTTCGCGCGTCCGGATCGCCTGGCTCGAGCCTTGAGCCGAAGGTCGTCCCGGGTGATTTCGGATGCCGAGATTCTCTCGAGCAAACTGATCTGCTCTGTGTCACTCTCGGCCGCCTTCTGGACTCCCAGAAGCAGAGATTTCGAATCCACGCCCAGGGCATCCGCGGCGCCGCGCACCCGCTGAGACATTTTGAGCAGCTGCAGGCTCTCGGTTACCGACGACCGAGCTTGGCTCACCGCCGCGGCAATTTGCTCCTGGGTGTAGCCGTGGATCTCTCCAAGGGCTCGGTAGCCCTCGGCCTCCTCGAAGGGCGTCAGATCCTTTCTTTGGAGGTTCTCGATGAGGCCGATTTCGAGGGCCTCGTCCTCTTCGACGTCCATTATGATTGCTGGGATATTCTCGCGGTCGAGCGCTTTGGAAGCCTGGAAACGGCGCTCTCCGGAAATGATTCGATACCTCTTTCTGGCAGGGCGTCCGCTTTCTGGATCGTTCAGGCGCACCAGGATCGGCTCGAGCACGCCCTTGTTCCGTATGGAACTCATCAGCTCCTCGAGATCGCCCATCGAGCTGCGCGGCTGATTGGGGTCCGGTTCGATCTGCGCGAGAGACAGCATTTGCCCGATCGATTCTTCTCGACTCCGGACGGTGAGTTCCTCGACGAAATGCTGATCGTGGCGCATTTTGACGCGGACCGGCAGTCCACGCTTGGCGGCGGTTCTAGACACGAGCGAGAATCTCCTCGGACAGTTTGTAGTACTCGTAGGCCCCGGTGGATCGGGGCGAATACGTGAAGATCGACTCGCGATACGCCGGACTCTCCTCCAGCCGAACGCTCTTGGAGATCACCGTCTCGAAGAGCTTCTCGCCGAACACCTGCGCGACCTGCTCGTGAATGTCGCGCGACAGGAGCGTACGCTTGTCATAGAGCGTCAAAACAGCGCCCAGGATCTGAAGCTCGGGATTGGTCCGCCGCTTGATCTTGTCGATGGTCTCGAGCAGGTCGTCCGTGCCCTCGAGCGCAAAGTAACTCGCCTGAATCGGAATCAAAACGTGCGTCGCGGCCGCGAGCGCATTGACCGTAATGAGGCCCAGTGTGGGAGGAGTATCGATCACGATGTAGTCGTAATGCTCTCGAATCAGGGCGATCTCGTCTTTCAGGCGGTAGTAGCTGTCGATCTCTCCCAGGAGCTTGGCTTCGATCTTGGCGAGGCCAATCGAGGATGGTGCAATCGCCAGATGATCGAGCTTCTCGGCGCGCCGGATGATATCCGAAATACCGACGCCGGGCTCGGTCAGCGCTTCGTAGATGCCCGTAGAATTGCCGTCGAGATCGAGAAACGACATCGAGCTATTGGCCTGCGGGTCGAGGTCGATCAGAAGAGTCGACAATCCCTTGGAGGCCATCGCAGCCGCGAGGTTTATGGCGGTTGTGGTCTTCCCCACTCCGCCTTTTTGGTTGGTGATCGCGATGATCATGCAGTGCTCGCGGAACGGGCCTGAGTGTACGCAAACCACCTCCCATGGTCAAATCCTCGGGGACACCCTAGGGGACACCGTTCCTCGGTGTCCCCTCCCGGCTGGTTTTTGGTGTGAAGACGGTCCGCGCCGTGAGGCGCAGGGTGTCCCTCCCGACTGTTCTTGCACTGGGAGATCCCCTTCCAATGGCACTTCGGAGGACGAATGTCGGCGCGCCGACATTCGTCCCCTGGGACAAAATCTTTTGGTGTCCCCTCCCGACTCGATCAGGACAAGATCTTCGAAAACCAGCTGGGAGGGGACACCGAGGAACGGTGTCCCCACACTTACATTTCGTACTTGCCCAGGTCTTCCGGGTCGGCGTCTTCGAGCCACTTCTTGAGCCGCTCTTGCTTGCCGAGGCGGTCCGTAAGGCCCGATATTTCGGCCTTGTCGAAGACCTGGCGGTGGACAAAAAGCGGAGCCTCCGCGCGCAGCGCCAGTGCGATCGCGTCACTCGGTCGGGAGTCGACAGCTTCCTGAACTTGGCCTCGGCGGACATGGATCTGGGCGAAGAAGGTGTTGTCGATCAGGTCGCTGACGACCACGTGGCTGACTTCGGCTTGAACACCCTCGATCAGACGCAACAGCAGGTCGTGGGTCATCGGCCGTGGTGTTTCGATTCCTTCGAGGCCGAGCGCAATCGCCTGGGCCTCGAACAGGCCAATCCAGATCGGTAGGAGGCGGTCGCTCTCGGCATCGCGGAGAACGACGATCGGAAGATTCGAGGAGGGGTCGAGAACCAGCCCCTTGATCTCTACGATGACTGTGCCTTCGGGCGGCGCCATGGGACTTTTCATGGGCGCTATTGTGAGCGCCTCGGTCGGGTGGGTCAAGCGGGGGCGTTTTACGCGACCACGGAGAGCCCGGGCGATGCCTGCCTCGGGTGATTGGCCTGATCCGAATCACGCGATCGATCCGGGCGGTCCGGGCGATCGGTGCGCCGGCCGAGCAGGCTGTGAGCGAGAGCCTTCTCGATGTGGACCTCTATCAAGTCACCGCTTTTCGCTGCCTCATGGCCGTCGAGTGGAAAGTGAACGACTCGATGACATGAGGTTCGGCCGCTCTGGGTCCCCGGTCGCTTGCCCCATCCAGTGACCAGCACTTCGATTCGGGAACCGACGAGTTGCTGGTTGAGTCGTCTCTGGATCGGCTCCTGGGCCGCGAAGATCCGCTGCAGGCGCTGGTCCGCGACGGCCATGTCGACCGCGTTGCCCAATCTAGGCGCCGCCGTTCCCGGGCGCGGTGAGTACTTGAACGCGAACAGACTGCCGAATTCGAGTTCGATCACCATATCCAAAGTTCGCTCGAATTCGTCGTCTGTCTCGCCCGGAAAACCGACGATCAGATCGGTGGAAAGAGAGATCTCCGGGCGCGCCTCGCGTAGGCTCGCAACCAGTGCGTAGTAGCTCTCGATCGTGTAGCCGCGGCCCATCCGCTGAAGAACCGAATTCGAACCGGACTGTACGGGCAAATGAAGATACGGGCTGATGTTCGGATGGCCGGCAAACTGCTCGACCATGCGCGGCGTGAAATCGCGGGGATAGGAAGTGACAAACCGCAGTCTCTCGACACCGGGGACGCCGGCCACCCGCTCGAGCAGGTCGGCGAAATCCGGCCCACGGTCTCCCGTTCCCGGCTCTCGCCAGTGATTGACCGTCTGCCCGAGGAGTTCGATCTCACGAAAACCGTAGTCGATCAGATGCTCCACCTCGGCGAGGATTCGATCCATTCGGCGACTGCGCTCGGGCCCGCGGGTGAGCGGTACGATACAAAATGTGCAATTCTTGTTGCAGCCCTCGACGATGGTCACCATGCCCTTGTAGGTACCGTCTCGCGAGATGGAGTCGAAGTCATGATCGCGCTCTTCCGGGAATCCCGTGGCCACGACCCGTTTCCCGGCCAAACAATCGGCCACAACGTCGAGGATCTCGCCGACCCGCGCCGGGCCGAGAACGAAATCGAGATCCGGCACTCTCTTCAGAGCGCGCTCCCCCGCTTCCTGAGCGACGCACCCGCACAGCCCAATCAGGACCTCGGGGCGTTTCTGCTTGAACTGCCGATACATGCCGAGCCGCGAGTAGACTTTCTGCTCCGCTTTCTCGCGCACGCTGCAGGAATTGAGCAGGATGAGATCGGCCTCGGACGATTCCCGGGTCGGGAGCAGGCCTTGCTCCATGAGCTTCCCCGCCAAGCGCTGGCTGTCGAGTTCGTTCATCTGGCAGCCCCAGGTTTCGACGAAGAAGCTGCGCGGTCGTCGGTCGGTCATGCTTCTCTCACCGTCGTTTGTCGTCCGGGTCCGGCGCCACTTTCGGTTCCTCCGGGATGTGCTCGCCCGGTGCTCTAGGCCGGTTTTCGGGGCGGCTCGTGAGAATATCCGGCTCCAGGTCAAGGCCTTCGCGCAACCATCCGGGCAAGGCTGACGCACGCCGGCCCTCTTCCAGCACGGTTCGAACTTCGCTCCGGTACCGGTCGATAGCCGCACGCGCTTCCTCGAGTCGGTCGAGGGCGCGATCCCAGGAAGGCTTGATCTGCAAGTCACGATAGTACGGATCGTCCTCGGCATAGAAGCGCTGACGAAGCTCAGCGATCTTGCCTTTGAGATGGTTGGTCTCCTCCACGGCCGATGCCCAGTTCATGCGAGCCTGCAGCACCCGAGCTCGCCAGTAGGTTTCAGGATCGATCGAAGTCTCGGATGCCGCGGAAGCCGCGGCATCCTCCGACTGGCCCACTTCGGAAGCTTCGGGCTTTGCCCTCCGGGATGAGTCGGGCTTGGCTGGGCCGCGGCGCAGCGTGGGCTGCGGTCCCCCCGTCTCGGTGAGCTGACCGCCGCTGAAGTCTGCAAGGTTTTCGTCTGTGACCACCGCGATCGACTTCCCAGCCGTTGCCCGGCGCTTGCGTTCGGCGGCCGCGGCCTCGACCAGACTCGGCTTGCCGGCCTGCACGCTGGCCCCGGTTTCGATGACGACCGTGAGAGAAGACCCGTGCTGCTCGGACTCAGGATCGGAGACGGCCTCCGCCAAGGCTCGAGAAACCGGCTCACGCGGATCCGGTCCGGGCAGCGTCTTGGCCTCGGGCGGCGGCGTCAGGGACATGGTTTGCGGATTCAGGCGTTTCGTCTTTGGCGTCGAAGAACATGCCGGGAGCGTCAAAGCCAGAAGAGCCAGAAGAGCCAGCGGAGCCACCAGCGCTGCCGGGACCACCTGCCCCGGTACAGGGCCGATCGCCGAACGCGTCAATCGGAAGCCGCCGAAGGAGGACGCAGGGGACCGTAGCGACTTGGCAGAGCGTCTCGTAGGCATTGGACTACTTCCTCGGCAGTTGACTGAGCCAGGGCCCGCTGTACCGGTTCTTTGAGTTCCTTCAGGGAGATCGAGCGGATAGCTTCCTTGACTTCCGGAATGGTGCTCGGGGTCAACGATAATATCCGCAATCCCAAGGCGACCAGCAGAGGTGCGCAATCGGGATCCGCCGCCATCTCGCCGCAGAGCGAAACCGGTATTCCCGCTTCCTCACCCACCGCCGCCACCGAGCGTATCATGCGCAGGATCGCCGGATGGTACGGCTGGTAGAGGTAGGAGACGTGCTCGTTGTTTCGATCCACCGCCATCGAGTACTGAATCAAGTCATTGGTTCCGATCGAAAGGAAACTCACCTCGCGAGCCAGTTCGGCGGCGATCCAGACGGCCGCGGGGACCTCGATCATCACGCCGAGTTCGAAATCCGCCGAGTGCTCGACGCCTCTGGCCTCGAGCCGCGCGGCGGCCTCCTCGACCAGGCGTCGAAAGGCGCGAACCTCCTCCACCGTCGTAACCAGCGGCAGCATGACCTGGAGCGGTCCACGCGCGGCCGCGCGCAGCAGAGCCCTCACCTGGGCGGCAAAAATCTCCGGTAGCGCCAGGGTCAGGCGTATTCCCCGCATGCCGAGAACGGGATTCTCCTCAGCGGTATGCATGACCTCGCGGGCCAGCTTGCGCCCTCCGAGGTCAAAGGTCCGCACCACGACCGGGTGTGGGGCCATGGCCTCGAGCATCTTGGTGTAGATTTCGAGATGCTCCTCCTCTGTGGGTAGATCCGGGCTCCGTTCGATGTAGATGAACTCGCTGCGATAGAGGCCCACGCCCGCGGCACCGAATTCGCTGGCCTCGGTGATCTCCTCGGGTAGGTCGATGTTGGCTTGCAGCGTGACCGGCACTCCGTCGAGCGTCTCGGCGGGCACGGTGCGCGAGCGAACCCCACGGTGCCAACGAGCCCGGCGGCGGGTCTCCGCGGCCCGATAGCCCTCTCGCGCTTCGCCTTCGGGATGAAGAATCACCCGACCGTTGTCGCCGTCTACGATCAGCGGATCGTCGTCGGTCACCTTGTGAGTCAGGCCGGCAAGGCCCGCCACCATCGGGATGTGCAGCGAGCGCGCGATGATTGTCGTGTGCGAGGTGCGGCTGCCGGTTTCGATGGCGAAGGCGATCACTCGCTCGCGTCCGAGGCGTACCGCCTCGGAGGGGGTCAGGTCATGCGCGACGACGATAAAGTCGCCTTCGATCTCGGAGAGGTCCTGATGCGAAAGCCCGCCGAGGGCTCGCTGGAGATGCCTGGAAACATCGATCAGATCCTCTCCGCGGGCTCGTAGGTGCTCGGCATCCAGGCGGCGAAAGCGCTCGGCCAAGTCGGTGGCGGTCTCGTGAACCGCCCACTCGGCGTTTACCCGGTCGGTTCGGATCTGGGTTTGGATTCGTCCCAAGAAGCCCGGATCGGACAGCAACAGACTATGAGCCTCGAAGATGCCGCCGAGCTCGCCGGCGATCTCGGCGCTGGCGCTGTCGCGAGCGCTATCGAGATCCTGCTGAGCGACCTCGACCGCTTGGCTCAGGCGCTCCAACTCCGCGTCGACCTCTCCGTCCGCCACCGACAATCGGTAGATCTCGAACTCCTGCGAGGCGATGCAGACCGCCCGGCCGAATGCCGCGCCCGGTGACACGGCCAGCCCTTCGACGATCTCCTGGGGCAGTTTGCTCACCTGACGTTACCCCCGGCTAGCCTGACCTTCTCACCAGGTTCGTGACGAGACGCCGCAAATGTCTGGAGATACAAGGCTTGCGACTGAGGCCAACGCAGGCGTACTTGAAGTACGCCGAGGAGGCCGGTGGGAGCGTAACGCAGTAGATCC
>JADFQD010000038.1 GCA_022561975.1 Acidobacteriota bacterium
TGCCGGGAGTGGAAGGAGGCGAGCGGCCGGAAGGTGCCCTCCGGCGTGAAGCCGCCGTCCGTGAGCAGAACGTGTACATGAGGATGAAAATTGAGCAGCTCCCCCGAGGTCTGTAGGAACCCAGCCGCGCCAGGAGTTGCGCCGGCACCGTCAAAGTAAGTGGCGAAATAGATCTTCAGCGCTCGCCAGGCACAGCCGGCCAGTTCTCCCAGGAGCTTACGGTCGTAGCGGAAGAAGATCCGTAGCCGCTTGGGGATCGTGAACACCACCTGGCGGTGCGGGACGTCTTCGAGCAGTTCCCGCTCGGCCCAATCCACCCACAGAAGCTCGCGCTTCTGGTGGCAGCTCGGGCACAAGCCCCGGAGCTTGCAGGAGAAGGCGATCAGGAACTCGTGCCGGCAATCCGGGCAGCGGACCCGGGCGACGCCCTGATCGAAGATGC
The DNA here is from genome assembly GCA_022561975.1 of Acidobacteriota bacterium. GTDB lineage: Bacteria > Acidobacteriota > Thermoanaerobaculia > Multivoradales > JAHEKO01 > CALZIK01. The sequence continues at coordinate 443 of JADFQD010000038.1, forward strand.
CGCAATCGAGGTAACGGTGATTTGTAACGGGTGGAGGACATCGGGTATCGTGCTCGGGCACGACAGCGCTTTCGACCAGGGAGGTTTGCATGAAGCGATCAGCAAGATGCCTAGTCGCGGCCTTGCTTGCCGCGGGAATCGTTGTAGGGACTCCGCCCGCCGGCGCCGAGCTCTGCACCATCGACGCCGTGCCGGCGGCGACGTTGCTGGTGCCGTACTTCGCGGTCGATCTCGGTGACGGGGGCGTCGCCCCGAAGAACGGTATCGACACGATTTTCTCGATCACCAACACGCAGAGCAGGGATACCACGGCGCAGGTGCGTCTCTTCACCGACCAAGGCCTTGGGGCGATCGAGTTCCCGGTTTCGCTGCCCGGACACGGTGTCGTGACAATCAGCCTCAGCGACGTGTTCAACGGCAAACTTCCTCCCGGCGCCGCCGATTGTCTTCTGCCGAGGGACATGGCCCTTCCGGCCGAAGGGCTCTCTCTTGGCAGGCTCCGACGACTCGCGGTCGCCGAGGGCTACATCCTTATCGACAGCGTCAATGACCCCTGTTGGGACGGCAGCGGCGAGTACTTCATCTCCGGAGGCACCGGTGTCGCATCCAACCGCAACGAGCTTTCCGGTGAGTACTACTACTCACAGAAGAAGTTTCTCGGCGCCGCTCGCATGATCGCGATCGAGGCGGGCAACGCCCCATCGGTGACGACACCGGGCAACGCCACCTTCTACGGATCGCAGTTCGGATTCGACGCGCGAGACAACCGCGAGCGCCTCGGCACCGTCTGGGGCGCCCGCTTCGATACCACCGGGAGGTCGTCGGCCTACCTCCAGGTCTGGCAGGATCCGGCCTCGGCCGAGATGGCGGCTCGAAGTATCGAGTTCTTCGACGAGGACGGGAGCCGGACTGCCCTCCGCCCGACCGGCCTCGCCGCTCTGGCCAGTCAGGAGGTTCGCATCGGCAAATCGCAGCTCCCGACGGGCAAGACCCGCGGTTGGTTGCGCCTGGACTTCGGTGACCACCAAGCCGCGGTGATCGTTCGGCAAGGTTTCAAGAAGCGCCGCAGCGTTTTTCCGGCCGACCAGCAGGGCGGCTCGACCTGCCGAATCGCGGCCACGAGTTCGACAAAGCGTCGCAGGCTGGGGTCCACAGTGGCACCGAAGTTTTCACCTCCTTCGCCTGTGCACTCGGTGCCGCCGCGATCTCGCCCGAAATCCGATCCGCTGCCTGCTTCAACGGATCGTCAGCTAGGTGGGCGTAAGCTAACTGCTACTATCCCCCTCAACTAGTCGAATCGGTTGGGCGCGGTTTCTCGCATTGGAGACATGCGGCCTTGCTTTGGCCGAAGGAGGTTCAACATGCGCAGATCCGCTGCACACACTGTTCTTGTCCTAGTTCTCTGTTCTGCGGCTTGGGCCGCCGAGTCCCCGGTGGCGGTGTCGCCGGGCGCGGATAGAGTCGAAGTGATCGAGCCGGTCACGCCCATCCTCATCGACAAGACGCTGCTCGATCTTCCGCCGGCGCCGGTCCGGCAGCCGGATGATCCCGTCAGAGACATTCATCCGAGACAGATCACGAATCCTGATGCCCTGCTGCGTCCGGTTCCCAGTTTCGTGCCGCAGCCTGATCCGCTCCTGGATCTCCAGTTGCGGACCCCGAAGAAGGCCGATCGGACGTTCACCGGGCCGGACATCAACGTCGCCGGAATGGACCCGAGCTGTTGCCCACCCGATACTGTGGGGGAGATCGGCAGCACACACTACATCCAGATGATCAACGGCGTCGGGGGCGCGGGGGCCAGTCTCCAGGTCTTCAGCAAGGCCACCGGCGCCCCGGCTTTTCTGCTCCAGTAGCCCTTGAGTCCCTGGCGCCAGCCGGCAGTGTCTGCGCGGGCGGGGACGGCGACCCGATCCCACTGTTCGATCAGCTAGCCAATCGATGGGTCCTCACTCAATTCCAGGCGGATGGCCCCCCGCTTTCGACCTTCGCTCTCTGTCTCTACGTGTCGAGTGGGGCCGACCCGATCACCAGCACCTGGACGCTCTACCAGTTCAACACGCCAGGTACAGACCTCCCAGACACCCGAAGTTCGGCGTCTGGCACGACGCCTACTATGCCGCGACCAACCAGACTCCCCCCCGCGTCTACGCGTTCGACCGCGCGAGCATGCTCGCCGGTGCGGCGGCTGGAGGGTTTACCGCGACCGTCGTGGGTCTCCCCGGCTTCGGGTTCCAGATCGTCCCGCCGGTGGATCTAGGCGGCCCGACCGCGCCGCCGGCCGGCTCTCCCGGCATCTTCATCCGCCATAGGGACGACGAAGCGCACGATGGCGCCGCTACGCCGGCAAGCGACCTGCTGGAGATCTTCGAGTTCACGCCGGATTTCGCCACACCGGCCAACTCGACCTTTACCGGCCCGACAGCGATCGCGGTAGCCGACTTCGAGTCGGAGCTGTGCGGGCTGACCAGCTTCGAGTGCTTCCCCCAGCCCGGCACGACGCAGCTGCTGGACCCCCTGCGGGAACCGGTGATGCAACGGCCCGTCTACCGCAACTTCGGAACGCATCAATCGCTCATCGGCAGTTTCGTGACCGATGTCGATGGTGGCGCGGCCAATCGCGGCGGGATCCGCTGGTTCGAGCTGCGACGGCCCGCGGGGACGACGACGGGCGGGTGGACGCTGTTTCAGGAAGGGACGGTCTCCGCGGCAGACGGTCTGAGCCGCTGGATGGGAAGCCTGGCGATGGACGGGCAGGGCAACATGGCTCTGGGCTACAGCACGAGCGGTCCGGCTGCGGGTCAGTTCCCGAGCATTCGCTACACCGGCAGGCAGGTCGGTGACACGGCTGGGACGATGCCGCAGGTTGAAACCGAGATCATCGCCGGCACCGCATCGCAAACCATCTCTGAGCGCTGGGGCGACTATTCCGGAATGACCGTCGATCCCGTCGACGATTGCACGTTCTGGTACACGACCGAGTACGTGCCGGACGGGACCGGCGGGTTCCCTCTGACCCGGATTGCCAGTTTCAGCTTTGATTCCTGCGGCGGCTGCTCCGCCGACCTGGTCCTCGCGAACCAGACGCTCTCAGGAGCGCAAACCCTAGAGGCGACGTCGACCGCGACGCTGGGCCCGAGCTTGATCGTCAACGGCACCAACATCGTCGTCAACGCACCGACGGTGCTGTTCCTCAACGGCGTGGAGGTCCAAGGCACCTTCCAGGCGGGAAACACCACAAGCTGCCCTTAAGCAACCCGTTGCAGCGAAGGGGCACGGCGTAAGCCGCTCATGTTCGTCGTCTAGGCCGCGATCTCGGTCATCGATTCGTGATAAAATAAGATTTGCCTTGGCGTGTTTGCCGGTGGGCACGTCAAACAACTTGCGCCGACGGGGGCTAAGTCCCCACAACTGTGACCCGGCTTTGACAAACCCGTTAGGGTTTGCCTTAACCGCCACCGGGCAACCGACGTTGCCGCAGGGTGGACAAACAACGAAGCACAGTTCTTGGCGTGGCGTGGCTAGGCGCGGATTAGACACCGGCACTTTGGAGTTCCCCCGCTTTCGTGGACACCTTAATTGGCCCGCATGATGGGCCAGGAGGTGTTCGATGGGAACGCCTGGCGCGATGTCGGGCAAGCGGCGCGCCTAGTTCACCGACACTAACTTCGTCAGATTAGAAGGGCGTTGGCTGGAAGAGCAGGTTACGCTGGGGCGGCTCGAAGAGAAACAGCTGTTCGCTCATCCCGGTCTCCTTTCCTCCGATATCCGGGACGAGCATCAGGGACTGCAGGGGCCGAAGCAAGCTGGCTGAGCAGCTCGGTCAGCTCCCGCAATGCCTGCGGTGTGACCCGTGCGCCCGAGCGGAACCGGGGAACCGGCGCTCCGTCGACCGGGTGATCGGTCCACCGAGAGGGCATGCGGATGCGCGAGCCGTCCGCCAGCCCCGCGATCCAGAAAGTCTCGCCACCTTCACGGCGAGGCTGGAGGACTTTCAGGCGTTGGCCAAACAGTGGATGGGGCGGATGAGTGATCCGGATCTCTCGCGGACGATCACGAAGAGCATACGTAGTCTGGTCGGCAGTCCGGGCACAGCAAAGGGTCGACCTCGTAGACACGGCGAATCAACTTGGCCCAACTGAGCCGCCGAGCCAGGGCGCGTCGCGTGAACTCGTCGTCGTCCTGCCGGGCCGGCGTCTGCGTTGCGTCTCCGCCTTTCGCGACCTTGCGGCGTTTGCCGCGGGCTACGTTGGCGTAGAAGCCCCAATTACGCACCGTCTGCTGAGACAGATCTGGGATGTGGTCGAGCACCCGGGCGAGGAACTCGAGCACATCCCAGCGAGCAAGGCCCGGCGTCGGGTCCGGCACGGCGCGAGGGTGGGCCCGGGCAAAACGACTTTGCCGGTTTCTGTCTCCCAGATCAGGCACTTCACAACGATCGGGCAGCGGATCTTGTACCGGCCGAGACGCACGACGCCCCTGCGGTGCTCGACCCGACGTCCGTCGGCGGCGGTCGACAGTCCTTCAGGACGGGAGTACTGTAGGCGAGAAGAGAGAAACCTGAAATTTCTACGACCTCGAGTCGGCGCAGCCTGGCGGAGACCGATCCATGCCTCAGCTATTCAGCATGTTTCTTTGCCACAACAGCCAGGACAAAGAGGAGGTCGAGTCCATCGCCAAGCAGCTGGAGGAAAGAGGGAAGATCTGTTGGCTCGACCGCTACGAAATTCCGCCCGGTACGAGGTGGAAGGCGTTCGTCAGGGACGACCTTTCAAACATAGGGTCTCTCGGCATCTTCTTCGGGCCTCATGGAATCAGCGAGGGGCAGGCATTCGAGATAGCTGAGCTCGTTCCGTTGATGGAAGAGAGAAACGGCCCGGTCGTGCCGGTCGTGTTGGGGAGCCACGGCCCGGGAAAACCCGGTAGGCCATCGAGCCTGCCGGAAGACCTCACCTGGGTCGATTTCAGGATCGATTTCGACCCGATACAGCAGCTGATCTGGGGCATCGACCGCGAGTCTCCGTACCGAACCGAGTCCATCGCCGCCTACTACCGAGACACCGTCGGTCTCGAAGGTGAGGCGCTACATCGGGAGCTCGGCAGAATCCTGCAGCGCGGTCACAAAGCGATGATCTACCTGGCCCCGCGAAACATATCCGCCGTCTACGACTTGTTCGCCGATCCCGTGGTCGAAGGCAACATCATCCGTTTCGTTGACCAGGTCTCGATTCCGGCTACCGTCGGCGGCAGGCGCAGCTGGCATATGGACCAGATCTGGCCCAGGGCATACGGCTTTCGGGAGCTTAAAGACGTGCAAGGGGACCTGCACAATATTGTTCCCGCGGATCCCTTCCACAACATCAAGGAGAGGGGTGCCGACCGCTACTACGACAAAGACCTCGATCACGGTGCACCTGAAACCAAGGCGTTTCTGGACCACCAGGAAACCTTTGACCCTCGGGGTGTGATCGCGAGGGCGTGCCTGTACATGGCCGTGAGGTACAACGGAGACGGGCATGAACCCGATCTGCAGCTCATCAGTGGTGACAAAGAACTGAGCCGCGACGAGCCCTACCTCACGTCGCTCAAGACGCTTCTGTATTGGCACAAGCTCGCAAAGGTCAGTATCGAGGAAAGGGACAGGAACAACCGCATGTTCGAGTACCAGGGCAATCGGAACCCGTTTGTGGACATCCCCGAGCTCGTGATCCGGCTATGGAAAAAGGACGTGCCCTATGGGGAGTACTAGGGCGAAGGCTTGCGCCTCGTCCCGCTGTCGAATCCGCCGGAGCAGCGGCGTCATGGAGTCCCCGGCTGTGCAACGATGGCCCCTAGCAGCCCGTGGTGAAAGCGCCTTTCCAGCGAGATAAGGCGACCCTGCAGAGTTTGGGTTGAGCCGAGCGATTCGAGGGAAAGAGGCGGAGCTTACAGCCTCGGAGTGGGACCTGGCGAACTCTCGTGCGGGTCAGAGAGGTGGTGCAGGCACCTGAACCCGGGTAGACGCAGCCGGAGGAGATCGCGAGTTCAACTGTTAGCCGCTTGAAGGCGGCTGCAGGCGCACGTGTCCCAGGCTCCCGGGTGTGGGAACTGGAAGCCTCAGCATCAGGCGGATTCGGCGATGAGCTCCAGCGTCTCCGGAGGCGCGTGAGCTAGGGGCTCGGGCTCTTGGGCCGGGAGCTCGAGGCGGCTCGCGGCCTTCATGGGCTACCTCAACGGCAATCTCGCGAAAGAGGCCGGCCGTATCGCCAACTGGCGTGAGAAGTTCTGGGGCCGCAGATACCAGGCCATCGTCGTCTTATGCCTGACGTCGGCGCGAGTGAGGGTAGACACCAGGAATTCGGGGAGAGCCTTGCTTCTGTCTCGCATCCGAGGAGCTGCGGGAGACGAATAGAACCGCAATCCGAAGCTCCGAGGCCCAGAGCGCGTCGTTCACGGGATTCTGCTGGCTCACTTCGATCCTCGAGCCGCTGAAGGCTTCAAGAAGAGGATGGCACCTGGACTGGAGGCGAGAGTCAGTATAGTTCTAGGTCTAGCCGCTGACGTCAAGAGCCACATCGAGGATCTTCCGGACGTGGAAGAAGCCAAAGTCGAAGTGGTACTCGATCCGCCGTGGAATCAGAACATGATGACCGAGGCGGCGAAGCTCCAGCTCGGCTTCCTGTAGACCCGCTCGAGAAGTGGCGGTAGCTTCGTCACCTGCCTGCCCTGAGCGAAGCCGAAGGGTGGACGACGGCCTTCAGCACCGATAGCGTCGTGCCGCCGCGGTCCCTATGGTTCTACCGTACGAGCGGCACCTCGCGGCCGTGTGTCAGAATAGATCGCAAGTGTTCACCCATTTTCGGCCCGGTGTCAGATGCTTGACCGGGCGGCAGTGGCGGTCCGCCGCTCTTGCCGCCCTGGCTTGCCTTGTGCCGGTGCGGGTCGGGGCACTCGAGCTCGCCGGGCGCGCGGTCGACACGAGCGGCACGCCGATCGCCGGCGCGCAGGTCGAGCTGCAGCGGGTTGTGCCCTTCTACGAGCGCTCGCTGCAGATTCTCGAGGGAGTGGAGGGATGGGACGTGGCCGCGACGGTGCGGACCTCGAGGGACGGAGAGTTTCGCCTCGCCGTTCCCGAAGGCGGAATGTGGCAGGTCGAGATCTCGGCGGCAGGCAGGGTTCCGGTGCGCTGCCGTCTCGTCCCGCTACTCGAGGACGAGACCCTCCCGGATGCCGTGCTCGAGACCGACGCCGGGCTCGAGGTGCGGATCGAGGACGGCGAAGGCTCGCCGCTTGCGGGGGCGCAGGTCTGGATCCGACCGGTTCGAGCCGAGCGGCGCCGGTTTCGCCGGCCGTCGCCATCGCCGTGGAAGGGCGCCGGCCGTTACGGCCGGACCGGTGAAGACGGACGCGTTCGGCTGGCACGTCAGAAAGGTCAGAAGGTCCGTGTCCACGCCTTTGTGAGCGGGTTTTTGCCCGCCGAGTCCGACGAGCTCGACACGGCAAACACAACCCTGCGACTTCGTGCCGGGAATCCGGTGACGGTTCAGGTCCGGGCGGCTTCGGGCGAGCCGGTCTCGAAGGCGGTGGTCACCATGTCGTCTCTCAATTGGGTGGCTGCCTCGACCGACGAGAGCGGGGAAGCGGTTCTGTTCGTGGAGCCGGACCAGCCCTCGCGCTTGACTCTCCGGCGAGTGACGGGACAGATCGAATCGACCGAGCTGTTGGTTGCCGCTAGGGACCTCGCCGGAGAGCAGAAGACCCGCGTGGTTCGGGAATGGCGGTTGTCCGCGCCGGTCGAGCTTGCAGGTAGGGTCGTTGACGAGGACACTCGGGAAGCGGTAGGAGGAGCGCTGGTCTGGTCCTCGAGCGACATCGGCGGGTTTCATGTGACCGGCACGGATGGGCGCTACAGGCTAGAGCGGGGCTCGGCCGACCGGTGGTTTCTACAGGCCGAGGCGCCCGGCTACGGTGTCGCAACAATCGAGGCTCTGCGCCGGCCGGGCGGTCCTCGAGTTCCGACCCTAGCACTCGCTCGCACGGGAGCACTCGCAGGCCGCGTGGTCGATCCCCAGGGCGAGGCGATCGCGGATGCAGTGCTCCGTGTCACGACGCGGGACCAGATCATGACCGCTCGCAGCGATGCCGACGGCGCCTTTCGCCTCACCGGACTCACCGCTCGGCGTTCCTACGAGCTGGCGACCGAAGCCCCGGGGTTTGCCCCGGACTACAGAAGGTTGACCCTGGAGCCGGGTCGAGACCTCGAGATCGTGCTCCATCCGGGCAGCGCGCTCATCGGCCGCCTGGTGACGCCCGATCAGGAGCCCGTCGTGGGAGGTCGGGTGTACTTGGTGCCGGTCGAGGCGGATCCGAGGATGAGGACCTTCTCGTCTCGGACCGAGCGTCCTCCGCAGACGGAAAGCAATGCCGAGGGTCGGTTTCGGCTGGAAGAGCTGCCGCGGCGGCTGATGGCTCTGGTCGCTCGCGGGGATGGGTTCGCCGACAAGATCGTCCGCGACGTGGATCTGACCGATGGCGAGACGCAACGGGATCTGGGCGACATCGAGCTTGCCTGGGGAGTGGAGCTGCGAGGGTTGGTGCGTTCGCGCGGCGGTCAGCCGATCGCCGATGCCGAGCTCATCATTTTCGGCGACGCCTCCGACCCGGTGCTTATGGGAGTCCAGTTCGAAGAAGATGGGCGAAAGAGGGTCACCACGGACGCCCAAGGCCGTTTCGCGGTCGGCGGACTGACCGAGAACCGCAGGTACAACGCCTCGGTCCAGCATAGGGACTATGTCGACAAGTGGGTCCCGGAAATCGATCCTGGGGCGGCCCAGCCATTCGAAATTGTACTCAATCGGGCAGCTCGGGTCTCCGGCCGGGTAGTCGACGACGCCGGGGCGCCGGTCGAGCGCGTGAGCGTCTCTGTCAGGACTCTGGCTCCCGAAGAGCCCGTAACGGGTGCCATGAGGTTCGGGGGCGAAATGACAGGGGGGATCTCGGGCGCTGACGGCTCCTTCGAGGTGATGGGTGTTTCGCCCGGACGGCTCGAGGTCTCGGTGACGCGGGGATGGGGCTGGATCGCCCGCGCGCCGTTGGCGGTCACGGTCGCGGCCGGCGAAGAGCGGCGAGACCTCGTGTTGCGGGTCACGGCCGGCTCCGAATTGACCGGAACGGTGACCGACGGCGAGGGACGGCCCGTGGTCGGGGCCACGATCCAGATAGACGGCCGCCTCTCGGTTTCGTCCCTGGCCATGATGAGGGGCACCGTGGGTATTCGGTCGGAGGGCAGAACGGACGGCGACGGCACGTTTGCGGTTCGGGGTCTCGATCCCGCGACGGCAGAGGTGCTGGTCTCGGTTCGCCATCCTGACTTTGCACGACTCGAGCAGACCTTCGAGATCCGACCGGGGAGAAACCGCCTGGATCTCGTGCTCCACAGAGGAGCCGCCATCTCGGGCGTCGTCGTCACCGAATCCGGCGAGCCGGTCGAGGGGGCCCACATCGGGATCCAGGGGGCCTCTTCATGGGCCGCCACCGTGGTGATGGCCGAAAGCCAGATGGCTGTGAGCGGACGAGACGGCTCATTCGAGATCAGGGGCCTCGGCTCCGGGGTCTACCAGCTCCAGGCGAGAAAGCCGGGGTTTGCGGTGAGCGCCGCTCAAAGTGTCGAAACCAGCGACAGCCCGGCAGCGAATGTGATCCTCACTCTTCACCGCGGCGGGACGATCCGCGGCCGCATTCTGGGTCTCGAGCCGGACGAGCTCGCGCAGGTTCAGGTGATGGCGACCGACCAAAAGGCCGCGGCCGCGGGCCTGGTCGGCGACGACGCCGAATACCGGATTCCGAATGTCGATTTTTCCGATGGCCAGGTGATGGCGTCGAGCCGGCAACGTGGGCAAGTCGTGTTCGAGAAATTCACCCTGGATACCCGGGGCGGCGAGACCTGGGTGGACCTCGAATTCGCCGCCGGATCGAGCCTCACCGGCGTCGTCCTGCTGAACGGCGAGCCGGTGGTTCAGGCACAGATAATGGTGATAGGCGGCAGCGGTGGTGTCGGCTCGTCGTCGACCGATACCACCGGCCGCTTTCGGATCGTGGGTCTCGAGGACGGGGCGTATCAGGTGTTGGTGGCCACCCTGAACCACACCGAACCGGTCAGTGTCGTGGGGGATACCGAGATCACGATCGAGATCTCGAACGTCCGCCTTTCGGGGCGGGTGATCGCCGAGGACGGCCGAGAAGCGCTCGCCGGCGCCCAGGTCTCGGCCGTGGTCGAGAACGATCTGATGTCGTTCTTGCCCGGCGCGCAAGCGGAGGCGACGATCGGCGGAGAATTCGAGCTCTACGTCCCCGCGGGCCGCAGCGTACTGCTTCGCGCCAAAGCGCCCGGTTACGCCGAAGGCTCGCTCAGAGTGGACACCCTTCCAGGAATAGAGATCTCGGGAATCGAGCTCGCGCTGCGGCCTGGCGCCGGTCTCGAGTTGGATGTGGCGTTGTGGACGGGTGTTCGGCCCGATCTCGTGAGCGCTGCCCTGGTCGACGCCGCCGGAAACCGCGTCCTGGCCGACGCGCTGGTGGGGCGGCCTGCAGGGAGGTTTCGACTCTCCTCGGCTCCGCGCGGAGACTGGACGCTGCTGGTCGCTGCGGAGCAAAGCGCTGTCGTCGCGCGGGCCGTGACGGTTCCGGGGCCTCGGGTCGACGTCGTGTTGCCCCAGGGGGCCACGGTGTCGGTCGAGATTTTGAATCCTGGCAGCGAGAACGCGGCAGGAATGGTGCGACTCGTCTCTCCCGCCGCCGGAGTGTTGAGGTTCCCGGCCTTTGGCCACGTTCTCAGCGAGATACCCGTTTTCGGATCCTGGACCGAGATTCCCTTTGTTCCAGCCGGTGATTGGGTCGTTGAGCTCATCGACGCCGCGGGCCGAGTACGCAGCCAGGCGGTGACCACCGTCCCCGGTGAAACGGCGCGAGTGAGCTTCGAGTAGACCCGCATCGCAAAAGGGGATCAGGAGCGCCTCGACCTCGTAGACGCGGCGAATCAGCTTGGCCCAGCTGAGCCGCTCAGCCAGTGCGCGTGGTGGAGGACGAGGAAACCGGGGCGGCCCTCTCCGCCCTGTCCGAGGAGCACAAAAAAGAGCTAAGGAATCGGTGGGAGCAGAATTCTGAGTTGGTCGGGAAGCTAGCTCGCACCCGGCCAGGCTGGGCCGCGTATCGCCCAGCCCCAGGCGTCCGGGGCGCCAGCCGAATAGTCAGGGGCTGGCGAAACGCTTCTCGTCCACGAGCCACTTTGGCGTGCGCCGCAGGACGGCCTCGAGCAGCCGCGCGCCGGAGCGACGCTTCAGGATCGCAGCGACCCACCGCATGTACGCGAAGTGGCGAAGCTCTCTGCGGACGGTCTCTTGGTACGCGCCCAGACAGCTCGCTTCGCCAGTCCGCAGGTAGGCCGCAATCGAGCCGGCGGCGTGCCGCCCGCTGACGAGCGCCTGCGAGATGCCCTCGAGGGTGAGCGGATCGGCGAGGCTTCCTGCCTCCCCGACGTAGAGCACATTGCCGTCGACCAGATCGTCGATCTTGTAGCTCGCGTGGATCGGAAAGCCCGTGGTGCGGCAGGAGACGCAGGCCTCCCCGAGGTGTCGCGGCAGGTACTTGGAGACCATGACTTTCAGCCGAGCTCTCAGCTCTTTGGCTTTGCCCCTGCCCATGACGGCGACGCCGACGTTGACGATCTTCTCGGACTCGGGGAAGACCCAGCCGTACTGTGGGGTGAAGGCCTCCTCGAAGACCAGGCAGGCGGTCCCGTGCTCGATCGGCTCGCCGCTGTAGCGGCCTTCCAAGGCAACCAATTCGACCGAGCGGGCGCCGTCGGGCCGGAGGCGCGCCGAGCGCGCACCGGCGGCGACCACGACCACGTCCGCAGAGAAGATCTCGCCGTCGCGGGTGCGAACGCCTGCGCACCGGCCGTCTTCCCTGACGAGTTCCGTCACCTCGACGCCCTCGCGGATCTCGGCGCCCCGCTGCCGGGCTCTTCGCATCAGGATCTCGTCGAGGATCCGCCGGTTGAGCACCAGCATCTGCGTGAGCTTGTCCTCCCGGGGGCGTGCGTACAGCGCGTTGCCCGAGGGCATCACGATGTACGGCTTCGGTACGTGGTAGGCCTCGGTCGCCACCTCGTCGTCGTAGACACCCATCCGGTCGAGCTCTTGCTGCGCCTTCCGGGTGAGCCCGCCACCGCACAGCTTGTCCCTTGGAAAGCTGGCCTTGTCGAGAACCAGGACGTCCTGGACGCCGTGCTCGAGAAGGTGAAACGCGGTCGAGGAGCCCGACGGGCCTGCCCCTACGATGACGACGCTTGGGTTTAACGGCATGTGAGTAGCGATTCTAGCTGATTCGCCGTCGGGGCTTCCTCCCTCTGGTAGCATTTCTTCAATGAGTTCGAGCCGGCTGGACCCCTCCTTGTTCCGCGACGCCATGCGGGCCTCTGGAGAGGCACTTCCTCTGCCGAAGAAACTCTCCTATGCGCTCCTGTTTGGCGCGGATTGGCGATACTCGATGCTTGGCTACGCCTATCTTCGCTGTGTCGACGATATGGTCGACGAAGAGCAAGACGAAGCCACCTCTCTCGAGCTGATGGCGGAGCAGCGGGGGTTCATGGACGCCGCTTACGAGGGAACCCTGGAGCAGGAGGACGTTGTCGCTCCAGCCCGGTATGGGTTGCCCTTCTTCGCCTGGGACAGGGAAAGAGGCGCCCCACTGCGGGCACAGTTCGAGGCCTTCCTCGACACCATGGAGTTCGACATCAGCAGACGCGGCCGGGTGCCCTCCGCCTCAGAGTTGGACGACTATGTCCTGACGACGGGTCGCGCGTTTCTGCGCTGCCTGGCCTACTTTTCCACGGGAAAGCAGGAACTGCCCGACCCTTGCCTTGATCTGGGGAGTCGCGCCTACCTGTGTGCCGATGCGCTCATGGACCTCGAGGCGGATCTCGCCGTCGGCCTGATCAACATCCCTCCGGAGGTCATCGAAGAGTACGCGATCGACCTGGAGGAGCCCGAGGCTGGCCTCAAGCGATGGAGACCTGTCCGTGCTGCCGAGGTCCTCGAGGTCTTCCGGCAAGCACGGGCTACGATCCCCTTGATCGACAACCTGTCACTGAGGTTGCTGTATCGGCATTACCTGCGCCGCAAGAAGAGACGTTTTCTTCGCTTCCTCCGGCAGCGTGGGCTTGACCACGTGATCCGGTAGGTCGCGCGACTCAAACTCGCTCGGCCGACCCGGCGACAAGCTGTAGGCCGACCTGAGCGACCCGCTGCATGGGCGTATCAGCGGTCGTGCCGTATCCAGCTCTCGGCGGTGAAGGCTGGAGAAGGCCAAGAAGCCGCTGCTGGTGCATGCGGATCCGCTCTCGCGCGTCCTCGTTGCCGATCATCTTCTCCAGAGACGCCGCCACGCCCTGGGGCGTGCATTGGCGCATTGTGAGCTCGGGGAAGACCCGCTCCCCCACTATGGCGCTGGGGAGCGCAAAGCCGAACAACTCCGCGCCTCGCTCGGATGAGACCCTGCCCCTGCGCAATAGGAGGTGAGTCAAGAGCGTGCGCGGCAGGCTCCAACCACGGTCGTAGATCACGACCGATGGGAGTCCCAGGATGGCCGCCAGCAAAGTGACGGTCCCCGAGCACAACAGGCCGAAGTCCGCGGCGCCGAGGGTCGCTTCCGCCTGGCTGGTGACGTGCGGAATGGATGCTACTGAGTTCCGCCGCGAGTGATCGTCGAGCACACGTCGTATCTGCGCTGCGCGCCGCTCATCGCTAGCCGTTGCGACGAACTTGAGGCGATCACCGAAGCGACCGCGAAGCCGGTTCACGGCGTCGAGCATGATTGGCAGCAAGTGATCCACCTCCGCCTCTCGACTTCCGGGGAAGAGCCCGACGAGGAGATCATCGGGCGACGAAACCAGAGTCGCCCGCATAGCTCGCGCCGCGTCGCGCACCCGTTCCTGCACGGCCGCGTCGGCGTAGCGGGTGAAGGGATGACCCACCTTGACCACGAGCCTGCCGGCTTCGTGTTTCCGGTCCAGCCGACGGTAGGCTTTCAAGTTGGGCTCCATAAGGCAGGCAATTCCATCGAAGACCTTCAAGGTGCTGCGACCTCGGTTGGCCATGGTGCCGAGAACAAACGGCACGCTCTGCCGGTGCGCGGCCACCCACCGCAGGACGAGGCCCACCGCGCGCAGCCACAACCTCACGTCCCACGCCCAAACCTCCGGCGGCGCCACCATCAGTGTCTTGGTCGGCGCTCCCTCGAGCGCTTTCAGCTCGGCGGCCAGGACCAGATTGAACCCATGGTGGCTGATCGCGATGAACAGATCGGGCGGATCAGGCGCCAGGATCTCCCAGACGTTCTCCAGCACAGATCTCCACCGCCGCGCCCCGCCCATCGAAAAGCCAAGAACCGGCTCGGGCGCCGGGCAGAGAACCTCATCCTCCCCCAGGCCGTCGACGGGCGAACTGGTCAGAACCCTGAGCTGGAGCCCGGTGCCGAACAGGGCCCGGAGAGCCGGCAGGAGCTCTTGCACCATGGCGTCACCCGACGGCTCGCCGGAACAGACGACGATCCGGGTCATGCCGTCTGCCGCCCAGTTGACCATCCACGGTCTGACCGCCCGCTCATTTTTTGATCGTATCCCAAGGAGCAGAGCACCCTAAGATTCCCACCTTGCGGGAGGCTCCGAAGACACGTCAAGTCCTGCTGTGACTCAGGTGTGCGGCGCCAGAACCCACAGCCGTTCGCGGGAGACGTCAGGGTCTTGTTGGTGATGGCGGAATGGGCCGAGACGCCCCTCGCCCGCCGGCTGCCGCGAAACGAGCGGCACCTATGTTCGGGGAGGAGGCGGACGCGCCGGAGGGCTAGTCGATTACAATGATCGTCCCTCACCGGCCCGCGGCCGGCGGGGGCGATCCCATGCCCTTCGCCCACTTCGACAGCGCGGCGATCACCCGCGCCCTCGCCGACGTCTTCTTCGAGCGCCGCGAGGAGGTCGAGCTGCCGCCTGCGGAGGCGACACCCGGCTTCCGTGTATGGCAGCAGCGTAGGAAATCGCTTTTCTGCTGTTCGGGGTCTTGGGCTGTGAGCTGTGGCTTCCCTTAGCACGGTTCACCGCAGTCAGATCCGTGCGGACCCGAGGCAACCTGCAGGCAGGGTCTCGGGCGAGCCTCGGAAGCTGGCAGGAGCTAGGTCGTGGACTACAACAAGATCTGTTTCGCCATCATGCCGTTCGGCAAGAAGCCGGTGGGGGAGCGGGAGGTCGACTTCGACCAGATCTACGACGAGATCTTCGAGCCGGCGATCAACGCCGTGCCGCTGCCGGAGCCGGAGGAGGGCAACCTCGAAGCTCGGCGCACCGACAAGGACTTCTTCGCCGGCGACATCAGCCACGAGATGTTCAACTACCTGGAGTATTCGAGGATCGCTCTGGCTGACATTACCGGCTTGAACGCCAACGTCTTCTACGAACTCGGCCACCGCCACCGGGCGCGCGAGTCGGGGACCGCGATCTTCCGCCAGACCGATGCTCCGATTCCGTTCGACATCAACCTCCTCGGCGGTGAGGTCGGTCGCATGCTCCTCGCTCGCGGGCGAGCTTCGGCCTCGGGCTAGCGCCGCCGCGCCGCGGCTGTTGACGGACTGACGCTATTGTTCTGCCCCCAAATCGAATTTGACCGTGACCGTTAGCTCAACTTCGATCGGTTCGCCGTCGATGGTGCCGGGTTCGAACTTCCACTTCCCGACCGCCTTTTGCGCAGCGTCAGCGAGCGCATCTTGTCTCGGACCCGGCGCCGTTTCGATCGTCCGAACCAAGACGTTGCCTTCTCTGTCGATCACGCCCCGCACCCCGACTACTCCTTCGACTCCGGCTCTCTTCGCCGATCTCGGATAGTCCGGATGTGGATCGAAGACCAAACGCGGCTTCACGAAGGCCCCGCCGGCAACAGGCGGCTTGAATTGGATTGGCGGCACCTCGACCTGGCCCTGTGGTACCGAATTCCCGTCCACGGCGCGACCGTCGCGCGGCGATTCAGAAGCCGCACTCTCCGACGGTTCGGTCTCCCCGATCGTCTCCCCGCGGGAGAGCCCCTGCCCGCGGGAGAGCCCCTCGGGGAAAGGCGCGACTCCCTCCCCGAGCCGGCCGACCTCGCGTGCTAGCGTCGCGATCTCCTGCCGGCACTGCGCGAGATCATCGAGACGAGACGCGATGTCGCCGAGCCGGCGGTCCAGTACATCTTGCGAGAGGCAGACCCCGGCTTCCATTCCTTCGCTCATCTGCTCGTTCTCCACCCGGAGCCGGCGGTTTCCGTGGCGTAGGGTTTCGACCTCTTGCCGAAGCCCCGTCTCGGCCAGGTTCAGCGCTGCCGGATAGGCGCCCGCCACACCGACCAGAGCCGCCGTCGCGATCACCAACGCCTGACCTACCGTCGCCTGAGCGGTTTTCTCGACCACCGCCCGACCCGCCGTTTGGGCTGAGGAGCCCGGGTGTCTGAGCAGGGTGAGCAGCCATCCGAATCCGAGAAAGAGGAAGATCCACTTCTTGTCCTTCTCCTTGATCTCCACACCCGCCTCCTCCAACCTCTTCGACACGGCATTCTCGATGGCCTTCGCGCCGGCACCCTCGTCCTTCATCTTCCTTTGCATCGCGAGGACTTCGTTGACCACGGGTGCAAAATCGGCGTGCTGTCGCGTCTTGAGCAGCTCGCTCAGCGGGGTCTCGTCTCCCAGAACAGGCACCAGCAGACGATCGGCGTGCTTGGCGGCGAAGTACTCGTATTCCTTGCGCACCCAATCGGACTTGGCTGCGTGGCGGGTCCAGAAGACGAGAACAGCGTCGGCGCTCTTCAATCCCTCTTGAAGCGCCGCTTGCCAACGCATCCCGGGTTTGATCGTGCGATGGTCGTGAAACACCTGGTGTCCCATCGCCTCCATCAATAGAGCCAAACCGTTGACTCGAAACCGATCGATGCTGCTGTACGAGATAAAAACCCGCCGGGCTTCCTTTCTGCCGTCCTGCTCATAGATCGTCATGACGGGATTTCCCTTTCGAGCCGTACTCGGTTTGATCTGCCCCGTTCTACTCGATGCCACCGAAGCTTCGGGGGCTCCCCGGCATGCTACTCCTTCAGAACCCGCTTCAGCCTGCCCTTGGCAAGAAACGCCTTGTCGGAAGACGTGGATATGAAGCCGGGCCGCGAGGAAGCCCACCGTCGCCATCACCACGCCGAGCACGATCTTGCTGAGCGTGTCGCGCCACTTGAGAATCGCCATCGCCGCCTTGCCCAGGAACCGGCCCAGCACCCGGCTCAGCACGACGGCCAGGAGTGCAAAGAAGGCCGTCCAGCCGATCCAGCCGATCGTGACCGAGAGCCCCTCCGGCGGCAGGATCTGAAACAGGGCCAAGCCGGGTCGCTTCACCCATAGCCAGATAAAGCCCGCCACCAGGCCAGCGCGAAGCACCCAGGAGAGCATTTTCAGCGGCGTTGACAGGCTCCAGATCTTGAAAGCCTTCTGGCTCGCCACCTCGAGCATGCGTTCCACCCTCTCCTGGACTTCCCGGCTTTCCCCGCGCGTATACAGGGGTTGCTCGATGCGAAGAAACGGCCATGGATGCCGCTCGTCTTTACTCACCGACTTGCGCGGAAACCCGCGCAGCTCGTCGGCGTAGGAGGCGGCCATCACCACCAGGGGGGTCAGGCGTACAATGAGTCAAGCCGCGAGCTTCCGGACCCGGCGTTCATGGGTCATCTTGACTGCGTGGCGTAGAAGCCCCCCGGTAGCGCCCCGAGTATCTGGCGATAGAGACGGCGACCGCACTCGTCGCTCGACTACCTGACGCCCAATGAGGCGTACACTGAAGAGGTGGCGGCTTGGAGACGGGGGCTTCGCCCCGCCTCCAAGCAGTCCAAAGCAGCCTGAATCATGAACCCGGATACCACCTTGGCTATGACTGAAAACTATCCGAAGGATGGGGTCCACCTCTATGAAGGCGAGCGCGAAAGGTTCCATCGGGTGGGTGCCAGAAGCTCCGGGCGGCTGGCTGCTATGCTGAAAGCAAGGGAGACTCGTCGATGACCTTACTCGTGACACTCGGCTTTTTCGTAGTTGTGATCGTCGTCGTCATCGCCATTGTCGCCGGCATCTACAACCGCCTGGTACGCCTGAGGAACCGGTTCAAGAACGCGTTCGCGCAGATCGATGTGCAGCTCAAGAGGCGCTACGACCTGATTCCGAATCTGGTCGAGACCGCCAAGGGATACATGAAGCACGAACGGGAAACATTGGATGCCGTCATCCAGGCCCGCAACCAGGCGAGCTCTGCGGCCTCCGCCGCCGCCTCCAATCCGGGCGATCCTGAGGCCATGCAGAGTCTGATGGGCGCCGAGGCGGCCCTCACTGGGACCCTGGGCCGTCTCTTTGCTCTAGCCGAGGCCTATCCCGACTTGAAGGCCAACCAGAACATGTCGCAACTGATGGAGGAGCTGACCTCGACCGAGAACAAGGTCGGATTCTCTCGGCAGGCGTACAACGACGCCGTTACTTCCTACAACACGGCCTGCCAGACCTTCCCCAATGTCCTGCTGGCGGGTACGTTCGGTTTCAAACAGGCGAACCTTTTCGAGATCGAGAAGCCGGAAGAACGCGAAACGGTCAAGGTTTCCTTCACCTGAGTGCTCCTCGAGAACCGACTCCGCATCGCCCGGAGTCCCGTGCTGAGGGCCTCCGCCAAGCCAGGTCTGGATGGATTTCTTCGCTAGCCAGGACGTCGCGCGCCGCAACACGCGACGACTCGTGGTCCTTTTCGCGCTGGCGGTGGTTTTCATCGTCGTGGCGGTCAACATCGCAGCCAGCCTGATCTTCCAGGGCGCCTCCGCCAAACTCGACCTTGACACGGGACAGGGACAGTTCAATCCGCAGCTCGCCATCGCCGTCACGGTCGCGACCCTGGCGGTGATTCTCATCGGCAGTCTTTACAAGATCGCTTCTCTGCGCGAAGGCGGCGCGGCGGTGGCGAGGCTCCTGGGTGGACGACCTGTCGACCCGAATACGGACGACCCTAACGAGCGCCGGCTCCTGAACGTCGTCGAAGAGATGGCCATCGCCTCCGGCGCACCCGTGCCGGAGGTCTTCGTGCTGGAAAACGAGAAGGCAATCAACGCCTTCGCGGCCGGGAACACGAGCGCGGACGCGATCGTCGCCGTCAGCGCCGGCTGTCTGGAACAGTTGACGAGAGATGAGCTCCAAGGCGTCATCGCCCATGAGTTCAGCCACATCATCAACGGCGACATGCGGCTGAATCTCCGTCTCATGGGGATCCTGCACGGCATCCTGGTCATCGCGCTTATCGGCTACTGGGTGCTGTACTCGATGCGTTTCTCCGGCGGCGCCCGGCGCGGTGGAAAGAGGGAGGGTGGTGGTTTGGGAATGGCCATTCTCCTTTTCGCCTTGGCTCTTTTGGTCGTCGGCTGGATTGGCGTCTTCTTCGGCCGCCTCATCAAAAGCGGCGTCTCGCGGCAGCGCGAGTACCTGGCCGACTCTTCCGGCGTCCAGTTCACCCGTAATCCTCTGGGCCTCGCCGGCGCCCTCAAGCGAATCGGAGGTTTCGTCCGCGGTTCCAAACTCGAAAGCAAGAACGCGGAGCAGGCCAGCCACCTCTTCTTCTGCAATGGGTTGCGCAAGAACATGTCCGGTTTTCTCGCTACCCATCCACCTCTCACCGAGCGGATCCGACGCCTGGATCCTCATTGGGACGGTGAGTTGCCTCAGATTGACGAGGCGGCCGCCGCTGGACGTGCCGAGGTGTCAGCCGCGGGCCTGGCTCCACTCGCTCCGCTCGCAGCACTCGCCGCGCCCAGCGGCCAAAGGACGTCCGCGCGGCGATTGGACCCGCGCCGGATCGTGGAGCGCATCGGCGACCCGAGCGAGCAACATCTCGCCTACAGTGCCCGCCTTCTTGCCGCTCTACCGCAGAGTCTCAAGCGGCGTGTGCACGAGCCTCTGGCGGCCCGAGCGGTGGTTTTCGGCCTGCTTTTGGACCCCTCGCCCGAGGTCCGGCAAAGACAGCTCCAATACCTACGGGCGTCGACCGATGGGGTGACCTACAGCGAAACTCTCGCTGTTCTGCCGCTGCTCGAGGCCAGCCCGGCGGCGGCCCGCCTCCCCTTGATCGATCTGACAGTGCCGGCTCTGCGGACTCTCTCGCCTCGCCAGTACGCCGAGTTCCAGACCGATGTCGAGGCACTGATAGCGGCCGACGATCGCATCAGCCTGTTCGAGTTCGCTCTGCAGCACATTCTCATTCGTCATCTGGAGCCTCGGTTCGGCCGGCCACCACAGGCATCGATCCGCCACCACAGGCTGGAAGACATCGAAGAGGAATGTGCGGTCCTCCTATCCGCTCTGGCATACGCCGGAACTTCAGACGACAGTGAGGCGCAAGAGGCCTTCAGCGAAGGCTCGAGACGGCTCGGGCGACCGTTGGAGTTGCGCTCGAGGGAGCAAGCAGCTCTCTCGGCGGTGGATCAGGCCCTTCGCGAGCTCGCCGGCAGCGCTCCGCTGCTCAAGGCCAAGATTCTCGAAGCTGCCGTCGCCACTGTGATCGCGGACCGAGAGATAACCTTCGCTGAAGGGGAGCTACTGCGTGCCATCGCCGATGCTCTCGACTGCCCCATGCCTCCCTTCCTGCCGGGTCAGGAGATTGCGGCCTGAGCTCCCATCCTGGGTCGGCCGGACGATCGACGGCCGTGTCCCCGAGCTATTTATCGCCGCGGAGAATCTTGGCGAAGCAAAACACGGCCAGTGCCGTCACTGCGGCCATCGAGACCAGCATGAAGCCGAGCGCGAAAGGTTCCATCTAGGCCTCCTCCCCGGCCTTGCGGGCCCACGAGCGTTTTATCAGGATGGTGCCGATGACCAGGAGGGCGACCATGACGCCTCGGCTCAGCCACAGATAGGGAATCTGGCTCGGGTCGTCTACCTTCTGCATTAGCAGGGTCGGTAGAGCCTCGGTTGCCCCCCACCAACCGAGGAGGGTGAACAGGAACAAGGGAGTCACGTACTTCATCACCGGTTTGTAGAAGGCGGGGATTTTGATGTCGGCACCGCGATGGAGTTCGTCCCAGCCACGGTCGATACCGAAGACGTAGGCGAAGAGGACGATTTCGATTGCGGCAAAGACCACCAGCCCGAAGGTGCCGGCCCAGTAGTCCCATTCATCCAGGGCGCCATTGCGGAAGAAGATGATGATGAAGAGACCCAGCGCCAGGGCGATTGCGGTTACCATTGCCGCCGCCTTCTTGCGGGTGAACTGCATTTCGTCCTGGAGAAACGCGATCGTGGGGCTCGCCAGCGCCACACTGGAAGTGATGCCCGCGATAAAGAGCAGGAAGAACCAGAGAAATGCCACCAGCTTGCCCAGAATCTCGGGGCCGGGGAGCCCCTGGAAGACCACGGCCATGGCTACGATTCCGAGGTCGAAAGCGCCGCCGTTGGCGATCGCGGTGGCCCCGGTGACGCCGAAGAAAACGACGGCCGCGGGGATGGCGATCGTGCCGCCAAGTACCACTTCGGCGAACTCGTTGGTGGCGGCAGTGGAAAGGCCGGTCAAGGCGATGTCTTCATCACGTTTGACGTAGGAGGCATAGCAGTGAATGCTGCCCATGCCGACCGAGAGCGTGAAGAACATCTGACCCGCGGCGGCCAGCCAGACCTTGGCATTGCCGAGACTGCTCCAGTCCGGGTTCCAGATGAAATTGAGACCGTCGGCGGGCGAAGCCGCCATGGTGGGCAGGGTAAGCACGCGCCACATGAGAACAAACGCAAACACAAAGAGAATGGGCATGCCGATGAGAGCCAGCTTCTCGATGCCTCCGGAGAGTCCCCTCCGGAGAACCCATCCAAGAAAGATGAAAGTGATCGCGAAGAAGAAGAGCGTGACCAACGGTCCGCTATACGAGCTGTCGAAAATATTTTGGAACGAGCCCAAATAGCCGCGCATCTCGTCGATGTCTCTGAGACCGAAGTAGTCGCCGGTCAAGCTGAAGAAGCTCATCGCCAACATCCACGACACGATGAAGGTGTAGTAGATAAACACCACCAGCGGCATCACCACCCCCATCACTCCCAGGTACTTCGCCCACTTCTTTTTCTGGTCGGTAAGCCGGTCGAACATGCCCGGAACCGAGCCGTGGCCGAATGAGCCGCCATAGCGGCCAATACCCCACTCGATCCACATGAGCGGGATTCCTAGAATCAGGAAGGAGATAAAATAGGGAATCATGAAGGTGCCGCCGCCGTTTTGCGCGGCCTGCACCGGAAACCTCAGAAAGTTGCCGAGGCCGACGGCGTTACCGGCCATCGCCAAAACGAGACCTATTCGCGTACCCCACCGTTCACGGTCGCTCAATCCATTACCTCCGAAGTGGAATTTGGTTTCAAACTCCTAACAGATGCTGGCGGCAGGGTACTTGCGGGTCGAGGCAGTGTCAAGATGGCGTGTCCCTGAAGAGGCTGCTAGCCCGCGCCGTTGCCGCCCTCGAGTTCGACTTTGAGTGAGAGAAACTTCAGCAAGTCCTTGAGCGCGAGAATACCGACCAGCTGGCCACTCTCGACCACCATGAGACGCGAGACGTTGCTCTGGCTCATGCGCGCGAGCGCGTGCATCGCATCGGCGCCAGGCGTGATCGTGTTGTTTGGCGAGCAGGTCTCGAGGATGGCACCGACGCTCTGACGCTCCCACTCCGCCTGCGGAATCTGTTTGATCGCACGCGTGGTGACACACCCGAGCAGGTTGCCGCCCTCGACCACCGGGAACATCTTGAAGTGATGTTTGTAGACGTAGTTTTGGACCAGATCGGAGATCGGAATCGCTCGCGGCACGGTGATTGGGTGGGTGATCATGAAACGCGAGACGGGTTCGCCCTCGAGTGCCTTTCGAATGACCACATGGCGATAGGACATTTGGGCAGCGTTGCGCAGAAACACTCCGATCATGAAGCTCCAGAGGCCTCCGATGAGATCGCCACCGAAGAGGGCTCGGTACAACCCGAGCGCAATCAGAACCATCCCGAAAGCCGATCCGATCCAAGAGGTAATGCGGGTGGCCCACCGAAGGTCCTTGCGCAAGTGCCAGAGCAGCGAGCGTAGGACTCGCCCACCGTCGAGTGGAAACGCCGGGATCATGTTGAAGGCGACCAGGATCAGATTGAGTCCGGCGAGGAAGCCCAAGACGGTCGAGGCGGGCGGAGTGCCGGCGAGAAAAGCGGCAAGGCCGAAGCAGGAAGCCGCGACTCCGATCGAGGCGATGGGCCCGGCAACCGCTACCAGAAACTCGGCGCGCGCGCTCGGCGGCTCCTCCGCCATCTCCGCAACGCCGCCGAAGATAAAGAGAGTAATGCCTCTGATGGGTACCGAGAACCGGCGGGCGACCAGGGCGTGGGCGAGTTCGTGCAGGATTATCGAGACGAAGAGGCCAAGGGTCGCGGAAATTCCGAGGGTCCAATAGCTCGAAACACTCCGCCCCGGCAGGCTGTTTGGGAAGACGTTATCGGCAAGTGACCAGGAGATCAGCAGCGCCACCACAAACCAGCTGAGATCGACATAGATCGGAATTCCGAAGGCCCGGAATATCTGGAACCGCTTGACGAACATCTGGCTCCACTGTCGACGTCGCGGATCAAGATTCCTCGGGCATGGCGACCCAGAGGATGATGTACGCGAGGATTCCCGGAAAACCCGCCGAGAAGATCGACACCAACACATAGAGAACTCGCACCAGAGTCACGTCCCAATCCAGCCAATCGGCGAAGCCTCCGCAGACGCCGGCGAGGATTCGGTGCCGGCGTGATCGTCTCAAGGGATTGCTCGGGTTTGGCATGGCGTGTCTTTCTTTGCGGTGGAGCTTGTCCAGTCTAACTCCACCTACGATACGTCCATGGTGGGTGTTTCATTCGCCAAGTCGTTCTCGTTCGGGCCCGCGATCGGCTGTTATGCTTGCCGTCGCGCCGATAATACTCGACTGTCTCGGCCCTTCCCGCCATGAGTGGAAACTTCGTAAAGATGCAGGCAGAGAACGAGATCTTGGAGCGCCTTCGAGCTCTCGAAGGGCACTCGAGAGCCCGAGATCTGGTGTTCCAGAAGGTCGCCAAACAATTCGGTTCCCGTACCCTCGACAACGCAGCGTTTGCTTTCCTCTTGATGGAGATGTTGCATCGCTTCGAATGGGCTCTGGGTGAGGACGCCGGCCAGTTTCTACCCAAGTGCATCCTGGCTTTGACCGGAGACTCCGATCTGGCGTCGTCGGCGCGCGAGGCATACGACGAACTGGGCCCCGTAGACGACGGCAAGGCCGCCACGATCTAGCACGGGCTTGCTAGCCTTTGTGACGGATTTCACTGCGCTTCGGGGGGCAAGGGTCTAGCGTGTAGACGCTTCTTCATCCCCCATAGGCGAGGGGGTCCTCCTCCTTCTCCCTTGCCGCTCAAGTTGGGTGGGCCGGGCGGAAACGCCCGGCCCTTTTTTCGGTGTGCCAGGCATGGCGCGCAGCGCCATGAACTGGTGCTGGATAGCCGGAGGTGTCAGTCATCGCCTCCGTAGTACCCTCTGTCCATGGGCTCGAGGACGGTCGTCGCTGAACTCCCCGCCGAGTTGGTAGCCGAGCTGACCGAACTTCTTGGAGAGCGCTTCTCGGTTTCCGAGTCGATTCTCGATCTCCACGGGCGGGACGAGTCGTGTTTCGCGCCGATACGGCCCTGGGCCGTGGTTTTCCCTGAATCGACGGCAGACGTGCAGGCGATCGTCGAGGCGTCCGCGCGTCATGACATCCCGATCGTTCCGTTCGGCGCCGGCTCGTCGCTGGAGGGTCATGTGCTGCCGATCCACGGCGGAGTTTCGGTCGATCTGACGCGTATGAATCGGATTCGGGCGATTCACCCGGGGGACCTCGACGTCGTGATCGAAGCCGGTGTCACTCGCCTTCAGCTCGAGCGTGCGCTTGGCGAGCACGGCTTGTTCTTTCCAGTCGATCCGGGAGCCGACGCCACCCTTGGCGGCATGGTCGCGACCGGCGCCTCGGGCACGACCACTGTGCGCTACGGTGCAATGCGCGAGAATGTGCTCGCACTCGAGGTCGTGCTCGCCGACGGCTCGGTGATCCGCACCGGCACTCGCGCCAGGAAATCTTCCGCCGGCTACGATCTGACCCGTCTGTTCATCGCCTCCGAAGGAACCCTGGGCGTGATCACGGAGATCACGCTCCGGGTGCACGGGATCCCTGAGGCGATCTCGAGCGCGGTCTGCTCGTTTGCGGACATCGAGTCGGCGGTCGAGGCCGCGGTCGAGGTCATCCAGTGGGGAATTCCAGTCGCGAGGATCGAGCTTCTGGACGAAGTTCAGATCGAAGCGGTCAACCGGCATTCCGGTCTCGACCACCCGGTGCAGCCGACGCTCTTTTTCGAGTTTCACGGCTCACCCCGCGGAGTCGAGGAGGACGCCGAAGCCACCGCCAAGATTTCCGCAGAGCACGGTGGCCTGGCGTTTCGCTGGGCTACCGACGAGGGCGAGCGTAGGAAGCTCTGGAAAGCACGTCACGAGGCCTACTTTGCGGACCTCGGCCTGCGCCCCGGCGCGCGCGTTATTTCTACGGATGTGTGCGTGCCGATCTCACGGCTCGCCGAGTGCATCGTCGAAACCAAGAAGGAGGCCTCGCGGGCGTCCTTCCCGGCGCCGCTCGTTGGCCACGTTGGGGACGGCAACTTTCATCTCCTGCTGGTCATTGATCCCACTTCCGAGACCGAACTCGAAGAAGCCCAGGCTCTCAACCGCTCGATCGTCGAGCGTGCTCTCGAGATGGGAGGCACTTGCACTGGCGAGCACGGCATCGGGATCGGCAAGCAAAAGTGGATGGCGCTCGAGCACGGCTCGGCTATCGGCGTGATGTGGGCGATCAAGCAAGCCCTCGACCCGAAGGGGCTGATGAACCCCGGGAAAGTTCTTCCGCCGTAGTACGTTCACAGGCGAGCGAGAGCCGGCTTTGGCTCCACGACGGGGTAGAACCACTTTTACGAAACTTCTTGAAACGCTCGTCGAAGTGTAGCAGACGTTTATGGGAGATG
>JADFQD010000039.1 GCA_022561975.1 Acidobacteriota bacterium
CCTGATGATCGAGGCCGCCGAGGCGCATTCGATCCACCTGGTCGACGAACTTCTTCCGATCGACGAGGTTGTGCCCCGCGCCATCGAATGGTGCCGATTCATGCTGGCCCTGCCCCGCAATGCCATGCTGACCACCCGCGCTCACGCTCGCAGGAGTCTGATCGAAGACTTCGAGAGCGTCTCCGAGGCCGATCTCGAGGCGCTCGTGGACCGCTGGTTCAGTGAAGAGACCCAGGGCGCGCTTCGAGCCATGGTGACACGGCTGGCGGCCAAAAAATAGTCCGCCGAGACCCTTACAGACAAGCCGGTTTCGCGTATTCGGAAGTGGCTATTTGTTCTGCCTCCGGACGGGTACTAGAGTATACGTTCAATCAATGGACGAGGGCTTGCTCGTCACCGAGTCGCGACACCACCGAAGGAGGCAGTGTCGCGTGTTGAAGCGTCTTTTGCGCTCGGCGACGCGCTCGGTCGAGTTTCAAAAACGGAGGAGATGTCGATGTCGAGGCTGATCAAGAGAACCAGTGGTTTCCTCAAAACAGCTTTTCCTGACCGGGCCCTAGTAGGAGGAGGAGACATGAAGGCCTCGAAGCGGATAAATCGGCTTGGCCCGTCGTTTCTGTTCGCCCTGGCGATCGCGTCGGCACTGTCTTCTCGACTCCTGGCTCAAAACCTGGTCATCAACGAAATCATGCAGAACCCCTCGGCTGTCCCGGACAGTGCCGGCGAGTGGTTCGAGCTTTTCAACCCGTCGGCCTTCGCCATCGACATCGAGGGCTGGACCGTCGAGGACAACGACTTCGACAGCTTCGTGATCTCGAACGGCGGCCCCCTGCTGGTTCCGGCGGGCGGATTCCTGGTGCTCGGCAACAACGCCGACTCGGGTACCAACGGCGGCGTCACCGTGGACTACGAGTTCTCGGGTATGGCTGTGGCGAACGGTGCCGACGAGCTCGTGCTGCGCGACGGCTTCCTCACCGAGCAGGACCGCGTCGAGTGGGACGGGGGACCGATTTTTCCCGACCCGAACGGCGCTTCCATGTCGCTCGCGTCGCCGGCGGTCGACAATAACGACGGAGCCAACTGGTGCGAGGCCACGGCCACTTTCGGCGACGGCGACCGGGGCACTCCCGGGGCCGCCAACGACTGCCCGGCGGTGGTGCCCCTGGTGGTGATCAACGAGATCATGCAGAACCCCTCGGCGGTCTCGGACGGCAGCGGGGAGTGGTTCGAGCTGCACAACCCGACGCCGGCCCCGATCAACGTCGAAGGCTTCACGGTCGAGGACAACGACTTCGACAGCTTCGTGATCATGAGTGGCGGTCCGCTGGTGATCCCCGCCGGGGGTTACCTGGTGCTCGGCAACAATGCCGACACGGTCACCAACGGTGGCGTCACGGTGGATTACGAGTACTCCGGCATGTTCCTGGGCAACAGCGCCGACGACGTGGTGCTGCGCGACACCCTCCTGAACGAGGTCGACCGCGTCGAGTACGACGGTGGCTCGGCCTTCCCGGATCCCACCGGCGCCTCGATGGCCTTGATCGACCCGGCCCTCGACAACAACGTGGGCGGCAATTGGTGTACCTCGCCTGCGCCCTTCGGCGACGGTGACCTGGGCACGCCGGGCGCCGCCAACGACTGCCCGGTGGCCGAGCCCCCGGCTCTGGTGGTCAACGAGATCCTGCAGAATCCCTCGGCCGTCTCGGACGGCAGCGGGGAGTGGTTCGAGATCTTCAACCCGACGCCCGACCCGGTGGATGTCAACGGCTGGACGGTGGCCGACAACGACTTCGACTCCTTCGTGATCACCGGCGGCCCCCTGGTGATCGCGCCGGGCGGCTTCCTGGTGCTCGGCAACAACGCCAATAGCGCCACCAACGGTGGCGTGACCGTAGACTTCCAGTACTCCGGCATGTTCCTCTCGAACTCGAGCGACGAGCTCGTGCTCTTCGACAGCTTCCTGAACGAAGTCGACCGCGTGGAGTGGGACAACGGCGCCACGTTCCCGGACCCGAACGGCGCTTCCATGTCGCTCGTAAGCCCGGCGCTCGACAACAACCTGGGCGCCAACTGGTGTACGGCGCCAACGCCTTTCGGCGACGGTGACCTGGGCACTCCGGGCGCCGCCAACGACTGTCCGTTGCCGTCCATCGTGATCAACGAGGTCGACGCGGACACGCCGGGCAGCGACAGCCTCGAGTTCGTCGAGCTCTTCGACGGCGGCGTGGGCTCGACGGCCCTCGATGGCCTCGTGCTGGTCTTCTACAACGGCAACGGTGATGCCTCCTACCGCACGATCAGCCTGAACGGCTTCACGACCGACGGCGACGGCTACTTCCTGGCCGGCAACGCCGCGGTGAGCCCGGCGCCCGACTTCGTCTTCCCGAACAACGGTCTGCAGAACGGCGCCGACGCCGTGGCGCTTTACGTCGGTGACGCCGCCTCCTTCCCCAACGGCACGGCGGTGACCACCGACGACCTGATCGACGCCGTGGTCTACGACACCTTCGACTCCGACGACGCGGGTCTCCTGGTGCTGCTCAACGCCGCTCAGCCGCAGCTCAACGAGGGCGGCGCCGGCAACAAGGACAACCACTCGAACCAGCGTTGCCCGAACGGCTTCGGAGGCCAGCGCAACACCGACTCCTACAGCCAGAGCCTGTCGACACCGGGCGCGCTCAACAACTGCGCGCCGCTTGAGATTTTCACCATCCAGGGATCCGGCGCGAGCAGCCCCTTCGATGGCTTCGTCGTCGGCACCGACGCCGACGTTGTGACCGCCCTCGCGAGTGACGGCTTCTTCATGCAGACTCCGGCAGTACGCAGCGATGGCGACCCCGACACCTCCGACGGCATTTTCGTGTTCACCGGCGCGGCGCCTTCGGTTTTGGTCGGCGATCAAGTGGACGTGGTGGCCCAGGTGCAGGAATTCTTCGGCATGACCGAGTTGGGTGACGTGCGGTTGCTGTCGATCGGCAGCGCTGGCAATCCACTGCCGACGGTCGTCATTTTCGACGCCACCACGCCATCGCCGGTGCCGGGTCCGATTCCCGATCTCGAACGGTTCGAGGGAATGCTGGTAAAATTCGACGGCATCGCGACCGGTCCGACCAATCGCTTCGGGGAGACCCCGGTCGTGGTCGGAACCGACCGCACCTTCCGCGAACCGGGGATCGAATTTCCCGGTGAGCCGGGTCTGCCGGTTTGGGACGGTAACCCCGAAGTCTTCGAGATCGACCCCAACGGCCTGGGTGGTTCCGACGCCGACATCTTCGCCGAACAGGCAGTCTCGGCTGAGGGCCCGTTGTTCTTTACCTTCGGCGACTATCAGGTCTTGCCCACAAGCCTGGTGCTCGGTCTGGAGCCGGTCCTGCCTATCGGGGTCCGGTTGCGGGACCCGGGCGAGTTCACCGTCGGTTCGCTCAATCTGTTCCGGCTGTTTGACGACGGGGCCGAATATCAGACAAGGCTTACCAAGCTTGCGGGCTATATCGTCGGTGTTCTGGATGCGCCGGATATTCTGGCGGTCCAGGAAGCCGAGAAATTGGGGGTCCTCCAGGACTTGGCCACTGAGGTCGCGCTCATAGCTCCGGCGGTGGTCTACTCCGCCGAGTTGGTGGAAGGCAACGATGTCGGGGGGATCAACGTCGGCTTCTTGGTGCGCGACACGGTGCATGTGGATGCGGTCACCCAGCTGGGCAAGAACGAGACCTTCGTCGACCCGTCCGACCTGAGCGTCGACATACTTCACGATCGACCTCCGTTGCTGCTCGAGGCCCGGTTCCCGGCCGCGAACGTCGTCGACGACTCCGACGTCTTCAAGCTCTCCGTCCTCGGGGTGCACAATCGCTCACTGAACGGGATCGATGGTTCCGATGGGGAGCGGGTGCGCGCGAAGCGCCTCGCACAGGCGCAGTCGATTGCCCAGATGATCGATGACCGGCAGGGCAAGAACGGGAACAAGCGCGTGATGGTGATCGGAGACTTCAATGCGTTCGAGTTCACCGATGGCTACGTCGACGTGATCGGTCAGATCAAGGGTGCCTTCGATCCGCTCGACAACCTCGTTTCGGGGCCGGACCTGACCGAACCGAACTTGGCGAACGTCGTCGACACTGTTGTCCCGGTGCTCGAGCGTTACTCCTTCATCTTTGGAGGCAACGCTCAGACTCTGGACCACGCGCTCTTGAGCGAGAAGATCGAGAAGTTTCTGCGCGGCGCCGAGTTCGGTCGCGGCAACGCCGATGCTCCTGCGAGCCTGATCGAAGACGACAGCACGGTGCTTCGCGCCTCGGACCACGACGGCCTGGTCATCTACATCCAGAGCGACCCGGACGAGTTCGAGGACGATGATTGATTCCGGCAGCGACTAGCTGACCCGGCGGTTCTAAGGCCCGATCAGCGGCGGTGGGCTTCGGACCACCGCCGTTTTACCTCAACCGCGTAGTGCGGGCGTGCTGCGCAACCGCACCCGGGTGTAAGCTGTTCGGGGGCGCAGACCTCATGGACGTACCTATTCCACGCGACCCGAGCGTCGTTCCAACCAAGTACTGGCACGGTCTCGAAGATGGCCGCATCCAATGTGACCTCTGTCCCCGCTTCTGCAAGCTGCGTGAGGGCCAGCGGGGTCTGTGCTTTGTCCGGGGCCGTCAGAATGACGCAATCGTGCTGGCCACCTACGGCCGCTCGAGCGGCTTCTGCGTAGACCCGATCGAGAAG
This sequence comes from Acidobacteriota bacterium, assembly GCA_022561975.1. GTDB lineage: Bacteria > Acidobacteriota > Thermoanaerobaculia > Multivoradales > JAHEKO01 > CALZIK01. Next base: position 4,720 of record JADFQD010000039.1, read on the forward strand.
AAGCCGCTCAATCATTTCCTGCCCGGGACGCCGGTACTTTCCTTCGGCACGGCCGGCTGCAATCTGTTCTGCAAGTTCTGCCAGAACTGGGATATTTCCAAATCTCGGGAGATCGACACCCTGACCGACCAGGCCTCGCCCGAGCTGATCGCAAAGGCGGCCGAGGGGCTCGGTTGTCGCAGTGTGGCGTTTACCTACAACGATCCGGTGATCTTTCTCGAGTACGCCATCGACGTCGCGGCCGCCTGTCGCGAGCGGGGCATCAGAACCGTGGCAGTGACCGCGGGAGAGATATGCGCCGAGCCGCGGCGAGAGTTCTTCGCGGCGATGGACGCAGCCAATGTCGATCTCAAGGGGTTCACCGAGCGCTTTTATCGAAGTGTCTGCGGCAGCGAACTCGGGACCGTGCTCGACACTCTGGTCTATCTCAAGCACGAGACCGATGTTTGGTTCGAGATCACGACGCTCCTGATTCCAGGCGAGAACGACTCGGACTCGGAGATCGACGAGATGACTCGGTGGATCGCATCCGAATTGGGTCCGGATGTGCCGCACCACTTCTCGGCCTTTCATCCCGACTTCAAGATGATGGACACGCCGCCCACGCCGGCGGCCACGTTGACGCGCGCTCGCGAGATCGCGCGCTCGAACGGTCTGCGCTATGTCTACACCGGTAACGTCCATGACGAGAGCGGAGGCTCGACGTATTGCCACGAATGCGGCGTCAAGGTTATCGGGCGAGATTGGTACGTGATGACCGAATGGAATCTCGACGCCGAGGGCCGCTGCTCGAGCTGCAAGACTCCGGTCGCCGGCCACTTCGAGGTGGCCCCCGGCGACTGGGGTGCCAAACGCCGGCCGGTGCGCCTGGGCGATTGGGCCTACGGGAAGATGCCCAGGTCTTCGTAGCACAGCGCGATTTTGTCGATTGCCGTGACGAAGGCCGCGGAGCGCAGGCTGACGTCCTCATCGTACCGGCGCTGGGTCTCGCGAATCGTTGCGTAGGCCAGCGCCATGGTCTCTTCCAGACCTGAGTTGACCAAGTCTTCCTCGCTGGCACCGCGGGTCAAATCGGCCCGCTCCGCGTCCGGAAGCGTCCGTCCGGTGTAGGACTCCATCGCTCCGACGATGCGACGAAACGCGCCCTCCTCGAAGCGCTTCTGCATCCGCCCGAAGCGAACATGAGAGAGGTTCTTCACCCACTCGAAGTAGGAGACGGTGACTCCGCCGGCGTTTAGATAGGTATCCGGAAGGATCAGAATTTCTTTTTCGGTCAGGATTTCGTCGGCACCGACCGACGTCGGGCCATTCGCCGCCTCGGCGATGATCTTGGCCTGAATTGCGGGCGCGTTATCGCGTGTGATCTGGTTCTCGAGCGCCGCCGGCACCAGGATGTCGCAGTCGAGCTTCAGAGCTTCGGCCGAAATCTTAATGTTTTGAGCGCCCGGGAAGTCGAGAATCGAGCCTGTGTCCTTGCGGTGGCTTACGACGGCCTCCAAATCCAACCCATCCGGATTGGCGATCGCGCCCTCGTACTCGGCCAGCCCGACCAGCACCGCGCCGGCCTCCTGCATGAATTTCGAGACGTAGTGTCCAACGTTGCCGAGGCCCTGGACCACGACCCGCTTGCCGGCCACGCCCTGGTCGAAGCCGAGCTTCTTCATCAGCTCCTCGTCGTTGCAGGCCTCTCTGATCCCGTAGTAGACGCCGCGTCCGGTGGCCTGCTCGCGCCCGCGAATGCCGCCCTGGGCGACAGGCTTGCCGGTGACGCAGGCCAACGCGTTCAGCTCGCCGGCGGAAAGCGAGTGATAGGTGTCGGCGATCCACGCCATTTCCCGTGCGGTGGTTCCGAAGTCCGGTGCGGGCACATCGACTCCGGGCCCGATGAAGTTCTTCTTCTTGAGTTCGTACGTGTAGCGACGAGTGATGCGCTCCAGCTCTCCAGCGCTGTAGTCGGAGCGCGCAATCCTGACCCCGCCCTTGGCTCCACCGAACGGAGCATCGACGAGCGCGCACTTGTAGGTCATGAGCGCGGCGAGCGCCTTGACTTCGTCTTCGCTCACCTTGCTGCTGTAGCGAATCCCGCCCTTGGTGGGCAGCTTGTGATGGCTGTGTTCTGCGCGCCAGCCGTGGATGACTTCGATCGCGCCGTCGTCGCGTTTGACCGGAAAGGCGAAGTGGTAGACGGCGTTGCATTCCCGGATCTGACTCAACATCCGGGGGTCGTGCTTGGTCAGAGCCGCCGCGCTGTCGAAGCTCCGGTTGACTTGTTCGAAGAAGCGAAACTGCTTGCTCACAGCGGGAATCTCCTCTGCTTGAGAGCCCGCAGTTTACAGCGTCTGAGGACTTCTAGCAGCCCGTGGTAGAAGTCCTGCGGGTCGCGTTGGGAGCGCTTTCGGGTGCGCTGCAAGGCGGCGCGACGCAGGCGATGCGGTGTCATCGTTGAGGAGCGCCAACGCTGCAGCGGGCCCGAAACCGCCCCAACCCGAAGGGCGACCAGGGGTTACGGCGCGTCTGCGGCGTTGCTCGTCGTCTACGATGTCCCGGCATCGCCTCCTCCTCGCGCCTTGCACACGCACCGTAAGCCCTGGTCGCGCGACCCACAGGACTTCTACCACGGGCTGCTAGCCCCCGAAGAAGCCTAGGAGTGGCTCGGCGCGATATCTCAGTGGAACGATCTCGCCGCCGATCCGAGCAAACAACGCGAGCTCTTCGAAATCCGCGCTATGGATGACATGGTGGTACTTGATTCCCCCGGCGCGAAGCCACACCGACTGGCCGTCTCGTTGCGGATTGTGCGAGACCAGCATCGTCGTTTTCGGGGCAAGGTCCAGAGCCGATCTCAGCGCCTTGACATCGTGCTTGGAGTAGCCTGCGGGGTGGCCTGGGCCCTTGAAGCGATTCCAGGTCAGTTCGTGCACGAGGCTGGAGTGCTTGGCGGCGTTGATCAACCGCCTACGCGACACCTTGCCCTGCGGTGGACCCGCATGGCAGGCGACGAAGTCGTCGCTCGCCACGATCAGAGGCAGCGAGGCGTAGAAGTCTTCCATGTCCTGCAGGAAATCGACGCCCCGCATCTGCTTCACGTGTTTTCGCCACAGTCGTCCCTGTGGAACACCCCCCTTGGTCACTTCCGATGAAAAACTGTCGTGATTGCCGCGCACATAAATGACATGGTCCGAATAGGTCTCCATGAGGCGCAGAATGAGATCCATCATCAAGAGAGAGCTCTCCATGTCGGCCAACCGTGACGGATCCTCCGGGTGCACGGCATCGCCGAGAAAGATCAACACGGCCCGTTTCGCCTCGACCTCCTCGAGGAAGCTGTTGACACAGAGCATCTTGAGCAGGTTGTCGACGTTGCCGTGCAGGTCGCCTACGATGATCGGGCAAAGCTCGAGAGGAAGCTCCACGAGCCCCCCCGGCTTTTTGTCCGCATCGAGTGGCCGCCAGGTGCCCGACTCGAGTCGCGCGTTCACCGCTCTCAAGGTCTCGTGCGCCGCTGCGGTCGATCTTATGACCAGAGGCCGCCCGAAGAGTCTCTCGACCCGCCGTACGTTGCTGTCTCTTCTGATCTTGGGGAGATTCTCGTCGGCGGAGTCTCCGAGAGCGACGACCTCGGTTCCCCGGTCGGAATGGAGATCCGTGATCACGATGCCGTCGGAGGCATTCTCGATCGAAAGCTTGAGTTTCGCGCCGATTGGAAGCGGAAGGGAGTCCTTGATCAACCTGTCGCTGTGCGCCAACCGCACCAGTTCGCCCGGAGCGAGGCCGGCGAAGCCGCTGACCCCACGGGCTAAGCTGTCCGCGTCCAGCAGGACCAACGAGTCGAGCATTCGCTTGCCCGGCACGATCAGCCGTTCCCGGTACAGGCGGAGTCTCACTTCGCCCTGTCGGATCTCGAGCGGCAGCAAACGATCGTCGAACAGCAGACTCTCACGCGCGAGCTGTCTGCGGTCGAGCTCCCGGATGACCGCCTCGGGCCGATCGCTAAGGAACCGCCCGAACAGGGATTCGAGCCAGCCAACGCTCGGCGCGGCATGCCGTCGCTGCGGGGCTCGCTCGGGCGCAGGGTCGGGAAAGACTCGTGGGTTGGCCTCGAAGTCATTGCGCACAAGGACCCTGAACCCGGCGTTGTGAAGAATTTCAGCGACTCGGAAGTAGAGCTCCAGCTGGTGCTCGATCTGCTCCCGGTAGATCCCCTGATCGACCGGATGGGTGCCTTCGGCGGCCCGCTCCCGACGAAACGCCAGGACCTTCGCGGCCGGCGGCAAGAGGAACTCGAGCACAAATCGTCGCTGCCAATCCACCGCACGGAGCTTCTTTCGCATCGGCGGCAGCCGAACGCGCTGGGGCTCGAAAATCAGGTCGGGGGCGCCTTCCTGAGCCTCTTCGAAGAGGGCCAGGCCCTCCCTCTGGCCGGCGAATGGAAAGCCGAGGTGAACTTCTCGCGGTCGCGTCGCCAGGATTCGATCTCGCCACCAACCGGCTCGGGTGAGATCCAGGAATGCCTCGCCGGGCCAGCCCCCCAGCTGTTCGATGCGCGAGCTCTTGCCGCACCCGGGCGGCCCGGTGACGATGAGGTGCCGGAAGCCGACGTCCGACGGGTAGGGGATTCCCTTGATCGGCCGGAGGTTGGGAACCTCGAGGAGCTTGCCGAAGTCCATACGGTACTTAAGGTCAGGCCGGCGGGAAACAGCGGCTAGAGAAAAACGCCCTTGAAGAAAAAGAAGAAGAAAGCCGCGAGAGCCGCTCCGATCGGCAGTGTCACGACCCACGAAGTGACGATGCCCACTACGACCCGAAGGTCGATGGCCGCGATACCTCTGGCCAAGCCAACGCCCAGCACGGCTCCGACGATGATATGAGTGGTCGATACGGGCAGTCCGAGGCGCGAAGCCAGCACCACGGTCGAAGCTGCGGCCAGCTCGGCGCAGAAGCCGCGGCTTGGTGTCAGTTCGGTGATCTTGGTGCCGATGGTCTTCATCACCCGGTAGCCCATGGTCGCCAAACCGAGGACGATGCCCACGCCGCCGAGGACCAGAATCCAGAGCGGTAGTGCCGACTCCTGCGCCACCTCACCGGTATCGATGATGCTGACGATCGCCGCCAACGGCCCAATGCCGTTGGCCACGTCGTTGGAGCCATGCGCAAAGGCCATCGAACAGGCGGTGAAGACACACAGCGGCGCAAAGACCTTCTCCACGCTGGCGTAGTGGAAGTCGCGCTCGGCATCGGCATCGACGGGAGAGATTCGTCGCAGCAGAGTTCGACCCACGAAGGCAACGATCAAGCCGACGACTATGGCAACCAACACGGATTGCCCCGTGCTGAGCTCCAGACTCAGGTGCTTCAATCCCTTGAACATCGTCACCAGGGCGATCAGGACACCCATCAGGAAGACGTAGACAGGGCCGTACTTCTTCGCGTTCTCGAACGGTGAGTCGGTATCCAGAATGAACTTGCGCACACTTTGGGCGAGCACGAAGGCAATCGTCGCGCCGATCAGCGGCGAGATCAGCCAGCTCGCCACGATGCCCCCGACCACCTTCCATTCGACGGCGTCGAAGCCCAGGCCGACCATCCCGAATCCGACCAGGGCGCCGACGATGGTGTGAGTGGTGGAAACCGGCCAGCCATAGTAGCTCGCCACCATCAGCCAGACGCCCGCTGCCAGCAGGGCGGAAAGCATGCCATAGACCAGGATCTCCGGCGATGGCACCGCGTTGGCGTCGATGATTCCCTTTCGTATGGTGCCGGTCACGTGGCCTCCCGCTAGGAAGGCTCCGGCGAACTCGAAAACGGCGGCGATCAGGATGGCCTTCTTCACCGTGATGGCACCTGAGCCGACGGACGTTCCCATGGCGTTGGCGACGTCGTTGGCACCGACGCCCCAGGTCATGTAGAGGGCAAAGACGATGCCCAGGGTGAGGAGAACTAGTGCATATTCCACGGAGTCAATCCTTCTCCTGCCCTCAGCGCGCGCTTCACTACGATCTTCATGTGCCGCTGCATAGGCCGGAACGGAGACTTCCCGAACAGGTCCGCAATCGGACTAGTGGTTTTCATCGTTGGGTCCTCTGTCAAGACAGTGCGAACCTAACACGACGCCAAGCAGGAAATGCTGCTGCGGTCGTCCGCCTCTCTTGACATGCATGTGCATGTCTTCCATGCTTCGCCCATGCGCACCACCATCGAGATCACTGACGAGCATCGTGGAAAGCTCCTTGCAGCGGCCGCAAGGCGGGGGAAGAAAGGCTTCTCCGCGATCGTTCAGGAGGCTCTGACGCAGTACTTCGAAAGGGACAAACAGAGAAGAGAGGCGGTCAGGAGGGGACTGCGATCGATCGGAGCTCTGGCTGCCGAAGAGACCGATCGTCTCGAGAAGGACCTGCGCGTGCTCCGACAGTCCTGGAGATGATCGTCGTCGATACCGATGTCCTGATCGACGCCCTCCGCGGTCAGGAACCGAGCGCCGGACGAGTCACCGAGGGGCTGAAGTCGGGTTCCCTGGCAACGACGGCCGTGACGGTGTTCGAGCTGCTCAGCGGAGCGAGGGACCAGAGGCAACGCAAGGTGATCGAGACTCTGCTCGACGCGCTGCCCATACTCCCCCTTGACCAGGCGGCGGGAGAGATAGCGGCCTCTCTGCGACAGGACCTGGAGGCCAAGGGCCGGGGCATCGGAATGGCCGACTACCTGATCGCAGGTGTGTGCGTTTCGCACTTCGCGTCGCTGTTGACGCGCAACCGCAAGCACTTCGAGAGGATCAGGTCTCTGACCCTCGCCGACCTCTAGCAGCAGTGAACTGGAGGCGCACTTCCGCATACAACTCGAACCATGACCATCACCAGAACACCAAAAAAAGCTCCCCGAGTCTTGTTGCCGGCCCTCCTCCTGCTGGCGCTCTCGGTCCCGCTGCCGTCCCAAACCCGGCCCCCGCGACCGGCCGACGCGGGCCTGGTGGTAAGCGATCACTATCTGGCCTCCGAAGCCGGCCGCGAAGCCCTACGCCGGGGCGGCAATGCGATCGACGCCGCCGTGGCGACGGCGTTCGCTCTCGCGGTCACCCACCCCTCCGCGGGCAACATCGGCGGCGGCGGCTTTCTCCTCTACCACGGAGCCGACGGAGATGTGACCAGCTTCAACTTTCGCGAACGGGCGCCGCTGGCCGCGTCCGCGACCATGTACGTCGATCCGAGCGGCAAAGTACGAGCCAACTCGAATCACGACGGCCCGCTGTCGGTCGCTGTTCCGGGAACGGTCGCCGGGCTCTGGTTGGCGCATCAGAAGCTCGGGCGCCTCGACTGGAAGAGCGTCGTCGAGCCGGCCGTGGATCTGGCACGCAACGGCTTCCCGGTCTCCTGGGAGCTGCGTCCGTTCATGGAGAGAATCGCCGCAGCCGAGCACCCCTGGTACGAGGGAACTCGGCGGGTTTTTCTCGATGGCGGCAAGCCCTACGACGCCGGTGCGGTGTTCGCCCAGCCCGATCTGGCGCGTACTCTGGAACGCATTAGGGATCAGGGACGCGACGGCTTCTATCGCGGGGAGACCGCGAAGCTCATAGCTGAGTTCATGACCAAGCACGGCGGGCTGATCACCGAAGAGGATCTCGCTCGCTACCAGGCCGTCGAGCAGAAGCCGGTTCACGGCACCTATCGGGGCTATGACGTCTACGGCATGGCTCCGCCGTCGAGCGGCGGCATCGCCATCATCGAGATGCTCAACATCCTCGAGGCCTATGATCTCGAAGCCCTCGGCCACAACAGCGCGGCTTACGTGCACGTACTGGCCGAATCGATGCGCCGAACCTTCGCCGATCGCGCCGAGCACCTTGGCGACCCCACTTTCAACCCGGAAATGCCGGTCGCTCGTCTGCTATCCAAACAGCACGCCGCCGCGGTGCGCGAGACCATCGATCCGGACAGAGCCTCGCCGAGCGCAGTCGCAAAAACAGGCGAACTCTCGGCAGCGTACCTCGGGCACACCGAGAGCGAGGAGACGACCCACTTCTCGATCGTAGACGCCGCCGGCAACGCGGTTTCCATGACCTACACCATCGAGGCCTGGTACGGATCGCGGATGGTCGTCGAGGGCGCGGGCTTCATCCTCAACAACGAGATGGGGGACTTCAACCCGCTCCCCGGGAAGACCACCGCCGAAGGCCTGATCGGAACCGCACCGAACCAGGCCGCTCCTGGCAAGAGAATGCTGTCGTCGATGAGTCCAACGATCATCGCCAGGGACGGCAAGCCCTACCTTCTGATCGGAAGTCCCGGAGGGCGCACGATCATCAACACGGTTCTTCAGGTGATCCTGAACGTCCTCGACCACGGCATGAACATGGCCGAAGCCGTCGCCGCGCCGCGAATCCATCACCAGTGGCTGCCGAACAAGCTGAGCTTCGAGAAGTGGGGTCTATCGCCCGACTCGGTGTCACTGCTGGAAGCCAAGGGACATCTCCTGACTCCGCGCCGGGCACAGGGCCGCGCCCACGGCATCCGGATCGATCCGGAGACCGGAAGGCGCTACGCGGCGGCCGACCCGCGCGCTTTCAACGGCGGCTCGGCGGGCGACTAGTGGATCTGGCTCCGAGATCATCGACGCCTTCGGTTTCCCTGCTCGGCCTTCCCACCGACGAGGCCTCGAGTTTCGCTCGTGGCGCCGCCGAGGGACCCGCCGCCATTCGCGCGGCGCTCTACTCGGATTCCTCTAACCTCGGTATCGAAACCGAGGGAGCCGGCGAAGCCGGACTGGACCTCGGCGCGGAGGAGCGCTGGCGCGATCTCGGAGACCTCGATCTCTCGGGAGGCGAGGCGACGCGGGCGGAAATCGAAGCCGCCGTCGCCGAGCAGCTGGACCAGGGCGCACGCGTACTGTGCCTGGGTGGCGATCACAGCATCACCTACCCCATTCTCAGAGCTCACCGAGGGCATCACAAAGGGCTCACCATTGTACAGATCGACGCTCATCCCGACCTCTACGACAGCTTCGAGGGCGATCGTTTCTCTCACGCCTGCCCCTTCGCCCGCGTGATGGAAGAAGGGCTCGCCGAGCGCCTGGTCCAGATCGGCATCCGGACCGCCACCGAGCCACAACGCCGGCAGGCCGAGCGCTTCGGTGTGGAAATCGTTTCGCGGGGGAGCTGGTTGGATCTCGATGCCCTTGCGCTCGAACCGCCGATCTACCTGTCGATCGATCTCGACGGGCTCGATCCGGCGTTCGCGCCCGGCGTATCACACCCGGAAGCCGGGGGCTTGAGCACTCGCGAAGCCCTGGAAATAGTCTGGCGCCTACCGGGACTCCTCGGCGCCGATGTCGTCGAACTCAACCCCTCCCGCGACCTCTCGGGAATCACCGCCGCGGCGGCGAGCAAGCTCGTCAAGGAGCTACTCGGACGCCTGCTAGTGGGCGCCTTGTAGGTCGCGAGGCCAAGTCAAATGCGAGCGAGCGACGAGAAAAAGATCCTGGCGGAGGAGCTGACACCCGACGGCGAAGAGCTCGTCCTGTATCGCCTCGACGGAAGCTATCACCTCAGAGTCGGCGGACTCGAGCTGATGTCGAGCCATGCCCACGGCTCCGAAGAAGAGCTCGCTCGCCGCGCATGCGCCCACCTCGCTACCATTCACTCGCCGCGAGTTCTGATCGGCGGGCTCGGCTTCGGATACACACTCCGCGCGGCACTCGATCTTCTTCCCGGCAACGCCGAAGTGATCGTGTGCGAAGTCTTTGAATCTCTGTTGCAGGCGAATCGGGCCGAGCTCGGCGAGCTGGCCGGTCATCCGCTCGCCGATCCTCGGGTCAAAGTCCACTCGGCCGACGTACAAACTCTGCTCTGCGAAAAAGGAGCCTTCGACGCCATTATCCTGGACGTGGATAACGGCCCGTGGGCCTTCACGCTGCGCTCGAACGACCGTCTCTACACGCGCAAAGGTGTTGCGCGCCTGTTCGAAAGTTTGCGCCGGCAAGGGACACTCGCGGTCTGGGCCACCGAGGCTACGCCAAAGTTCGAACGACTACTCGAATCAGCCGGTTTTGTGGTCCGTTCCGAGCAGGTTCCCGCCCTGGGTGCCGATGGCGGGCCGAGTCACACGATCGTGATCGCCCGCAGGCTCGAGCCCCAACCCAAAGGCAGCTAGGAGTGTGCGCGCCCTGCGCTCACTCCCAGCGAAAGACGCGTTTCGAGATCGCCGAGCAGATCGCCAGGTTGGCGAGCAAGACCAGGACCGCGATCCAATGGCTCGCCCAGCCGTCACCTGTCCACAGGCCACGAAGCAGGTCCACACCATGCGTGATGGGTGAAGCCAACGCAACAACTTGCCAGCCTTGGGGCAAGTCCCGCACCGGGAAGAAAAGACCCGAGATCGAGACCAACGAGTACAGCAGGATCGAACCGATGGGCTGGGCGAAACGAGCGGTCCTGACCACCGAGGCGAGGATAAAGCCCATCGAAAGCAGGCTTACGCTGACCAAGATCACTCCCAGAAAGAAACTCAGCGGCGCCGGCGGAGGCGACCCCGCATAGAAACGGCGACCGGCGACAGCCATCAGAGCCAAGGTCACCGACGTCAGCGCCAACTTGACGACCACGTGGGTGCTCAAGATCACCAGCGGTGACAACGGCGTCGCCTTGAGACGCTTCAGGATCCCACTCTCCCGGTAGATGGCGATGATCGTAGTTAGCGAGAGAACGGCTCCGATCACAATGAAGATCACTACGAAGATCGGAAGATCCACCGAAACGAACCTCGGCGCTCGCGTCTCACCACGGAAGAAACGCGCGAGGACGATGAACAAGATGACCGGTATTAGAACGGTACCGATCGCCCCCATCGGCTCGCGCAGAAAGATCTTGATCTCCACCCAAGTGAGCTTGGTGAGATGGGATACGTGGCGCATTGAATCAGTCACGAATGGAATGCCCGGTCAGTTTGAGGAACACATCTTCGAGATTGGGCATCTCGGTCTGAAAGTCCGTGACCCGAATCCGATGCTCGGCAATGCACTCGATCACGCTCGAGACGAAACCCGCCCCGACACCGACCAGATGAAGAACTCCATCCTTGATTTCAGCCTTGGCTACTCCAGGTATTCCAGAAAACACTTCCGCGCTGACGTCGGCGGCGGACAGGAACACGGTTCGCTCCGGACAGTGCCGGGCGATGAGCTCGTCGGCGGTGCCGAGCTCGATCAAGCGGCCATGCTCGATCACCGCGACCCGATCGCACAGACGCTCAGACTCCTCCATCAGATGGGTGGTAAGAAAGACGGTCTTGCCCCGCTCCTTGATGCGCAGAACCATCTCCCAGATCGTGCGCCGGGCCTGCGGATCGAGGCCGGTCGTCAGCTCGTCGAGAAAGACCAACTCGGGGTCGTTGATCAGAGCCAGGGCGATAAAGAGTCGCTGCTTCTGACCTCCGGACAGGTTCATGAACCTGGTGTTGCGCTTCTCGGCAAGACCCAGCTCCTCGAGTAGCTTCTCGCCATCGACCGTCTTGGGGAACAGCGTCGTCCAGAGATCCACCGCTTCCCAGACTTTGATTCGTTTCTGCAGCTGCGCCTCCTGGAGTTGGACGCCGATTCGATTCTGAAGATGGATTGAACGAGTCCCCGGATCTCTGCCCAGGACTTGGATGCTGCCGGCATCCGGTGTGCGCACACCCTCGACGCACTCCATAGTTGTCGTTTTCCCTGCGCCGTTCGGACCGATGAGCCCGAAGATCTCACCCTCCTCCACGCTGAACGAGACGTCGTCCACGGCGGTTAGAGAGCCGTAGGACTTTTTGAGGTTCGAGACCAGGATTACTGAGGTCACCGGCGCGTCACAGCGAAGCCAGCAGCTCGCCGAGGGCCTCGAAGGCGAACGGCTTGCGCAGAAAATGCACCTCTTCCGCACCCTGAGAGGACGCGATGAGGCTCGCGATCTCCGTGTAGAGCGGATCGGAGCCGGTCACGATCACGATTCGGACGTCCGTTTTGCGCTCTGCGATCCAGGTCACGAGCTCGATGCCATCTACCTCCGGCATAAGGATGTCGATGGTCACGACGCTGGGGCGAAGCTCGTCGAATCGTCTCTTGAATTCGACCGGATCGGTGAGAGCCGTGGCCGTGAACCCGGCGTCCCGTGCCACCCGCGCTATCAGCTGACCGATCTCGACCTCATCGTCGATGATCAACAGGTTCTTGGCACCGGTCGCCAGCGGCGCGTTATTCACTGGTGCGACATCTCCTCATGGCTCGATGGACTCAACCATTGCCATTCTAGCCTGATAACCAAGAAGACCGCCCAGGGGTCGCGGTGGCAAGCTGTCTCGCCCACCGTAACGGTTTCGCCGGGATGACCGTCGCCATCGTGCTCTGCGGCGCCGATATCGACACCAGTGTTTTGAAGGAGATCCTGTGAGCAGGCTCGCGATCCCCCGCCACCAGAAGATTTCGGGGCTGCTAGAATCAGCCAAAAGATGTCACCGTAACCAACCTCGAGGGCTCGCCATGGCCACATTCATAGTACTGCTCGACTACACCGACCTTGGAATCCGGAACCTAAAGGACTCGCCTCAGCGAGCCGATGCCTTCAACGAGTTCGCCGAGAAGGCCGGCGTAAAGATCGTCGGCCAGTACTGGACCATCGGCAGCCACGACGGCGTCTTGATCATGGAGGCCGAGACCGAGGAGAAGGCGGCTTCCGTGCTCCTCCACCTCGGCGCCGGCGGTAACGTCCGCACCACAACTCTGCGGGCATTCGACTGGGCAGAAGCCCAGGACTTGATCGACGCCGACTAGCAATCGCCAGAACCGATTGATGAAGTTTCGCGTCGTCGCTTCGCTCGTCGTTCTGCTGGCAGCTCCGAATCACGCCCAGGAGAAAGCGCCCGGTCCGGTGTTTCCGGTCGAAGCCGAGCTTCTCGCCGATGATCCGTTCGAGGGAGCCGAGGGCATCGCCTTCAATGGCGAGGGCGATCTCTACGTAACCGCCAACAAGGCCCTGTGGCAGGTCCATCCGGACGGCAAGGTCCGACACGTAACCGACCTCTACTCCAACCTGGGGCTTGCCTCGATCGGAAAGCGCGACCTCCTGGTCGCCGATTTCGGGCCCACGAACGCATTCCAGCATGACCGCAACAGCGACGGCATCATCTGGCGCATCACTCCCGAAGGAGAAAAAGCGGAATACGCGACCGGATTCGGCGATCCCAACTTTGTTCTGCTTCGCAGGGACGGTTCGTTGCTCGTGACCGACGACGCCACTGCAGACATTTATGTCGTCGGCGCCGACTCCAAGCCACTGCTTTTCTCCACCGCGGTAAACCACCCGAACGGAATTGTGCTCTCCGACGACGAGTCGACGCTCTACGTCGCCCAGATCTTCAAGAGCATCCGTCCGGTGGTTCCCGACGACTCCCTTTGGTCGATCCCGCTCGAGAATGGCCAACCCGTGGGCGCGGCCAGGCTGGTGGCACGGCTCGGCCCCTACGCCGCCAACGACGGCCTCGCGATGGACCGGGAAGGACGCGTCTACATCGCAGCCAACGGCGAGGCGGGCGAGGTCTGGAGGTTTGATCCGACAACCGCAGATCTCGTCCTGATCGCCCGCAACGTCTATGGAGCCGCGAGCATTGCCTTCGGTGAAGGCGAGTTCGATCACCGCTCGATTTACTTGAGCACCACTTTCAACCGGGGCCGCGGCGGCAAGATCTGGCGAATTCCCGTGGGCGTCGAAGGGCAGCCGGTGAATCGGTGAGCCGACCCAGCGACAGGAAAAGCGGTGCACGGACTCATTCGACCCTTTGGCTGGGGGTGGTACTGCTCGCAGCTGCGCCGTGGGTCGGCACGGCCTGCAGGCAAGGCCGCGTTCAGAACGTCGTCGGTGAGACGGGCCCGAGGACCGGCGCTGGCGAAGCTCCGGTACCCGTGGCCGTTGACAAGCTCGAAGTCCTCTATCTCGCCAACGAGGGATTCCTCATCGAAGCCGGGGGCCGGCGGGTGCTGGTGGATGGCCTCTTCGGAACCGGAATCAGCGGCTATCCCGTAGTGCCTCCAGGGATAAGAAGCCAGCTCGAGGCCGGCGTCGGCGAATGGGCCGATATTCACGTCGCGATTGCAACTCACTATCACGGCGATCACTTCGATCCCGAGTCCGTGATCCGGTTTCTCGAGGCCAACCCCGAGGCGGTTTTCGTCTCGACCCCGCAGACAGTCGAGCGTCTGACCCGGCGGTTGACCGAACGCTCGATCAAGGAGGCGACCGAGCAATCAAAGAATCCCGGTCCGGAGCGAACCGCGCTCCTCGCTCGCGTGCGGGCCGTTCTGCCCGCCGAGGGCACCGTCGAGCGCATAGAGTTCGACGGCATTGAACTCGCGGTGCTGAATCTCCACCATGGACGGCGCGATCCGCCGGTAGAGAACCTCGGCCTGGTGATCACCATCGGCGACCAGAGCTTCCTCCACTTCGGCGACACCGAAGCCAAGATGGAAGAGTTCGAGCCCTATCTCGATATACTCCGCGACACCGACTTGGCGCTTCTGCCCTTCTGGTTTCTATCGAGCGAGTGGCGAGCCCGGATGGTCCGAGACCTGATCCAGCCGCGCTGGATCGTGGTGGCCCATATGCCCACACCTGATGCCGGAGACAGTTACTTCGGCCGCTGGCAGAGCTACGACAAGCTCGTACGGTCGATCCGCTCCGCATTCCCTGAGGCTCGGTTCCCGGCTCAAACCGGCGAGAGCTATCGGTTCGGCGACAACTGACCGGGCGAGCTCGGCCCGGCCTTGCCACAATCACTCGATCAGCGCTCTGGCGGTTTCACAGATCGCGTCGAAGGCCACGTCGAAGTCCTGGGCTCGTGTTTCGAACTGCCCGGCGACAAAGCGGATCACGAGTTTGCCGTCGTGTTCGGTCTGGGTCAAGTAGATCCGGCCATCGTCGTTGATGGCATTGAGCAGACGCAGATTGAGCGCATCGAGATCCAGATCCAGCCCTTCTGGCCCTTTGGGTCCCTTTGGAACATAGCGAAACGAAAACAGCGACAGCATCGGCGGCGTCACGATCTCGAAGTCGGACTCTCCGGCCAGTCGCTCGGCGAGCTTGCGCGCCCATGCGACATGGTTGCGGATGCGACTGCGCAACCCTTCGAGGCCGTAGGCGCGCATGAGAAACCAGACCTTGAGGGCGCGAAAACGCCTTCCCAGCTGCACCGACCATTCGCTGAAGTTGACCATGCCGTCCTGGTCGCCCTTGACGTGGGTCTTCAGATACTCTGGTTGAATGGAGAGTGTCCGCACGAGCATCTCGGGCTCCCGGACAAAGTGCGCCGAACACTCCATCGACGCACCGAGCCACTTGTGGGGGTTGAGCACAATGCTGTCCGCGTGCTCGACCCCGGCCCAGAGGTGCCGGAACTCGGGGCAAATCATCGCCGAACCCGCCCATGCCGCATCAACATGCGAGTAAAGCCCCTCCTCGCGTGCGACTTGGCAGACCGCCGCCACGTCATCGGTCGCGCCGGTTGACGTGCCGCCGACACACACGACGATACCCGCCGGCAGCAGCCCGTCTTCGCGATCCCGGCGGATCGCAGCGCGCAAGACGGCGACGTCCATCGCCAGTTTCTCGTCCGTGGGGATCTTGACCAGGTTGTCCTGACCGATGCCCGCAATCCAGACCGCCTTGTCTATTGAACTATGTGTCCGGGTGGACGCGTACACCCTGACCACCGGTTTGCCTGAGAGCCCGTTGCGGTTGCCCTGCCATCCAAGGGCTCGCTCGCGCATCGTCAGCACTGCGCACAGGGTCGCCGACGATGCCGTATCCTGAAAAACTCCTTTGAAACTCTCCGGCAAGTCGACCGCCTGGCGCAGCCATTCCACCATCTTTACCTCCAGCTCAGTGGCAGCGGGCGAGGTCTGCCATAGCATGCACTGCGCGGCCATGGCTCCGGCGAGCTGCTCGGCCACCACCGCCGCCGGCGCGGCGTTGCTCGGAAAGTACGCGAAAAAGCGCGGATGCTGCCAGTGGGTCATCCCCTGCGGCACAATTCGCTCGAAGTCCGCGAAGATCGTTTCCATCTCTTGCGGAGACTCCGGCGGCTCCGCATCGATCAGCGCGCCGATTTCTCCGGGTGCAACCTGGGCCCGCACCGGATGGTCCGGCAAGGACTCGTAGTAGTCCGCCGCCCACTCCGAGGCCCGGTGCGCCCAATGGCGAAAATCTTTGCTGTCCATTTGCGTTCGATCCTCTCTTAGCTCTCATGGTTCACGGAGGACATCTTCATATCCTTGGCGGCCGTGGAATTCGATCGGATCTGGCAGAACTGTTACCCATCGTATCAATTGTGAATGTAGGCATTCCAAGATCGCTTCCGCGCGGAACATGCAAGCCTCTTTGAATCAGGGCTTTACGGAGCCTTTACGGTCCTCTCGACCTTGGCATCGAAAGTGCGTCTCGACTCTCGACGTACACCCACCGATTCCATGACTATTACCAGACACATCCGGCGTCCACCTCCAATCGGCCGTTCCGCGAAAATTGTAGCAAGTCAGCCCGAGCCCACGTCTTGCCACCGTATCGCTGGTCCTGGTTTTGCCAAGCGTCATGGTTTCACATTGATCGAACTGATCATTGTCATGGCCCTGATGGCCATCATGGCCGGACTCGGGTACCCGACGCTCCAGAAACAACTCGTCCGAGTCCGCACGATGACGTCGGCCAGGCAGATCACTGCGACCTTTCAGCGCGCGCGGCTCGAGGCGATTCGTCGAAACGCCCCGGGCGTCGTCGAGATCGATATCCCGGGCCGCCGGGTGGCTGCCGACATCGACGGCGTCACCTTCGTCGGGCTTCTCTCCGCGGGCGTGGAATTCGGAGCCCCTGCCGGTGAGGACATCGTTGACGGATTCGGAGCCAGCGGCAAGGCCAACTTCACGATCGCGGGTGGCGTTCTGGAGAGCGGCGCGTTTCGGATCGTCGGCCCGCACGGGAACAATTTCGTCGAAGTGAGAATCGATCCGCCGGCCACGGCTCGCATCCAGATCCGCAAATGGGATGGCACAGCATTCAAGGCCCAAGGCCAGGGAGGCGTCTCATGGACATGGTAGGAACAACCGCTCGGCACGCAAGGCGTTCGACAGGAACCGACGAAGGGTTCTCCTTGATCGAGCTACTGGTTGCGAGCGTCATGCTGGTCACCGTGCTTCTGGCGATCATTCCGCTTTTCATGCGGTCGATCCAGAACAACACGGCGGGGAACGTGCACACCAAGATCAGCAACTACAGCAAGTCGCAGGTCGAAGAGCTGTTTCAACTCGACTTCGACCACCCACGCCTCGATATTCCCGCCGGTCAGACCGAGGTGTCGATAGACGAGCATTGGTCGAGAGCAGACCACGAGTGGAAACCGGGCCTGCCGGCTTCGGGGCTGGCGCCCTGGATCCGCACCACGACCGTGCGCCAGTACAACATTTCCGCGATCGACCGAGACGTGGAGACCTTCGATTTTCCAAAATCGAGTGCCCTCGACGGTGGCGCCGCCGCGGGCAGCGTTCACTTGAAGGAGATCATCGTGGTTGTGCGAAGTAATTCGGGCCCACTCGGTCCTACCCGCCAGATCGTCCTTCGGACCCTGAAAGCCAAGTAAGAGAGCGTAGATCATGACTTCTTTCAACACCTCCCATCGCGTCGGGCGGGCGCAATCAGGACGAGGCTTTACTCTGATCGAGATGCTCATCGCCGTGCTCATCTCGTCGATGATTCTTCTGGCTCTGCTGGCAGTCTTCGACTTTACCGGCAAGCTCGCTCGCGCCCAAACCCAGATCACCGACGTGCAGCAATCCCTGCGAACGGCCCAATACGACGTCGTGCGACTGATCAGGATGGCCGGCCGCGGTCCCTTGCCGCTCAGGACAACCGCTAAGACGATGCCGAGAGGGCTCGCCGTGGAGGTGATCAACAATGTTGCTGTCAACACCAAGATCGGCTACACGGCCGACACCGGGCCGGCGGTCGTCGCCTTTACCGACATTTTGGTGGTTCGCGGTGTCTTCGGAAGCTCGCTTTACCAGGTAAACCACGTCGATCCCGCGTCTTTCACTCGCACGGCATCCGGTGGCACCCTGATCGTCGCCGACAAGACCCCCACCGGTGTGCCTCACGATTTCGGCCCCATCCTCCAGACGATCTGCGACAACAACAATATCCCGGAGGCTCTGGTACTGGTGAGCCCGCTCGACGACGCGATTTTCGCGGTCGCCGAGCTCGATCCGGCGGCCACGCGCGCCGGGGTCACCTGCCCGCCCGACCCGGGCTCGACCCCATCGATCACCCTCACTTTCAAGACCAGCGGGGGCTCGTACACGTCCTCCTACCTGGGCCTCTCTGCCGGCGGGGTTTTCCCGGCCGCGCTGACCAGCGTCGCCTTCGTGGGGATCCTGGAGGAGCACCGCTTCTATGTGAGGCAGGTCTACGCCGATCCCAACGACACCTCGTCCGACCGGATTCCGAGATTCTCACGCGCCCGAGTGTTTCCCGGAACCGATACTCCGTACCTCGGCAACCCACTCGAATGGCAGAACGACATCGCCGACAACATCTTCGATATGCAGGTCGCGATCGGCCTCGACGGCGACGGCGACGGAATCATCCTGGATCAGGGCGACAGTACCGACGAGTGGCTGTTCAACGATCCCGGCGACGACTCGACGGAGGTCCGCTGGAACACCGTTCAGCCCGTAGGCGCTTCCCCGCAAGCGACCCGCCTGTTCAACTTGCGGCTGACCACGGTGGCGCGAACCGGACGCAAAGACCGCGGCTATCAAGCGCCGATCCTCGACTTCGTGGAAGACCACGACTACAGCGTGACGCCATCGGACTATTACAACCTGCCCCCCGAAAGGAGCCGCCGGCAACGGCGCCTCCAGACAATGATCGACCTGAGGAACGTGTCATGAAAGAGCGATACGCAAAAAGCCGCCGCCGGATCGCGACGATCCGGCAGGCCGGTAGCGCCTACATCGTCGCGTTGCTGGTAATGGTTCTCCTGACTATGATCGGCCTCTCGCTCGCCCTGACGACGCAAACCGAGCTCCTGATCGGCACCAACGAGCAGATCGCGACGCGCGTCTTCTACGCCGCCGACGCGGGGATCGAGGTAGCTATCGCAAGGGGACTGGCCGGAGCCGATCACACGTCCCGAACCTTTCGCATCACCGACACCGGCGAGGATATGCAAGGCTCAGGCTACCGGTTTTTCAGCGAGGTCGAGGTTACGGCGTTCGTGCCGATCCTCGACACCACGTGCAATCTGTGCGAGATCAACAACGCCGGCACCTATTCGGAGAACGCCTTTCGAAAAATCAACCACGCCGTGCTGTCGACGGCTCGACGCTTCAGCACCAACGACGGCGGCGCCACGACTTCCTTGAAGGCGAGAAAGGAAATCGCCGCAATGGTGGAATTCCAGCCCTGGAAGGTTTCACCGGACGCGCTGGCTCCCCTGAACGACCCAGACCAAATGGCCAAGATCAAGTTCTAGGAACGAGGCTACGCTATGAAACGACTCAACACCTTACCCAGCCGGACCCGGCGGGCCTTTTGCCTGCTTTGCGCGGGCCTCGCCGTCTTCGTGGGCCAGCCCGCGTTCACCTCCACCGACGACACCGATTTGGTGCGAACCAACACGGCCAATCCATACGTTCTGGTCATTCTGGACACGTCGGACTCGATGAACATGACGGTGGGCACCTTCGATTGGCACCCCTTGAACGGGGACAGCCCGGAGTCGAAGCTCTACCGGTCCAAGCGTGCGCTGTACGAGGTCTTCGAAGGCATCGACGATGTCAACTTCGGTTTCATGACCTTCAACCACGATGAGCTCAGGGTTTCATCGAAACACTGGCTCTATGGCCTGACCGAGCCTCTGGCCCTCGGCTGGCCGCTGTCGTACCCCCTCGTCCGGAGCGGGAGCGTTACTCCCACCGACGATGTCTTCACCCTGGGGCCATCCTTCGACGCGAGCATGCCCGGCGTCTCGGTTGATCCAGCTACGGGCGCGGTCGAGGCGGGAAGCTGCGATTTTCCGCTGGATCTCTCGAACGACGAACAAAGAGCCAAGGTCAATCGTTTCCCCAAGCTGGGCGATGACGGCAAGCAGGACACCACCCTCTGGGTGTTCGAAACCGGAGCCACCGGCATTCCCGGTCCCACCTACCGCCTCGTAGTCTCGGCTCCGGGGATCAAAGGAGCCACGCAAAGGCGCCGTGACAAGACCTTGAATTTCCGTCTGGAGGCGACCCTGGTCGAAGACTGCAGTTTCCCTGATGCTGCTCTGCCTCCGACCAAGCAAACCGGCAAATTCGGCTTTCTCGGCGAGTTTCTGATGGCCGACAGCGGCGACCGGTTCGTCGACTCCTCCAAGAAAGACGTCGAGGCGTTCGCCGGTTTCTGGAACCGCAGCGACGCACAGAGTGAGAGCGTTTGCTCCGACGGCTCACCCTTCACCGGCAAGGGCTTGGAGTCCAACTACGACGACCCCGACTTCGTGCCACCGCCGGAAGCTGGGTTCAGCGGCGCAGAAAAAAAGCTTCTCACCGACGACGACGAGTTTTGTCAAGGCAAGAAGTGTCGCAACGTCAAGTTCTCCACCCAGATCGATCCCGTGTATCCCGAGATCCGCGAACTCGATCGCGGCGATTTCATCCCCTACCACTGGTCGATCTCGGCCAAGGACGAATTCTTGCGCCGGCTCAACCCCAAGCATGGGACCCTCGAGCCGCCGGACTACGGCGTCGCCTCCTACTTCGCCGACACCCTCGACCCGCTGACCGGAACCCTGCCGCTCAAGAACGCTAACCAGAGACCCATCATTGCCACCGGCCCCACCCCCTTCGGCAAGGCCGTCAACGACTACCGTTGCTGGTATCTGGGGCCCAAAGTCGGTCCCGCCGGAAAATGCCGCGAGAGCAGCTCCAAGCTCTCCTTCGAGACCGGCTGGGAGGAGGTGGCCCGTACTCGGGATCCCGATTTCAACTGCCGTCGCCCCTACGTCATCCTCATCTCGGACGGCGAGGACACCTGCGGCGGGGAGAACGTCTCCGCGGACATCAATGATTTCGACGCTTTTGGCGTCCGCACCTGGATTCTCAACGTCGGTGGTGACGACGCAGAGAAGAGGTTCACGGCGATCATCGCCAACGCCAACGCCGAGCTGATCAACGTCAACGAGGGCGACCAGCTCAAGCAGGAGCTGCTGGACATCCTCGGCGAGATCAGCTCCGAAACCCGCGCCTTCGCCACCGCCGCCGTGCCATCGGTCCAGGTCGAAGCGGACGACAAGATTCTGCTGACCTCGTTCAACCCCCTACAGGACTCGTCGATCTGGGCCGGCAACGCTCTGGCCTTCTTGAAGCCATTGCCGACCAAGGAAGAGCCGGCCGGCAGCGGACGCTTCGTAGCGGACACGTCAACCGTGTGCGACGCCACCACGACCAGTGGGTGCTTTCTCTGGGATGCCGGTGAAGTTATCAAGACCCAGGTCAACATCGCAGACCCGGTCGGGCCTGCCGTGACCCAGCGCCGGGTCTACTACCCGCAGGCGCCTTCCGGCGTCGGTCTGCCGATGGCCCGAGGAGAACTCGAAGGCAGCACGGCCAGCGGGCCCGGCAGCACCGCGGAGAAGGACCTCTGGAACGGCCTGGGAATTCCCTTCACGGACGGCCTGACGACCTCCGAAG
>JADFQD010000040.1 GCA_022561975.1 Acidobacteriota bacterium
CTACGATGTCCCGGCATCGCTTCCTCCTCGCGCCTTGCATACGCACCGTAATCCCTGGTCGCGCGGCCCACAGGACTTCTACCACGGGCTGCTAGAGGGGGATGTTGCCGTGTTTTTTTTGAGGAATCGACTGCCGCTTGCCGCGCAGCTGTCGGAGGGCGCGAATGACATGGGCTCGTGTCTGCTTGGGTTCGATGACGGCGTCGAGAAAGCCGCGCTCGGCGGCGATGAAGGGGTTGGAGAACTTGCTTCGGTATTCACTCACCTTCTCGGCTCGTAGCGCGTCCGGGTTGTCGGCCGCTTGGAGTTCGCGGCGGTAGAGAATGTTGACCGCCCCTTCGGGACCCATGACGGCAATCTCGGCGCCGGGATAGGCGAGATTCACGTCGGTCCTCAGGTGCTTACTGGCCATGACACAGTAGGCGCCGCCATAGGCTTTGCGGGTGATCACGGTGATTTTGGGCACCGTTGCCTCGGCGAATGCGTACAGGAGTTTAGCGCCGTGTTTGATGATCCCTCCGAACTCCTGTTTCGTACCGGGCAAGAAGCCGGGCACGTCTTCAAAGGTCACCAGGGGTAGATTAAAGGCGTCGCAGAAGCGCACGAATCGAGCGCCCTTGAGCGAGGCGTCGATGTCGAGAACGCCGGCGAGATAGCCCGGTTGATTGGCGACCACTCCCACGCTCTGGTTACCGAACCGGGCAAATCCGACGACCATGTTTTTGGCGTAGTCGGCGTGAACTTCCAGGAAACGGCGGTCATCGACGACGCCGGCAATCAGTTCCTTGATGTCGTAGGGTTTGTTTGGATCTTCGGGAATCAGCGAATCGAGTCGCTGGTCTTCGCGGTCGATCGGGTCGTCGCTGTGGGTCGACGGCGGATCCTCGAGATTGTTGCTGGGCAGGTAGGACAGCAAATCTCGAATCGCCAAGAGGCACGCGGCGTCATTGGCCACGGTGAAATGGCTGACACCGCTTTTCGAACCGTGGGTCTTGGCTCCGCCAAGTTCTTCCTTGCTGACCTCCTCGTGGGTGACGGTCTTGATCACGTCTGGACCGGTCACGAACATGTAGCTCGTGCGCTCCACCATGAACGTGAAGTCCGTGATCGCCGGAGAGTAGACCGCGCCGCCGGCGCACGGTCCCATGATCGCGCTGATCTGCGGGATCACGCCGGAAGCCAGTGTGTTTCGCAAGAAGATGTCCGCGTAACCCCCCAGCGAGGCGACGCCTTCCTGAATTCTCGCACCGCCCGAATCGTTGAGCCCGATTAACGGAGCCCCGTTTTCCAGGGCCAGGTCCATGATCTTGCAGATCTTGAGTGCGTTGGTTTCGGACAGCGAGCCGCCGAACACGGTGAAATCTTGGGCGAAGACGTAGACGGTTCGATTCTCGATCGTGCCGAATCCCGAAATGACGCCGTCGCCAGGGACGGTCCTCTCCGCCATGCCGAAATCCTGGCAGCGATGGATGACGAGTTGGTCGAGTTCTACGAACGAGGCAGGATCCAGAAGCAGCTCGACGCGCTCGCGCGCGGTGAGTTTGCCTGAGGCGTGCTGGCGCTCGATACGCTCCCGGCCGCCACCCAGCCGAGCCATTTCGAGTCTGTGCCGGAACTCCTCACAGGGGTTGGCTTTTAGTCCGGTCTTGCGGGTCTCTTCCATTCGACGCCGGCTATCTTACCTTTGAATCCGGGTGGCTCGGCTGTGAGACAATTTTTCCATGTGGTTCTCGAGTGCTGATGCGGCCGCCATCGGTCGATGTTTGGCGCAAGTGGCCGACCAAGCGACCGACATAGTCGATCTGTTTCTCGAGCGACGGTACGAACTCGAGATGCGCTCCGAAGAGACGGGTCCGGGAGTCGTTGCGCGCCGAGACGAGGGCTTTGCGATTCGGCTGGTTCGAGACGGACACACGCATCTGGTCGCTAGAGACGGTTTTGAGGCCGGCGCCCTCGAGTCGGCGTTGCGTGAAGTCGCTCGCGTGATTCCGTCCAGCGCATACAGTGTGCCCGAGTTGGCGACTTTGGGTCCGCCGGAGATACCGGCCTGGGACGAATTCCGCGATTTTCAGACCCGGGTACGGCAAGCGGTGCGGGAGCGACACGCCGCTTTTGATTTTCGAGTGCGAATCGCTCACCACCGTCGCTGGGTGCAGCTTGTAGGTCGGCGCCTGATGCCCGAGCCCGAGACCGAGGCCTTCTTTAGCCTTGCCTGTTCGACGCCCTGGGGAGGATTCGGAACCTTGACTCCGGAACTGGACGACGATTGTGTCGCAGCCGTGGCAAAGGCTCTGGTCGGTCGTTTCCGCGCGCGAGGCGCTTCCGTCATCGGCGGCTTTGCGGGTCCCATTGTACTGGCGCCGGCGGCGACCGCGGTGCTCCTGCACGAGGCCGTGGCCCACGCCCTCGAAACGGACACGTTGGTGTTGAGTGGCAGGCCCGAGGCCGCGGTCGGGGTGGCTCTGGGTAGCGACCTTCTCGACGTCCTGGACAGCCCGGGCGACATGCCGCCGGCTCTTCGCCGGGAGACGGATGACGAGGGATTGCCGGTTCTTCGTCGGTGGCTGCTCCGGAGGGGATGCGTAAGCCAAGTGCTTGCCGACCGTTTTCATGCCGGGTTGTCGCCGCATCTGTTGCCGGGCGCGGCGCGGCGAGCAAGCCGTCATTTGCCGCCGGTCCCAAGATCGACTCATCTCGAACTCGTACCTGGCGACCATGATTTCGCTGACCTTCTGGAAGGCGCCAGCGGTATTTACTTTTCCGAAATCTCGCGCGGGAGACTCGATCCGTTGTCGGGCGAGCTGGTCGTGGAGTTTCCCCACGGCCGGCGCTTTCGAGCGGGACGGCTCGGCGACTGGGTTGGTAGATGCGTCCTGCGCGGCAAGGCCTCGCAGGTTTTGAGCGCCGTCGAGGCGATCGGGGACGAGCGCGAGTTCGCCGGGGCGGGTTGGTGCGCCAAAGCCGGACATCGGCTGCCGGTTTGGGCGACCTGCGCTCACCTTCGCCTCTCGGGTCTGGAGATCGGCCAGTGACCGACGCTCGAGTCGCTCTGGACCGGGTTGCTCGGTCCCTGCTTGCCGCCGGGCTCGAGGCTGTCGAGGTCTATCTCAAGATTGGGCGCAGCCGCAGAGCCGCCCTTGGATCGGAAGGCAGACTCGTGTCTTTGCATCGCGAGAACGGTTGGGCGGTGAGAGCCAGCGGCGCGCGGTCCTCGCTCTTCTGTTGCGGTAGCGGCGAGTTGCCGCTCTCTGGGCCGTGGCCGAGCCCGGACGGCCCTTCGCTCAGGCTGCCCGGTCCGCGTCCGGTAACTGAATGGCGGGAACCGGCCGTGCTGCGGGCTCCCCTGTGTGTCGAGCACGAAGCCCTCGAGATTCTGGAAGCTTGCGAGCGCGAACTCGCGCGCGGCCTGCCCGGCGCGCGCCTATTGCAGGCGACGCTCGAAGACGGTGAGAGCGACTCGCAAGTCGTGAACACCAGAGGTGTGGAGGCGCTCTGGCGCCAGCGCGGCTCGACGCTCTACCTCGAGGCGGCGCTCGGCGACGACAGGGTCATCGAGTTCGTGGGTGGCTCTAACGCCCGGGCTTTCAACCCAAGAGCACTGGTGCGCCGCATCATCGACCGTCTCCTGATTCGTCGCGACGGATCGATCGGCGAGCGCGATCGAGGTGCCGTACTGCTGGCACCTCCGGTTGCGGTTCGGATTCTCAGCACGCTGTTGCCGCTCTTGTTGGGTGACGAGGGTGGGTCGGGTTCCGGTTCCGGTTTTGGTTCTTTCATGGCCGAGCACGGCGCGCTCGGGTCGAAACACTTGAATGTCGTCGATGACGGTCGCCTTGCGAACGGACTGTTTTCGGCCCCGGTCGATGGCGAAGGCGTGCCGACCGGAAAAACGGTCTTACTCGAGAAGGGCGTTCTGCGCGCGACCTTGGGGCACGGCGCGGCTCGAGATGGCGAGACGGGAGGTGCCGTCGGTTGTGTGCGCCGCGCGAGCTATCGCGACATTCCGCGGGTGGGCCCATCGCATCTGTTCATCGAGGCCGATGCCAGGATGTCGCCCGGCGCTCTGCTGGCCGACCTCTCGCGGGGACACTACTTTCTCGACGCCATGGACGCCGGTCGTTTCGATCTCGAGGGCGACCGATTCGAGATCACCGTTGGAGGGTTCGCAGTGCGCTCCGGCGAACCTACTCGAACGATTTCAGGTGCCAGGCTATCCGGAAGGCTCAGCCAGCTCTTGGGTGGGCTCGAGGCCGTGGCCAGGGACCTGACCTTCTTTCCCTTACGAGGCCTGCTGGGCTCGCCGAGCCTCCTAATTACCGGGCTCGACGTGAACGGCAAGTCCCGGTTCTGATCTTCTCGGCGGAGCCGGAGTTTCTAGCCTGACGTGCGTGCCGAGTTTCATCCGGTCGTCTGCTTGTTCCTGCGAACCGGCTTGGCCTTGAGTTTCAGGGTCTCGCCTTCCCGCGCGACCCGCAGATGGACTTTCGCGCAACCAGTCTTTTTCTGCAGTCTGGCAATCTGCTTGGTGACGTGCTTTTCGAAACTGCCGAAGTCCACCTTGCTGGCTCTGCCGCTGTCGCCGTAGAGGCTTTCATAAAGCGCCTCCATGGCCGAGCGGTCGGGTTTGGCACCGATCTCGAAACCTCTGTCGGTGTCTAACCGCGGCTCACTCGTGACAGTCTTGCGTCGCAGGGTTTTGCTGGATTCGAGTTCACGAAGCTGACGGCCTTGCCGTTCGCTCAAAGTGTTGAAACTCGCCTCGAGAGTGCCCAGTCTAAAACGCTCGACAGAGGAGCGGATCCGAGCCCGCCGCATCGCCCGAATTCGCTTTTCGATCCGAAAGCGAAGCTCCTCCGGGGGGTGGCGAACCGCTCCCGCCAGGAAGCGGTCGAACTCGATCCTGAGCAGACGCATGTCCTCTTCGACCGAGGTGATCTGGCTGTCAAAACTCATGTTTCTTAAGCCTGGATTATTCACCAAGCTTCTACTGCGGAGGCGTAAATTATTGCATTTACTGCGTTGCGCTCGGTCGGACAATCAGGGACACCTTGAGAATGGTGTCCCCAAGACGCCAGCGGAGGCCTCGGTCGCGACGCCCTGTCTCCGATCAACCTTCTTCAACAACTTACACCTCCTCGCTACGAATCCTGGTGAATAGTCCAGGCTAGAATCGGCTTCCGATGACTTCTAAAGCTCGAACCGACCTACTCCGGCAGCTTCCGGCGATGGATGTTTTGCTGCAAAGTTCCGGATTGGCTCGCGCCCATGAATTATACGGAAGGCGCCTTGTACGGGTCCAAACAGGATGTGAGCTGGACCGTTTACGCGAGCGCATCATGGCGGATGAAAATGTTCTACTCGACAGCGAAATGGCAGAACTTCCGGACCGGGTTTGGGCCGCGCTCGAGAGTCGGTACGGAAAGCCCCTGGAGCGTGTCCTCAATGCCACCGGGATCTTGCTGCACACGAATCTCGGACGTGCGCCGTTGCCGCGGGCGGTCGCGCGAAGACTTCCGGTACTCCTGAATGCGTACTGTGACCTCGAGTTCGATCTCGGCTCTGGGAAACGTGTAGATCGCAACTACCGCGCTGCGCGTCTGCTCGAGGCGATCTCCGGAGCGCCGGCGGCCCTTGTGGTCAACAACAACGCCGCGGCCATGGTCCTGGTTCTTTCGGTGCTCGCGATCGGTCGGGAGGTCGTGGTTTCGCGTGGTGAGCTGGTGGAGATCGGGGGCTCGTTTCGAATCCCGGAGCTTTTGGAAGCCACGGGCTGCCGGCTGGTGGAAGTCGGTACGACCAATAGGACAGGCCTGGCTGACTACGAGAAAGCGATCGGTCCGGACACGGCTCTGCTGCTCAAGGTATTTCCGAGCAACTATCGTCAGGCGGGCTACGTCGCGAGTGTTTCACCTGCGGAACTCGTTGCCCTTGGTCAGAGTCGGGGAGTTCCGCTTCTGGTCGACGAGGGAAGCGGGCTCTTGCAGGCCCGGGAGCAACCCCAGCTCCGAGAGCATCCCAGCTTCGAGTCGTTACTTGGGCAAGGTTGCGATCTGGTGTGCGGGAGCGCAGACAAACTCCTGGGCGGGCCCCAAGCCGGGCTGCTGGTCGGCGACTCCGGATTGGTGGAGCGATGCCGTCATCACCCCCTGTATCGAGCGCTACGGCCCGACCGAACGGCCCTTGCCGCGCTCGAGGGCGTCTTGCGGATGCACCTTGCCGGGGATCCGTTGCCGCTCGATCGGATGTGGCCTGAAGAAGCCGAGCACCGCAAGCGGCTCGAAGCCGTGGCGTCCCGATTGGGTGCTGCGGTGGTACCGGCGGACGCGTTTCTGGGCGGTGGGTCGGCTCCCGATCAACCGGTTCCGGGCCAGGCCTTGGCGCTTCCGGATATTCCTGAGTTGGCTGCGGCTTTGAGAACCGGCGCGCCTCCGGTCGTCGGCTACTCACGAAAGGGCCGTTTTCTCCTGGATCTGCGCACGGTCGAAGCGCAGGATGACCAGGCGCTCGTCGCCGCCGTTCTAGCGGCGTTTCAGAAACTGGGACTCGAAATTCCAGGCTGACCACGATCTCGAACTCCATGGTGCTCATGAATAATGCAGGCTAGAATCCTGATTGTCGAAGATCGCGACGCGCTTCGCCGCCTGCTCGAGACGGCACTGGCTCAGCACGGGTATGACGTGACCAGCGCGGCGGACGGCGCCGAAGGCATCGCCCTGGCCAAGTCCGGTGCCTTCGACCTTATTGTGACCGATCTCAAGCTGCCTTCGGCTTCGGGGCTCGAGGTGCTCGCGGCCAGCCGCGAACGGCGGCCGGAAGTTCCGGTCGTGGTGCTCACGGCGCACGGTACCGTCCAGACCGCGGTGGACGCCATGAAGATGGGAGCCTGCGATTTTCTCGAGAAACCGGTCGAGATCGACGATTTGGCGGCGCTGGTAAAAACTCATCTCGGCGGCGAGCCTGGCCCGATGCTGTTACAGGCTCCGGGCGTCCCCCCGATCGTCGGGCGTCACCCACTGATCCGCGCGGCGGCGAAGCTCACGCTGCGAGTTGCGCCGACCGAAAGCACGGTTTTGCTGACCGGCGAAAGCGGAACCGGCAAGGAGCTGTTCGCTCGGGCGATTCACGCTCACTCGAAGCGCCGTTCGGGTCCCTTCGTGGCGGTCAACTGTGCGGCACTGCCGGAGCAGTTGCTCGAAAACGAGCTGTTCGGTCATGAGAAAGGAGCCTTCACGGGAGCGCACAAGCGTCAGCAAGGCCGCTTCGACGCGGCTCAGGGTGGGACCTTGCTGTTGGACGAGATCGGCGAACTCGCAGCCGGGATCCAAAGCAAGGTGCTCCGGGTGCTGGAAGAGCGCGCCTTCGAGCGGGTCGGTGGCGCGCGGACGATTCGAGCCGATGTTCGCCTGGTGGCGGCTACTAATCGCGATTTGCCGGCCATGGTTCGCCGCGGCGAGTTTCGTTCGGATCTTTTCTTTCGACTGGAGGTGTTTCCGATCGAGCTGCCGGCCTTGCGGGAGCGATCCTCGGACATTCCGGCTCTGGTCGAGCACATCCTCGAGCGGGTTTGTGCCCGGCTGGGGAGGGCGCGGCTGAAGCCGACGCCGCGGGCACAAGAGCTGCTTCAGGCGCGGCCTTGGCCCGGCAACGTGCGCCAGCTCGCCAACCTGCTCGAACGCGCGGCGATTCTATGCGAAGGCAGCTCCTTGCGTGTCGGCGATCTCAAGGGACTGCTGGCTCCCGGCGACAGCGACGAACGGCGCGGGATAGAAGACGCTCTGCTGGCGTCGGACGGCGACAAAAAACAGGCCGCCGAATCTTTGGGGATCAGTTACCGGACGCTGCAGCGCAAGGTTCGGCACTATGACCTCGAGGGCTTCCCAAAATACCGTGGCCAGTAGCTAGGACGACAGTTCATCGGCCAAGGCGATCGAGAGTTCTGCGCAGGTGCCGCCGTTCGGGCGGTCGGTAAGTTGAAGTTGCCCGCCGTGGAGGTCTACGATTCGGCGGGCCAGTGAAAGGCCCAATCCGACCCCGCCGCTGCGACCGGTGACGAAAGGCTCGAAGAGTCGATCACGCAGGTGGTCGGGGACTCCGTGGCCGCGGTCGAGAATCTCGACGATCGCCCACTGCTCTCGCCGCGAGGTTCTGACCCTGATCGGTTCTTCGACTCCGGCAGTCTGATGAGCTTGCGAGGCGTTGTGAAGGAGGTTCCGGATCGCCCGTTCGAGCAGCTGAGGATCGCCCATGATCGGCAAATGCTCGGTGCCCTCGATCTCGACCTTGGTTCGTTCCAAGGCGGGATCGACGGCAGCTCGGTGGACGATGTTCTCCAGGTTCAGGAGTTCCGGGCGAGTGCTTTCGGGCCGCGCGAACGAAAGAAAGTCCTCCAGGACTCGTTGCAGATGATCCGTTTCGCGGCGCAGTTCAGATAGGTAGTCGGTGATCGTCTCTTCCTCAGGGGCACGCTCGATCAGAGTCAGATAGCCGCGAAACGTGGAGAGGCTGTTTCGCATTTCGTGAGCGACACCGGCAGCGAGTTCTCCTACCTGGGCCAGGCTCAGCGAGAGCCGCTCCTCTTCGGCCTGGCGGCGGGTTTCGGTGAGGTCTGCGAAGAGCACCAGGAACCCTCGGATCTCGCCGTCATCGCGCCTGAGCGGATGAACGCTCAGGCCGAGAGTCACCGATTTACCGTCGCACTCGATCTCGGCCTCCTGACGCTGGATCTGCTCGTTACTTTCGACGGCGTTGGTGATCAGCCGACTCAGTTGGGCGTGACCGGACAACAGCTCGCGGACCGGTGCTCCCGGCTTGACGTCCGGCAAACCGAGCAGTCGAGCGCCGACGGCGTTGAGTGAGAGGACTTCACCGTCATGGCCCAGAAGCAGGAAGCCGCTTTCGAGCGAGGGACCAAGCGCCATTTCCAGAGTCGCGAGATCCTCTTGCGGGGAGCGTTCGGCTTCGAGAGCGAGGACTGCTTTCTCGAATGAAGAGATCAGGAAAGCGACTTCATCCTTCGAGGCATCCTGCGCTCTGGGCATGCGGCGGGCGGCGGCGAGAAGCTGGTCGTAGGGCGCGAGGAGGTGTCGCAGAAACAGCAGGATCAGGACGGAAAGCGCCGCATTGATGGGCAGGACCACCCAGGCCAGCGAGCGCACGTTTCTCAGCTGCCGCCGTAGCTCGTGCGCTCCAAGATCGATGCGCACGTAGTGCCTCTGTCCGTTCCAGACCGTGGGCGCGATAGCGGCGACGTAATCTCTGTTCTCATCGGGCCCCACGGCCACCGGGCGGTCAATTTCGAGACCATCAAAATCACTCAGTGGCGTGCCTGTGGGAATCGATCCACCTTCGAGTATCGGACGACCATCGCCCGATGCGACCACGAAGTACTCGGCCTGGGGCAGTAGCCGTCGCAGGTCTCCGGCCGTGGTGATACGGCCCGAGGCGAGGGACTCCGCGAGTTTGCCCGCCAGCTTCGTGGCTTCGACTTGCCGAGCCTCGATCGTCAGGGTGATGCCGCTGTGATAACTGAACAGGGTGTAGGTCGAGAGCACGACCAGAAGCAGGAACACGACCGGAATAACAATCGTGACCTCGCGGCGCAGGCCGATTCCGGAACCGCTCGAGGCCCGCGTCATAGGTATCCGAGATAGAAGTTGGCGATTTCGTCGCCAACGAAAAGAGCGATCGCGGCACCGAGGGACAGGAAAACACCGAACGGCAGCCGGGACCTCGCACCCAGCCGTCGAAACGCGATCAACAGGAGTCCGGCAAGGGCTCCGGTGACAGTGGCCATTGCCAATGTGACCGCGGCGCCTTGCCAGCCCAGGAAGGCGCCCACCATGGCCAGCATGTTGACGTCACCCAGCCCCATGCCTTCTTCGCTGCGTAGCCAGTACCAGAAATTGACGATCAAGATCAGTGCACCGGCTCCGAGCAGCACTCCCAGGGCGGCATCGGCGAAGCTGGTTCGCGGCAGCCAGGGCTGTAGCAGGAGACCGGCGAGGATTCCAGGGAGTGTGAGCCGATCGGGTAGAAGAAAATGATCGAAGTCGATCAACGCCAGACAGAGCAGAAGACAGCAAAAGACAGTCGCGGCGATGGTCTCCAAGCCGTACTCGAAGCGCCACGCGCAGAGCGCGAAGAGTGCGCTGGTCGCAAGCTCGACCAGCGGGTAGCGAATTGAAATCGGAGACGAGCACCGGCGACATTTGCCGCGCAGAAGAAGGAAGCTCAGAACCGGAATGTTGTCGCGGGCGCTGAGAACCCCGCCGCAGAACGTGCACGCCGAGCGGGGGAAGACAATCGACGTCCCGCGCGGCAGCCGGTGGACGACCACGTTGAGAAAACTGCCGACGACGAGGCCGAGCAAGCCCGAGTAGATGATCAGGATAGGTGTCGACACACTAAGCACGATTCTATCCTCTGGCTTTGTTTGAGGACGGAGCTTCGCCGCCGCACGACTTCGGCGGCGAGGACGGCCAGCATCGTGAACAGGGTCAAAGCCATGCCGACACCAAGATAGGGAGTTCGGAATCTGAGGTCGAGCACGTGATGTCCGGGCGGTAGCTCCAGGGCGATCTGACCTAGAACGGTTCGATGAACCGGAATGTCTCGGCCGTCGAGCTGGGCGTGCCAACCGCGGTCGAAGGTCGTGTTGACGACCGCGAGCAGGACCGAGCGCGAGGTGTACTCGAGGACGGTCGAAGCGCTCTTGGCTTCCAGGCGCTGGATCTCGTCGGGCGCGCCGCCGGTCGAGGCGCCCAACTTGGGAGAACCTACCCATTGAGCGCTTCGAAAGCGGGTCAGTGCCGCTTCCGCTTCGGCCTCGTCCACGGTGTCGTGCCATTGGACCGTGCGCTCCCAGCTCAGTATTGGGTTACGCCAGGCCAGGGTCTCGACATCCACCGGGGGTAAGTCCCGGCCGCTCAGACGTGCCCGAGTCAGCTCGGCTACCGATCTGTTCCTGAGTACGTAGCCGACCCCCCACGAGCCCAAGATGCGATGGGCGATGTCGGTGTCGGACCAGTGTCGTGCCAGTAGACTGAGAGTCCTGCGCCCGGGTTCGGTCAGCATGTTGTCGAAATCCTGATGAAGGGCGTACGAATACCCCCAAAGGTTTCCCAGATAGGGCTCGGCGCGGTCGATGCTCGACCACAGCGAGTCCGGGCCGGGCCGGGTCGAGCGCGGCTGGAAGCCATCGCGGCCGATGAAGGCTTGGTCGGTGAAGACCCGGCCGCCGGCCGGATCGATGGCGGCCAGGTGCGCCGGCGGATGTGCTAGCTCTTCGTAGGGGATCGTCGGTGTGAGGCCGCCATTGTGGAACACGAGATCGCCGCCGAGCGCGATCAGGGTCAACGGGATCAGGACTCTCACTGGGATCGCTCGGATCCGATGAAGAGCCAAGACAGTTACCGAGACCAAGCTCACGGCCAGTCCAATCCAGGCCTGGCGCACGAGATAGGAGACCGCGGCGGCCAACCGTTCGCCCTGCGGCGGATGGATCGTGCTTTCCCGGACGAACCAGCCGGCGACCTCCGGTCGAATGCTGAGCGTCAAGCAGAACACCAGGGCCACGACGGCGAGTGCCGCGGCGAGTGTCAGTGGAAAGTCCTCGCGGGCAGGGCCGTTTTGGTTGCGCTTGTCGAGAATGTGTTGCCATCCCAGGCCGGCGGTGAAGGCCAGCGCTGTCGTGGTCAGCACCAGGAACTTCTCGGGATAGCGAAGGAGCTTCAAGAACGGCAGTGAGGGTGCCACCTGCAGGTAGAGCGGGTTGTAACGTCCCAGCGCGAGCGCCAGACCGACGATGGCGAAAGCCGCCCAAAAGAGGCGCAGAGGAATCGGCCAGCGAACCAACGCAGAGAAGGCAAGAAGGAGGACCAGCTGGCCGGCGTAGATCGAGATGAGGTACGGGAAGTTGCGATCGTGAAGAGTCCAGCCGAAGTAGAAGTCATCATCGAGTTTCATCGGATCGCCGTAGAGCCTGGGAAACGCGAGTTCGAGCAACCGGAGCGGTGGCGTGGACCACACCGAGGATTCTTCTTGCGAGGTTTCGACTCGGGCCGAGCCGCGTAACCGATCCATTGTCGGGAGCAGCTGGACGGCTGAGAACAGGACGGCGAACAGGGCGACCGCTCCGAGGCTCTTGAGACGCCGAGCGAGAGGATTGGGTGCGGTCAACGCCAGGCAGGCGATCGCCAGGCTCGATGCAAGTGCGATTGCCGGCTCGCCAGCCAGCAGCTGCATCGCCAGGGCCAGCCCCGTAAGTGCCGTATGACGGCTCGTGAGTGGCTGGTCGGCCCTCGTGAAACAGCGATGCCCCCAATAGAGCGTCCAGGGTAACCATGTGATCGCGAAGAACAGATTCAACGCTGACCACACACTGCCGCCGCCGATGAAAGCGACCGCAGTCAGAGTGGCGCTCGCCTGGCGGCAGCCAAAGCGCCGCGCGGCGAGCCAGGCTCCGGCAAAACCGAAAGCGGCGTGAAATACCAGCAACCAAGCGATCGCGCGATGGGCCGGCAAGGCGAGCGACAGCCAGGTCGGGGGGTAGAACGAAGCGTAGTTCGGGTTCGAAAGGATGGGTTGACCACCGTGAATTCTAGGGTTCCAGGAGGGCAGTCCCTCCGCGGCGAGATCGGCGAAGGTCGACCGCAGCGGAACGTGAAAGTTTGGTACGTCGCGGAGGACCAGGATGGATCCCGGGCGAAGCAGGGGGCCCACGAAAATCGTGAGGACAACGAGGCCGATGCCAAAGATCAGGCCGCGATTCACGAGCCGCTGCACGCTGTGACCACCTCTGAGTAGACTTCTAGGCCCTTCAGGAAGGCGGAGCGCGAAATGCGTTCGTCAACCGAGTGGATGCCTCTGGTTTCTTGGGCGCTCAGAACAAAGGGTGAGAATCCGTAGGCCGGCACCCCGATCTGTCGGAAGTATCGCGCGTCGGTCACGCCGGGGATGAAGGCTGGAACCACCGGTGCGCTCTCGCCCAGGACGAGCTCGAGGCAGCGGTAGATCTCGCTATCGAGTGGCGAGGCCTCCGCTTTCGATGAGCTCAGGAGAACCTCGAGTTCGATGCGATCGCCGAGCAATTCGCGAACCTCTTCGAGCATGGCCTTCTCGTCGGCATCGGGAAGCAGGCGGATGTCGATCCTGGCCGAGGCTTGCTTGGGCACGACATTGATCAGATGGCCGGTCTCGATCACATTGATCTGAATCGTGTCGAGAAGGTAGTTGGCGACCCCGGGGAAAAGCCGCTCGTTGGGAGACTCGTCTTGCACGATGTCGTCGAGATCGGCGACCATCTTTCCGAAGTAGTCGCTCTGGAACGGCCTCACGGCCTCCAGATACCGGCGCGCCTCCGGAGTCACGCGGAAGTCTCTCGGGCGATTCAGCAACCGGGCAAGACCCAGTGTCAGCTGGTGAGGGGCACTGGCTGGATTCAGCATCGAGCCATGGCCTCCGCGGCCGTGGGTCGTCACCTTCAACCAGAGCGGACGCTTCTGAGCCGTCTCGATGCCCCACCAGAAGTGCCGGCCGGCCACCACGCGGTTGGCTCCACCTTCGCCGAGCACGGCGGCGGTATCCGCGAACAATTCGGGGTAGCTGTCGAGAAGCCAGCCGGTCCCTTGGGCTCCTCCCTGTTCTTCATCGGCAACCGCCAGGTACACGACCGGTCGCACTTTGGGGCCGCCGCGCCGGTGCAGCTCGAGGAACGCCGCAAGCTGCGCAATGCCTAGACTCTTGGCGTCTACGGCACCTCGTCCCCAGATCCAGCCGTCCTTTTCGAGCCCCGAAAAAGGCTCTACCGACCAGTCCGGACCCGGCGGCACGACGTCCATGTGGTGGTTCAGCACGAGAGCGCCGGCGCTGGAGCCAGCGCCCGGAGCCGTCGGTTCGAGGCGCGCGTAGAGGTTGGTGCGGCCCGCAGGCGTGACCAGAAGACGCGTCGCGATGCCATGGCGATGGAGAATCTGTCGCAGGAACTCGGCGGCGGCCTGCTCGCGGCCGGGAGGGTTGGTCGTGTCGATCCGGAGGTAGTCGACAAACCAGCCGAGAGCTTCCGGAGGCGCGGCCAGACTCTCCTTCGCGCAGCTCGACAGGAGCGACAGGACCATAATGACCATCAGGGTTGGCAGGAGCCTCGAGCGCAACGTCTCCGAGCGCCGGTCGCCGAACCGAAGACCTCGTTGCGCGACCATTCTGACTTCTACCATCGGTTGCCGATTCTCGAGGTCGAAAGTGTACAGGGGAATACGGGGCGCTCGCCCAAGGTTGCAAACAAAGAAGAGGCGCCGCTCTCGTGAAGAGCGGCGCCTCGGTAGAGTCCGAGTTCAGGCCTTGGCTTAGGGAGTGCCAGCGTCGACGGTCTTGACACCAGCCGGGTACGCAACGAAGAAGCCGTCAGCCCAGACAATGTCCCGGTTGTAGTCGGTTCCGATGAACGGGCCCATGGTATAGGTATCGCCCTCAAAATCGTCGCCACGACCTGGGCTGCGGATGCCCATGTAGACCGCGTCGTCCAAGTTGGCGCCGTGCGCGAAGCCGTACTCGTTACCCCAAGCGTCGTTCGCGGGCACCTGCTGGATGTAGAACATCGTGTTGCTGATGTAGAGCGTGCTGAGCAGTCCGGCGGCGTCGATGGTCGTACCGAGAGCGCTCCAATCGTAGGTGCTGGCCGCACCGGCCGCGGCGGCGCCATTCTGGTCCTGGTACCACGAGAACCAGGCCGAGCCGAGGTTGCGGATGTCGCCAACCGTGCGCTTCTGCTTGGCCTTCTGCAGAGCGTCCAGGAGGTTCGGAATGAGAATCGCCGCGATGATACCAATGATCGCGACAACGATGAGGAGCTCGATCAGGGTGAAACCCTTCTGGCCCCGGCGTCTGTTGAGTCTTGAAATCATGTCTTTGGCTCCTTTTGCCTGTCGGTTGTCAACTCTAAGCGTTTTCGACGCTTTGTCTGTCCGGAAGGCTCAATGAGCAGCTTCCGTGCCAGAATCGAAGGAGCCCGAAACCAAGGGTTTATCAGGGGGTAGTCGCCGCGAGCCGACAATTATTGACAGGCGGATTGCCGGCTACTGTCAGCCCGCGATGTTCGCCACGGCTCGCCTGTAGATCTCGAATCCGGACATGTAGCCCGGCAGGGACATCCTCTCATTGGGACCGTCGACCCGGAAGGTGTCGGTGGAGAAGACGACGAAGGGCGAGAAGCCATACGAGTCAATGCCTTCCTGCCGGAAGAAGCGTGAGTCGGTGGCGCTCCAGGGTAGGAAATAGGTCCCCACCGGCGCTTCGGCGTAAACACTTCGGACGGCTTCCCCCAAGGCCTGGAGAACGGGATGGTCCGGTGGGCTCCCGTGATCGGCTCCCAGGGGTTCGGCAATCTGAAATGGGATGCCGTGCGATAACCACTCGGGCACCAAGGTTTTGAGCGCGTCGGCCAGGCTTTGACCGGGAAGAAGATGAACAACGACCTTCAGTCGGAAGCCTCCGCCGGGATCCGGCTCCGGCTCGAAGGCGGCAATCTCGTTGCGGAACATGGCGCGCAGGTAGGGCGGTAGCTGCGAGAGGTCGTTGGGACGCGCCAGCAGATTCTCGGGTGTGAGAAGTGCGTCGCGATAGAGATCGCGATCTCGCGACTCGCCATAGTCCTGAAAGAAACGTCGCGTTTCGGGGGTGATGATGGGTGCTCGAGAGTGTTCGTTGTTCTCGATCAACCTCGCCCGGAGTTCGAGCAGCTGCTCTTTTGACCTCGAGCAGAAATAGCCGGCGGCGAAACGCTTCTGAGCGAACTCGATGCCCCAGTACTTGATTTCCCGCCGGCTGATGGGTTCGACGATTCCACCCTCGGTGAGCACCGTCCAGAATCTCTCCGCCAGTTCCGGATGCTGGTCGAGGATCCAGCGCGTGCCGAGTTCGCTGCCGACCTCTTCGCTCCCGGTCGCCAGGAAGATCACCGACTTCTCCGGCCGATGACGGCTTTCGACCAGGCTTTTCAAGGCGAGGAGCTGAACGATCGCTACGCTCTTCATGTCGAAAACGCCACGACCATAGAGCCAGGCTGCGTCGATCTGTGCCGCGAACGGATCGAAGTTCCAGCGTTCCGGCTCGCGGATCGGAAAAACATCGATGTGACTATGCAGTACGAGGGCCTCCCGGCTCTTTCCCTCGAGGATTGCCCAGACGTTGGCTCCGTTTTCGCCGAGGCGCTCGATGGTGGGCTCGAGTCCGAGCGCGGCTAGCTCGGCGGCCAGGAATTCGGCGCCCGCCAACTCGCTTCCGGTAGTAGGACTGGTGTCGATTCGCAGGTAGCGACGCAGCAGATCGACTTCGGGCATCGCCGCGTAATCGATCTGGGTCCAATCCTGATCTTTGTCCAGATCCGACGGCCGCTCGAAGAACCAAATCGAGAGGAGGACGGCGCCCACGGCGAGAAGCGGCGGGCCATAGAGCAGGAGCCTTTTTTGAGTGTCCGAGAGCGGCGTGCGGCTGGCGGGGTCGCTCATGGGATGCCTGAGTCTAGCAGCCGGTTGGCACCGGCATCGTGACTCGAAGGCGGGCCGGCTCCTGGGTCTCTTGGGGGGAGGTACAATCCTTGGAAAGGTCTCCGTCTTTCCGCATGGCACAAACACTGCGCGAGCGCACCTATCTAGCCGGGGTTTTGATCCTGGGTTTGACGGCCTGTTTGGGCTACCTGGGTGTAGAACTTTTTTTCCTCGACGGAGGGCTAGGGTTTCCCCTGGACGACTCCTGGATTCACCTGCAGTTTGCCCGCAACCTGTCCCTGGGTGACGGCCTGACCTATAACCCGGGGGAGCCCGTGGCAGGATCAACGGCTCCCTTGTGGACGGCGGTACTGTCGATTCTGTTTCTGCTGCCCGGGCCCGTAACCGTCTGGGTCAAGTTGGCCGGGATCGCGATCACGGCCGCCGCGATGCACGCGGTCTTCGTGTTGGGCCGCGAACTCGGGCTCGGCCCTGGATTGGCGGCCTTCGCCACGGCGATGACGGCGCTGACGGGTTGGATTCTGTGGGCGGCCCTTTCGGGTATGGAGATTCCGCTTTTCATGCTGCTGTCGCTTTGGGGAATCATTCTGCATCTCCGCGAACAACGGCAGGGCTCGGGCGGGGTGTGGGCCTTTTCGGTCCTGGCGCTGTCGGCGCTGGCACGGCCGGAGGGATTCTTGCTCGTCGTTCTGGCCGGCGTGGACCGCCTGCTGAACTGGGAACGCTCAGGAGACGGCGAGTTGAAACTAAGTCTCGGAAACTGGCGGTCCGTCCTCAAGGGAGCGCTGGTCGGCTTGATCCTGGTAACACCAATCGCTGTCCTCAACTGGAGTTTCAGCGGCTCGGTGCTTCCGACGACTTTCGGCGCCAAGTCGGGTGGCCTGACCCGCTTGTTGCCGGATCTTAGGTACCTGTACGAGGTGATGAGTGTTTTCCTGCAAGCTCAGCCATACATGCTCTTCTTGAGTTTGGGCGGCGCTCTAGTGCTGGTCGAGCGACTCGGAACGAAGATGTCCCGTGGCCTACTGCCGGGGCTCTGGCTTGTGGGCCTACCGCTTGCCTACTCACTGATCAGCCCACCGGGCAAGTTTCTGGTGGGTAACTTCGGGCGCTACTTTTATCCTTTGTTCCCGGTCCTCATTGTGCTCGGTACGCTGGCTCTGGCTCGTGCGGCCCGGGCGATGGGTTCCAAGGTGATCGCCGGCCGGTTGGGACTGCCGCTGCGAGCGATCGCCATGCTGCTCATGATCTGGCCGACGATCTCGTCGGCCACGTTGGGGGCGGGTCGATACATCCAGGCGGTCGCCAATATCGAAGACGGTGACGTCAAGATGGCGAAGTGGCTCGGCCAGAGAGTCGATTCGAGGGCCGTTCTCGCGGTCAACGACGTCGGGGCGCTCAAGTACTTTCTGCCCAATCGGGTGATCGATCTCGCCGGGATCATCCACCCCCAAGCATCTCTCTACATCGAAGAAGCCAAGGCCGCGGGTCGCGATTGGAGGACTGGAGTCTTGCGCATCCTGGAGGAGACGCAACCCGATTTCCTGGTGATCTTCCCGGGTTGGTATCCGGGTCTCGAGCAGCTGAATCCCGGCTTCGTGCCTCGTTTCGAACTCGAAATCCCGAACAACATCGCCCTGGGCGGAGACCGAATCGTGGTCTACAGCACGCCCTGGACGCGCTATCCGCTGCGCCCGTAGGTCCTTGTCGTCACATCCGTTGGTCCCGGACTACGCGAAGTAGATGATGCCGATGACCGCGCAACCCCAGAACGCGATGTTCAGAATCGAGGGTAGGTCCCGGACCACCGCTTCCGTGGGATTGATCCGCTCGGGTGCCTGATAGATCAGATAGAGGTATCGAAAAATGCCGAACAGGACGAACGGAATCGTATAGAGCAGAAAACCGGTTTCGAATCGCGCCACGGTTTCCGGCGCCACCGAGTAGAGCGCATAGGAGACCACGGTGGACGCGGTGACCACGTTGATCATCTGGTCGAGAAAATCGGCGTTGTAGTGCGACAGTACGAGGCGCTGAGTGCTGGCCTCGTCCGCGAGCAGCATGAGCTCATGCCGCCGCTTCGAGAACGCCAGGAAGAGTGCCAGGAAAATCGTGCACAACAGGAGCCAGGCTGAGATTTCCACGGAGATCGCAGCCCCGCCGCCAAGCACGCGGAGCACGAAGCCCAAACTGACGATCATCACGTCTAGAATGACGACTCTCTTGAGTCCCAGGCTGTAGAGTGCATTGAGCGCGAGGTAACTGAAGATGACAGTCATGAAGCCGCTACCGAGCCGCGAGGCGCCGAGGACTAGGGCGACGACGAGAACCGTGGCAAAGACAAGGGCGGCTGTCGGAGATACCGTCCCCGCCGCCAACGGTCGGAGCTTCTTGACGGGATGCCTGCGGTCGAGATCACGGTCGAGATAGTCGTTGAAGATGTAAACGACGCTCGATGCGGCGCAAAAGCACACGAAGGCGACCAGTGTGCGCGCCACGGCGGAAGGCACATGCAGAAGCTGAGCAAAGACCAACGGCGCGAGCACGAAGACGTTCTTGGGCCAGTGCGCCGGGCGCGAGAGCTTGACCAGAGCGGCGAACATTTCCCGCATCTTAGTGGAGCGAAGCGGCGGGAGGGGCCCCATGGTTGAAGCAGCGGGCCGTCAGGACTGCGAAGATCTCGGCAAACGCAGGTTCGCGCTCCTCTACGTGCTGCCGACGTTCCTTCTCTTGCTGCTGGCCATCTGGCCGTTGGTGGCCGGGCTCGAGACCCTCTTTTTTCGCGATGTCTTCAACACTCATCTCGAGATGAAGTGGTGGCAGAGCGAGGCGATGAAGGACGGTTTCATGCCGTTGATCGATCCCTATCGCTCCGGCGGCCAGCCTCACCTCGGAAACCCGAACACGGTGGCGCTCTATCCGAGCAATTTGCTGTATCTGTTCACGCCGTTTCTTTGGGCGTTCAATGCTCACTTTTGGCTGCACCTTCTGTTGGCACCGGTGGGCGCATTCTGGCTCGCAAGGCGGTTGGGTCTTGGACGCGGAGGAGCTTGGGCCGCCGGCGTGTTCTACGGCGCCAGCGGCTACCTGCTGTCCAATCTGAATCTCTACAACTTGATTGCCGGGGCCGCTTTGATTCCCGCCTTCGCCGCTT
This sequence comes from Acidobacteriota bacterium, assembly GCA_022561975.1. Taxonomy (GTDB): domain Bacteria; phylum Acidobacteriota; class Thermoanaerobaculia; order Multivoradales; family JAHEKO01; genus CALZIK01. The sequence continues at coordinate 19,657 of JADFQD010000040.1, forward strand.
CGATCCTGAGTTTGTCTTCGAATTCCGGGCGTAGCTGGCGGCTTGCGGCGGTTGCGGGCTTGTGGAGTCTTTTGATTCTGGCCGGTGACCCGATGACCGCGGCCATCGGCCTCGTGATCGGGATCTCTGCGCTCTGGGTCGCGACTCCGAACCGGCGCGCCTTGGCTCGAGTTGCCGTCGCGCTCGGCGCCGGAACCCTGATGGCCGCGCCGCTGTGGATCGAATTCGTGCGCATCGTCGGATTGTCTTTTCGAGGTCACTGGGGCTACTCGCCGGCTGCAGCGACCGAGGCGAGCTGGCATCCGGCGGCAATCGTCGAGTGGTTCATTCCTTTTGCCTACGGACGTCCCGATCTGGCGTTCTGGGGACATCGTTTCTACTCCGGCGCGCAACCACTGTTCTACTCGTTCTATCCAGGCCTTCTGGCCACGCTTTGTTGCTTCCTGGGCTTTCTGGCCAGGCGCCGGCTCGTGCTGTGGGCGCTCGCCCTAGTGCCCCTGGGTCTCTTCCTGGCTCTCGGTGGGCACAATCCGGTGGTGGCGTGGCTGCCGAGTCTGCCCGGACTCGACGTTCTACGGCTGCCGGTCAAGTTCTGGCCGCTGGTCGCGGTGCCGACCGCGCTGCTGGCGGGTCTCGGCTTCGAACGGTGCCTGACGGACGGAGGTGCCGGCCGCTTGCGCCGGGTTGCCTCGAGTCTGGCGGCCGCGTATCTGGCCCTCTGGCTGTTTCTCACACAGGCCGGTTCGAGTGTGGAAAGCGCGTTCGCGAGCTGGATGCCGCGCGCGTTCGCCGACGCCGGTCTGGCCGCGGCCGAGAGGCTGCGATGGAGCGGCCTATCCCTCCAGTTCTTCGGCCTGGCGGTGGCCGTCGCGCTCGCGACGCTGGTGCGTCCGAGGGTGTTCAAAGCCCTGGTGCCGGCGTTTCTGATTGTCCACTTGGCCGTGCAGCTGGCCCTCCTGCGGCCGCTCTACCGCGCCGAGCCGGTCGACGTCTACCGATCGGCGCCACCAGCCAGCGTCGCGATTCCGCAGGAGTCGATCGCCGCCCATGGCGCGGCCGGCGGTCTTTTTGGGACCGTGCCGATGCCGATAGGCCGCTATCCCAGTCCGGACCCTCGATGGCTGCAGCGACAGGTTTTTAACGAGTCCTACCCCTACGTGGGCATGATGAAACGGCGCAATTTCGAGTTCGCGGTCTCGCCGGAAGGTCTCGATTCTTTTCTCACTCGGGTCACCACGCAGGCCTTTCCAATGCTCACGGACCAGCAGCGGATTCGGCTCCTCGAAGCGTCCGGCGTCGAGTGGCTGTACATGAAACGCGAACTGGCGGTCACCGAAGGGGTCGAGCTTGTCGAGCGTTTTCCCTCGCTCGGTACGGATCTGCTGCTCTATCGGATCACGGGAGCGGCGGCCCCCGCACAGTTTGTCAGTGAGTTTGTTTACTCCGAGAACCTAAACGATGCGCTCGCGACTCTGACCTCGGCGTGGTTTCGGCCGCGTGAGCAGGTCGTCATCGCGGGTTCCGGGCCCGACGGCTCGGGGATGGCGGGCACGGTCGAGGAAGTCGTGCCGAACTCTGCTGAGACGCCGGAGACCCGAACCTGGAGGGTCAAGGCCGAGGGCTCCGGTGCGCTCCTGATTCAAAGGACCTATCTGCCGATCTATCGTGTGGAGGTCGATGGCGAAGAGGTCACACCGTGGCTGGCGAATATGCATCGCATCGCGGTACCCGTCGAGGCCGGTGAACATTTGGTGCGCCTGTCGCCGACGCGGCTGACGTTTCGTCTTTCGGTAGCGGTGGCTCTATTGACGGCGGTTGGTCTGGTCCTCTACGTTCGGCCGCGTAGAGCGACAGAGTCATGACGCCGCGAAAGTTTTCCAAGATTCTGATCGCGAACCGCGGAGAGATCGCGGTTCGGGTGATCCGCGCGGCCCGAGATCTGGGAATCACCAGCGCGGTGATCTACTCCGAGGCGGACCGTGACGAGCTGCCGGTGCTTCTGGCGGACGAGGCCTACGGAATCGGACCTGCGCCGTCTACCGAGAGTTACCTCCAGGCGGAGAGAATTGTCGATTTGGCGGTGCACATCGGCGCCGATGCGGTGCACCCGGGGTATGGATTCCTGGCCGAAAACGCCGACTTCGCGCGGCTGTGCGCCGATCGGGGCGTAGCGTTTATCGGTCCGCCGCCGGAGGCGATGGCCCGAATGGGCTCCAAGCTCGAAAGCCGGCGCCTGATGCGAGCAGCCGGTGTCCCGATCGTTCCAGGGGGTGAGAGCGCTCTCGAGACGGTGGAAGAGGCGGCAACGACCGCGGGCGAGATCGGCTATCCGGTGATACTCAAGGCGTCTGCCGGCGGAGGCGGCAAGGGTATGCGGTTGGTCCGTACCGCCGACCAGCTCGAAAGCGCCTACCGCGCGGCTCGGTCCGAGGCGCTGGCCAGTTTCGGAAAGGACGCGGTCTATCTCGAGAAGTACATCGAGCGGCCACGTCACATCGAGATCCAGATTATGGCCGATCGACACGGCAAGGTGGTCTCCCTGGGAGAGCGGGAATGTTCCCTGCAGCGCCGGCATCAAAAAGTGCTGGAAGAAGCGCCGTCGCCGGCCGTGACCTCGGATCTGCGAACTCGCATGGGCGCGGCGGCGGTGGCCGCCGCCGAAACCGTGGGTTACACCAATGCCGGTACGGTCGAGTTCCTGCTGTCGAGCGATGGGACTTTCTACTTCTTGGAAATGAACACCCGACTGCAGGTGGAGCATCCGGTGACCGAAATGGTCACCGGCCTCGACCTGGTGGTTGCCCAGATCCAAGTCGCGCAGGGCGAAGCGCTGGGCCCGGAATTCGACAACGTCGAATGCCGAGGGCACGCGATCGAAGTGCGCTTGTATGCCGAAGATCCGTTTCACAACTTCATCCCGTCGCCGGGTCTGATCACCCGCCTGCGACTTCCGGAGGGCCCGGGAATTCGCAGTGACTGCGGCATCCGCGAGGGCTCCGAGGTCACGATTCACTACGATCCGATGCTCGGCAAGCTGATTGCCTTCGGCGCAGATCGTCAGGCCGCGATCCGGCGTCTCCGGCGCGCTCTGGCCGAGTTGCGCATCGAAGGAGTCAAGACCAACGTGCCCCTGTTTGCCGCTCTGCTCGAGGACTCCGACTTTCTCTCCGGCAACCTCGACATCGAGATGTTGGACCGCAAGCTCGCGTCGGGTGATCTGGCACCGTCGTTCTCCGCCGCCCTCGCGGATCTCGTGGTCATGGCGGCGGCGATCGAGTACGTCGAGCGACGGTCACGACGAGCGGCCAGTCCGATCGAGGACGACCGGCGTCATTCATGGCGAGAAGCAGGGCGGCGGGAAGCGGTCAGGAGAATGCCGTGAATCTCGTAGTCCGACATCGAGGCCGAGACCGGGCCGTGAGCATCGAGCGCGAAGGCTCGCGAGTACGAGTAGATCTCGAGGAGCGTTCGATTGAGCTGGATGTGCGCTCGGTGAGCGGGAACCTGCGATCGATTCTTGTCAACGGCACTCATCACGACGTCACGGTGCGCCATCTCGGAGACGATCGCTTCGAAGTTTCGGGTGACTTCGGGAGCGAGATCGTCGAGGTTCTCGATGCCCTGACGCACCTCGCGGCCGCTTCGCATGACGGGCAAGCGGCTTCCACTAGGGAGCGCGTCGCTGCCTACATGCCCGGGCGCGTGGTCGAGGTTCTTGTAAAGGAGGGAGATCGAGTGGCGGTCGGCGAGGGTGTTCTCGTGCTCGAGGCGATGAAGATGGAAAACGAGATCCAGGCCGAGCGAGCCGGCATCCTACGCAAGCTATTTGTCGCTGCGGGGGACGCGGTAGAGGGTGGCGATCCGCTCTACGAGATCGAATAGGCCGGCTCGAGCGGGTGAGAGGGTCAGGCTCGGCCGAGGGCTTCCATCAGGGCATCGATGACACGGGCGACCGAGAGGTCGCGCATGCATCTTTGGTGAAGAAGCGGGCAGTGTTTCTTGAAGCACGGAGAGCACCAGCGGTGGGTATAGAGCACGTGATGACCTTCGCCGGCGGGAGCGGTTCGAGTCGGGTTGGTGGGCCCGAAGAGCGCCACGCACGGGGTGCCGACGGCGGCCGCGATGTGCATCGGTCCGGAGTCATTGGTCACCAGTACTTGAAGGTGGGCGAGGACCGCGGCCAGCTCGGCTAAGTTCAGTTGGGGGCCGATGATCGGCGTCGCTACGGCGGAGTTGTGTTGGATCTCGGCCGCTAGAGCCTCTTCTCCAGGGCCAGCTATCAGAACCGTTTTCAGATCTTGGTGGGTGTCGAGCTGGCGCAGAAGCTCGGCGAAGTGGTTGGAAGGCCAGCGCTTGCTGGGCCCGAATTCAGCACCCGGGAAGACCCCGACGGCCTTTGAGGTTCCATCGAATCGAACGCCGGTCTCTTGCAGAGCGCGATGGCCGAAGTCGAGTTGCTCTGGGCTCAGATTCAGCCGAGGCTTTTTGGTGGGAATGGCCGCCCCGACCCGTTCCAGCAGCGAATCGTAGTCGGTCAGCTGGTGGCGAAGCCCGTCCGGGCGTCTCAGAGAGGGCTCCAGCAAGAAGCCGCGAAACCCTCCACGATATCCCCAGCGCACTGGAATACCCGCGCGAAAGGGCAGCCAGGCGCTTCGAAACGAATTCGGCAAAATCACTGCCTCCTCGAAGCCGGTTTTCCGGACGCCGCGAATGGTCTCCCGATCGGATTCAGCCCGTACTAGGACTCGGTCTACCGCTGCGACAGCTTGGAACAACGGCTCGAGATGCGGCCTCGCCAGCACGGTCAGCGACCGGCCCGTTGCAGCCAGGGCATCGAGCACAGGAATTGCCATGATGGTATCGCCGACCCAATTGGGCGCGACTATCAGAGTGCTCAAGGGCAAAGTCCTCGAGGGCAGAGGGGTCGAGGTCAGAGTCGTCGAGGATGGCCTCGGCGACGGCTTCATCAATCTGTCCGCTACCGCAACCGAGCAGTGAGAATGCCACAAGAACAAGCGCGGGCAAAATCAGGGTAGTGGGGTTGGGTTTTTTCATCTCAGATTCACCTTGTTGTGAAAGATTATGTTCTGGTCGAGTGGCAATAAGTATGACGTGTTTGATATGACAGGGATACGCTCTGCAGTCTATCACTCTTCAATCGAATCGAGAAATTCGATTAGTTCAATCCCACGCGCATAGTTGGAGTCGTCGGTCGGCGCTGTTTGTAAATAGATGGTTACAGACTCTCGCGCAGCGGCGTATTGTTGCAGGCCAACTTGAGATTGGGCAAGACCCAATCGCGCGGGATGGTAGGCCACATCGAGTTCGAGGGCTGTCTGGAAAGCTGCCAGCGCCAGCGTAAATGCGGCTTGATTGAGCAAGATGTTGGCGCGTAGAGTGTGTACCTCCACCGATGAAGGGTCGAGGACGATTGCGTCGTCTTCATCGTCAAGGTCCGAGGCTAGACCGCTAGACGGGTTCTTGCCGATGGTCCCAGTGTTACCGGCGGCGTCATCACCCGTGATGATGATGGAGTTGTCACCATCTTCGAGGTTGTCGTCACCGATGTCGATTTCGACTTCCCAGGAGTTAGTGCCGGTCACCTTGATGCCGGTTATCTTCGGCAACTCGGTGAGCGTCCCATCTTCGTCGCCTGATCCCGGTGGCGTCCAGACCCTGATGGACGGAACGTTACCCGCAATCGCCTCGTCGGCCGTGATGACCAGATCGACCGTTTCATTCGTCAGTGACGTGCTCAACGTAACCGTGAACGTCGGAGGAATGCCATCCTCCACGCCAGTATCTTCGTCGATTTCATCAACTGAAGTCGTGTTGCCCGCTATGTCTCCAATAGCACCGACAACTTTCACGACCGGAATGTCGTCCGGGTCGAAAGCTCCGGCCATCGTAATGAAGACCTTGTCCTTGGCGCCGGAGAAAACGGTTGCCGCAATCGGCGTAACGCCATCGATCAAGAAGTCACCCTCGGAAACCGTTACTGCATCAACGTCTTCGTTAAAGATGATCAACAATGAATTCACATCGTCGTCGCCGTCGGCCGATGTTTTATCGTCTATCTCATCGCCAAACTCATCGACAGTGATGTCGGTGTCCCAGAAGGTACCGGTTTCAGCGGAGTCCATCTCAGGCGCCAGGCGGTCAATCGTAATCAAGTGCTCTTCGAATACTTCTTCAGTATCGTCGTCGGAATCTGTAGTCGCCAAATTCCCGGCAATGTCCAGGACCGTGACATGCCAGCAGATATCTTGCTCATCACTGCCCGTCAAAAGCTCATTGGATGGGGTGAACTCAGCCGTGATCACACCACCGGACGACGTGATTTCGTCAGGTGCCAGATTGTCACCTTCGACATCGATGAAGAAGAGAATCTCATCTACATCGACGCCGGATTCGTTGTCTGTCGATCTCCTCGCCGAGTTCCGGGTATTCGCCTTGAATTTCGGTAATCCCCTTGCGTATCGTATTGCGTGACAAACCGGTGACCCTGGAAACCACAGAAATCCCCCCGCGTCCCAAGGAAAGCGCTTCACACGCCGCCCAATGTCGCTTGAGTCGTTCGTCCATCACTTGCGACAATCTCTGATACTTCGTTTCGACACCAGACACCATATCGTACTTCCTTGTACGATCCCGGTAAAGACCGACGCCGATTGTGAACAATTACAGGAAATTGGTCAAGTTATTTTGTTCCAGTTCCGTCAGGTTGGACTAGTGCTCTGTCAAACTTTATTTTTGGTGTAAACCTTTTTTGAATTTGCCGTGGA
>JADFQD010000041.1 GCA_022561975.1 Acidobacteriota bacterium
CCGGCAGCAGCGGCACCGCTGAGGACATCCTGACCGTTGACCCCGGGCTGCCCGGCTTTAGCAAGAGCTTCGCGCCGTCCACGGTCGAGATCGGCGGCCGCAGCACCCTGACCTTCACCATAGACAACTCAGCCAACGGCGCATTCGCCACCTTCGTGACCTTCACCGACACGCTGCCGGTGGGGATGGTGGTCGCCGACCCAGCCAACGCAAGCACGGGCTGCGACTTTTCCTCTTCCCCCGTGCTCACCGCGGTGTCCGGCGCCGACGGCATTAGCCTCTTGACCGCCGGGGTCGCCGCGGAAGACAGCTGCACCGTCGCCGTGGACGTGGTCGGCGGTGTCGTCGGCTCGCTCGGCAACGTGACGGGAGAGCTCTTCTCGACGATTAGTTTTGTCCCCAATTCGTCGGCGGGCAAGGCGGCCGCCGTGCTCGAGGTCACCGGGTTTACGGACCTGCTCGAGCTGGCCAAGGAGTTCATCGACGACCCTGTGGCGCCGGGCGGCACGGTGACCCTCGAGTTCACCGTGACCAATAAGAGCCGCGTCGATTCGGCGACCGCGATCACCTTCAGCGACGACCTCGAGACGACGCTCACCGGCCTCACCGCGACCCTGCCGCCGACCCCGGACCCGCCCTGCGGCGCCGGCTCCAGCCTGGCGTTCGGCCCCGGCCTGCTGACCCTGACCGGCGGCAACCTGCCGCCGGAAGGCTCGTGCAGGTTCAGCGTCGAGCTGGCGGTCCCCGGCGGTGCCACGCCGGGGACCTACCCCAACACCGCGGGCCCGGTCAGCGGCCTGGTCGGAGGCTCACCGGAGACCGGCAACACCGCCAGCGACCTGCTCTTCGTCGTCAGCTTCCCGGTCCTGACCAAGGAGTTCACCGACGATCCGGTGGGCGCGGGCGACGACGTCACCCTCGAGTTCACCATCACCAACCCGGAAGCGGGGTCGACCATGAGCGACATCGCGTTCATGGACGAGCTCACCACCTTCCTGCCGTTTCCGGTGTCGGTAGCCCTGCCGCCGACCCCCGACCCCCCCTGCGGCGCCGGGTCTTCGCTGGCTCTTGTTGTTTTCGGCAACCTTCAACAGGCGATTTCGCTCACCGGCGGCAGTCTGGCGGCCGGAGACGGCTCGGGAGACTCCTGCACCTTCTCCGTCATGGTCACCATACCGGTCGGTTTCCCGGCGGGGACTTTCACCAACACCACCGACGAGATCACCGCCGTGCTCGACGATTTCGCCGGGCCTCCCACGGTCATCGGTCCGGGCGCCAGCGACGATCTCGTGGTCGTGGGCGCGCCCAACTTGACCAAGCAGTTCACCGACGATCCGGTATTGCCGGGCGGTACGGTCACCCTGCAGTTTACCCTCAGGCACGAAGAGTCCGCGCTCGCCGACGCCACCAGCATCGGCTTCACCGACGATCTGGCCGCGGCCCTGACCGACCTCACGGCTACCGGCCTGCCGCTCGCCGATCTCTGCGGGACCGGAAACGGCACAATGACCGGCACGGTGAGCGATACGTTCCTGACGGTCGCAGGCATCACCCTGGCTCCGGCGGAGGAGTGTACCTTCAGCGTCACCCTCGCCGTGCCGGGAATGGCCGTGCCCGGATTCCACACCAACACCACCTCGGACGTGACCACGACGGTCTCCGGCGTGACCGCGACCGGCAACCCGGGGACCGACGATCTCCTGGTAACCGGCCTGACCCTCACCAAGGAGTTCACCGACGACCCGGTCATCGCCGGCGGCACCGTGACCCTGAAGTTCACCCTGGACAACGCCAGTCCCACCGACGACGCTGACACGATCTTTTTCAGCGACAACCTCGATGCCACTCTTACGGGCCTCGCGCCGAGCGGGGCCCTGCCGACGATGCCGTGCGGTCCGACTTCGACCCTCACGTTTGTCGGAACCACACTCACGTTGACGGCCGGCGAGGTCCCGGCGGACGACATGTGCATGTACAGCGTCACGTTGCTGGTGCCAGGGAGCACGCCGGACGGGAGTTATCCCAATGCCACAAGCATGATCTCCGCCATCATAGATGCCACCGCGTTGCTTCTGCCTCCGGCCACGGACACCCTGATCGTCAACTCCACCCTGCTCGAGATCACCAAGGAGTTCACCGACGACCCGGTCCCGCCCGGCGGCACCGTGACCCTCGAGTTCACCCTCACCAACCTGAGCGCCACCGAGACGGTGACGGACATCGCCTTCGACGACGATCTGGACGCGGCGCTGAGCGGGCTGGAGGCGTCCGCAGAGACCTTCAACGGCTGCGGCGGCACGGCCACCTCGATCTTTCCGACCGGCCTCTTCGAGTACGCGGGCGGCATGCTCCTGCCGGGCGCGAGCTGCACGATCACGCTCACCGTCGACGTGCCGGACGCACCGTTGGCGAGCGGACCACCCTTTGTCAACACCACGACCGGAGTGACCGGCAAGGTCGGCGCGCTGGACGTCGTCGGCGACCCGGCGAGCGACGAACTGATCGCTCAGCTCCTGACGCTCACCAAGTCCTTCGACGGGCCTACCACCGCCACCGGTACCGCGGTTCTGACCTTCACCATCGAGAACCTGGACTCGGTCAACGCCGTCAGCGGTCTCGCTTTCTCGGACGACCTCGACGCGGTGCTCTCGGGGCTCGTAGCCACCGTGCTGCCGGTGGGCCCCGTCTGTGACACCGGCTCGGTCGCGGGCACCTCGTTCCTGACCCTCTCCAGCGCCAGCCTGGACCCGGGCGGCATGTGCTCCTTCGACGTAACCGTCACGGTGCCAGCGACAGGCACTGCCGGCACCTTCCTCAACACCACCAGCGATCTCTTCCAGTTCGGCATCCCGGTGGCCGACCCGGCGAGCGCGCTGCTCACGATTGAGCCGCCACCGACCTTCGCCAAGGCCTTCCTGCCCGATGCGATCGGCCAGGGCTTCGTCACCACGCTCATATTCACCATCGACAACACCGCGAGCGCCCTTGCCGCGAGCGGTCTCACGTTCTTGGACACCCTGCCCTTCGATCTGGTGGTGGCCGCCGTACCCGCGGTCGTCAATACTTGCGGCGGCGCCGTGGTTGCCGCGCCGTCATCGGCGACGATCAGCCTCGCCGGCGGCATGGTGGCAGCCGGCGTGAGCTGTACGATCTCGGTCCAGGTCTTCGCGCCCTCGGACGGCGTCTTCGTCAACGAAACCGGCGATCTGACCTCGTCCTCCGGCAACAGCGGCACCGCGACCGACACGCTCACGGTCGCCGCCTGCACGGCCGCCGACGGCGCCAACCTGACGCTCGAGAACGATGTCGTGCTCTCACCCGAGTTCCACGAGGTCTGCAACACGATCGAGGTCAAGCAGCACTTCCTGGTGCTCGGCCCCGACGGGGAGTTGGGGCTAGTGGCCGGGGTCGCGGTGATCTTCTTCGATGGTCTCGAGATCGGGCAGGGAGGCGAAATGGAAGTGGAGATCGACCCGAGCCTTATCCCTTAGAGCACCTTAGCCTGAGCCGGTCGCGCCCTCGTCGATGTCGGGCGTCGGATCGTAGGTGCGGTAGAAGGTGATTTCGCCCATCGGTCCGTCGATCGTAATGTCGACCAGAAGCCTCTCCCCTTCGTCATCCAGCTTGTAGATCTCGGTTACCTTGCCGCGCTGGGTCTTCGCTTTGACCACGAGCTCGCCGGCCTGGTTCCACTTGGCCGTCGTCACGATATCGCCCATCGCGCCCGTGCGCTTATCCTTGCGACCGTCGGTGAAGAGGATCCGAAGTCGATCGTCGGAATAGGTGATCGAGAGTTGATCGTCGGTTTGAACAAGCTCCATGCGATCGACGCCCTCGTCGATGGCCACCATTGGACCCCCGCGGTCGCCTCCGCGCCGCCCGCCCGAGCCGCCGAAGCCTCCGCCACGACCACCACCTCCAGAGCCACCTCCCCGGCCTCCGCCGCGCCCTCCGCCCGGAGGACCTCCGAAGCCGCCGCCACCTCTGCCGCTGTCCCTGCCGCCACGACGATTCGCCATCTTCTCGCGCATCTTGTCGCGGCCGCTCTCGCTCATGGCTTCGTTGAGGGTCCAACTGCCCGAGAGGTCCGGGTGTTGCTGTTTTGACGATGCCTTCTCGGCCTGGGCGAGTGCGGGCAGGAATAGCAGCGTCAGGGCCAGAGCGATGGTTGTCTTGTTCATGGGTTCTCCTTCACCGAGCCGTGGTACCTTGGCGCACCGCGGCTTGCTGTCAGGCTAGATGCGTGGGCCGGGTTGGTGGTTACAGGTTTCGTAGAAGGCCGCGCGGCCCGAAGCTGGCGGGGACCTGAGTGCCTGCCAGTTCTGAGCGGTCATGGAAACACCGGCTAAGATAGGGTCGAATCAGATCGAAGAAGGAGGCACGGCCGTGAAGACGACAGTACCCAGCCTTTTTTCAGAAATCGCCCGGCGTCGCGGTGACGCCCCGGCATTGTGCGCTAAACGGGACGGCGAATGGCGACAGACTTCATGGAGAGAGTTCGAGGAACTGGTCCGCCGCGCGGCACGCGGATTCATGGAGCTGGGGCATCGGCCGGGTCAGGCGATCGCAATCCTGGGCTTCAACCGGCCCGAGTGGGTGATCTCCGATATCGCGGCGATCACGGCCGGCGGCACGCCGGCTGGTATCTACACGACTTCGACTGCCGAGCAGTGCCACTACATTACGGAGCACTCCGAGGCGGCCGTAGCGGTGGTCGAGAACTCCGAGCAGCTCGAGAAGTTCCTGGCGATTCGCGATCGGTTACCCGCACTTCGCGGCATCGTCCTGATGGAAGGCGATAGCGACGCGCCGGGGGTTCTGAGCTGGGGCGAATTGCTGGCGTTGGGAGACACGGTGGCCGAGTCACGGCTCGCCGATCGCATTACCGCACAGAAGCCCGACGATCTTGCGACCTTGATCTACACCTCGGGCACAACCGGGCCGCCCAAGGCGGTGATGCTCTCGCATCACAACCTGATCTGGACAGCCGAGGCGATGGTCGACGCATTTTCCATCAACCAGGATGATCAGTTTTTCAGTTACCTACCACTCAGTCACATTGCCGAGCAGATGGTTTCGTTGCACAGCCCAATGCGGGTAGGTGCCTGCACCTGGTTCGCCGAGAGCCTCGAGAAGCTGCCCGAAAATCTGCGCGAAGTGCGGCCGCATATCTTCTTCGGAGTGCCACGGGTGTGGGAGAAGTTTCAGGCCGCGATCGCCGCCGCCGGCGCCGAGTCGAAGGGCCTGAAGAGGAAGATCACCGTGTGGGCGCGAAGCAAGGGACTCGTCGGAGGCTACGCCGCACAGCGTGGCGACAAGCTGCCGACGCTCTACGGGCTCGCGGAGAAACTCGTCTTCTCCAAGGTGCGCGCAAAGCTCGGCCTCGATCGCGCCAGGATCTGCGCCTGCTCCGCGGCGCCGATCACGCTCGATACCCTGGAGTTTTTTCTCTCACTCGGAATCCCGATTCTGGAGGTCTACGGCATGAGCGAGGCCACCGGACCGGGGACTCTGTCACGGCCGGACAAGTTCCGCACCGGCCGCGCCGGGTTCGCGTTTCCGGGTGTCGAGATAGAGATCGCCGCGGATGGCGAGATCCTGATGCGCGGACCGCACGTGTTTCTGGGCTACTACAAAGACGAGGCGGCCACGCGCGAGACCCTCGACGAGAACGGCTGGATTCACTCCGGCGACATCGGCGACATCGACCAAGACGGCTTCGTCAAGGTCACCGATCGCAAGAAAGAGCTGATCATCACCTCGGGAGGCGAGAACATCGCGCCCGCACCGATCGAGGCACAGCTCAAGTCGATCCCCTGTGTGGCCGCAGCGCTGGTCATCGGCGATCACCGCAACTACCTGACCGCGCTTCTGACATTCGACTCCGATCGCCTCCGCCCGGCACTGGAGGCGGCCGGAAGCGCTGCCCAGGACATCGCGGCGGCGGTTCAGTGCGCGCTGTTCACTCGCTGGCTCGAGGAACAGGTCGAGAAAACCGTCAATGCCACGCTGTCTCGGGTTCAGACCATCAAGAAGGTCTGCCTTCTGGCCGAACAGTTCACCATCGAAGGCGGCGAGCTGACGCCGACGATGAAACTCAAACGGCGGGTGGTGCTCTCGAAGTACGAGCGCGAGATCGAGGCTCTGTACTCATAACATCCATTGAGCCCGATTGAGCCCGGAGGGGACACAATAAGTAATTCGAGCTTTCAATCTAGCTCGAGTCGGTCGGTACGGTAGTTGTATTACGTATTGTGTCCCCTGCTATCCGATCAACATGCCGGCCATGGTCGCGGTGATCCACGACGCGATCGCGCCACCGATCATCGCCTTCAGGCCGACCCGCGCCAGGTCCGACCGGCGGCTGGGCGCGATCGCAGAGATGCCGCCGATCTGAATGCCGATCGAAGAGAAATTGGCGAAACCGCAGAGCGCGTAGGTCGCGATAATCTTGGCGCGCTCGGAGAGGGCTTCCTCCGCGATGTAGCTGCCGAGTTGACCGTAGGCGACGAACTCGTTGAGCGACAGCTTGATTCCCAGAAGGTTGCCGACCTGGGCAGCGTCCGCCCAGGGTACGCCCATGACCCAGGCCAACGGACGCAGGAGGGTACCGAAGAGCGTCTGGAGCGAGCCCGGGAAGAATCCGACGAACTCCTGAGTCACCGGCGAGAGGCCGCCGCTCGAGTAGGTGGTGATCGCGCCTCCCAGAAGACGGCCGTCGATGAGCGAGTCCATCCAATTCATGGTCACGTCGACGACCGCGATCAGAGCGATGAAACCGAGGAGCATAGCGCCGACGTTGACCGCCAGCTTGAGGCCATCGGTGATTCCGTTGGACGCGGCTTCGATGAGATTGCCGCCACTTTCGATCTTCGGCAGGCTTACGTCGCCGCCGGTCTCCGAGTGCTCGGTTTCGGGATAGATGATCTTGCCGACCACCAACGCTGCGGGGGCCGACATGACGCTGGCTGCGATCAGGTGCGCCGCGGGCACACCCATGGCGATATAGCCGGCCAGAACGCCGCCGGCGATGGTTGCGAAGCCGCCGACCATGATGGTCAACAGCTCGGACTTGGTCATGCCCTCCAAAAAGGGCTTGATCAGAAGTGGCGCTTCGGTCTGGCCGACAAAAACATTGGCCGTGCACGAGAGCGTTTCGGCACCGCTGGTGCCCAGCGACCAGCGCATGAAGTGCGCCATCGATTCGACCACCTTCTGGATGATGCCGAGGTAGTAGAGCACCGACATGAAGCCGCCGAAGAAGACGATCGTCGGCAGGACCTTGAAGGCGAACAGGAACCCGAAGCCTTTCCAGCCGGCTTCTGGGCCGTAATAGGCGGGATCGGCGAGATTCCCGAACAGAAAGCGGGCGCCATAGTCGGACAGATTCAGGAAGTCCGAAACCGAGCCGCTCAGCGAGGCGAAGATCGCCTGTCCGTTCATGCCCTTAGAGACCAGGTAACCGACACCCGCGGCGACGAAGAACGTTGACACCAGCGCGCGTGCCTTCGGGATCAGATTCCAATGTGCGTTGACAAGCATGAACGCGACCGTGGCCAGCATGATCCAGCCCATCACGCCGACGGGCACGAAACGAGCCAGAATAGAGGCGACCGCGGCGACCAGCACCAGAGACGCCGCAATCTGCCCCCACTTGGTGGGCTCGGGCCCGCGGCTGAGAATGTAGACGCCGATGACACCGCCGAGTAGCGCCATGCCGACGAAGCTCCAGTAATCGGGCCTCAGAATGATGACCGCGAATAGAAACTGGAGGCCGAGGCCCCAGAAGATGGTGCGCACTTTGACTTTGCTGCGATGCTCGGAAATGACCCACGCGATTCCCAAGAGCACGGCAAGGCCGAAAAAGCTGACAAATTGCACTGAGGCCTCCTTTAATGAAATCGTGTGATTCTACACCGGGCACGTATCTTTTCTGATATCCACGCCGAGCGAGTGTTTGCCGGGCAGGGTTTGAGCTGTACCCATGGACTTGGCGGCGTTAGCGACCCTGCTAGCCTTGGGGATGTCTCGGGAGAATTCCCCCTATGAAAACACTGAACACACTGATCAGAAGGGCCCCTGTTTTCGCCGCGCTGGGCTTGCTTGTGCTGTCGAACCCGTCTCGTGTCTTCGGAGCCGAGCCTCAGCGCTTGGACCTGGCCGCTCCTGGCTGGGAATTCTCGGGCGAGGATACGGTGGTCGAAGAGTTCGACGGTCGGTTCGCGCTTCGGCTCAAGTCCGGGAAAGCCACCTATCGAAAGCTCGAATTCCTCGACGGCACGATCGAGTTCGATCTCCAGGTAACCGAGCATCGTTCGTTCGCCTATCTCTATTTTCGAATGGAGGACGACGACGAGCACGAGGAGTTCTATTTCCGCTCCCACAAGACGCTTCTACCCGACGCCCTGCAGTACACACCGGTGTACAAAGGACGCAGCCAGTGGCAGCTCTACCACGACGCCGGCTCGACCGCGGCCGCGCCTCTGCCGGCCGGTGAGTGGATTCCGGTCAAGGTGGTCGTCAAGGGCTCGCAAGCGGCGGTCTTCGTCGGTTCGACCGAGGAGCCCCAACTGGTCGTACACCGGCTGGCGCGAGAGCCGAAACCGGGTTTCTTGGCGCTGCGCTCGTTCAAGACGTTCGGTACGCCTGCCGATACCTATGTGGCCAACTTCGCCAACATTGTCGTGCGCCCCGGCGTGGTCGATTTCACGTTTCCGGTTCCCGAACCCAGGACGCCGACCCCGGGCCTGGTCACCGACTGGCAGGTGTCTCGAGCCTTCGCGCCCGAAGAGGGACCCAAGGGTGAGATGGTTCTCGAGATTCCAGCCGAGGTTTCGATGAGCTCCGGCTGGCGGACCGTGCCGGCGAATGCGGACGGCTTGGTCGAGTTCGAGCGACACCTCGAGCGACCCGACAATGCACGCCGAGCGGCCGTGGTCGCGCGGCTCGGTATCACCGCGGACGAGGCCAAGACCGTGCGACTGAATCTCGGATTCAGCGACGAGCTGACCGTGTTTCTGAACGGACAGCTGCTGGTCGCCGACGACGAGAGCTACAGCTTCAACTCTCCTCGTCGCCAAGGACTTCTCACCGGCGATCAGCTTTCGGTTTTTCTTCCGCTCGAAAAGGGAGCCAACGAGCTTCTCCTTGTGGTCACGGATAGCTTTGGTGGCTGGGGGCTCTCTGGAAGGTTCGAGGATGCCGAGGGCGTCACCGTGGAGGCGCCGGAATGATTACCCTGGAGACCGTCGAGCGGGCTTTGCTGCCGGTGGATTCCGAGGCGGCGCGTCGCATCAGTGGGCCCAACTACGACGAGTTCCAGGGCGATCGCGAGATCTGGGAACTCATCCGGTCGAACCCCACGAGCATTCTGCGCGTGACCATGTCGCACTGTGACGCGCCGTCCGAGGCCACCATGCTGGTGGAGGGTTCGGAAGAGTCCTTGCTGCGCTCAGCGGCCAACATGGCCGAGCTCCTCGAGAGCCCTGACACTCGCGTCGTCGAGGACATGCTCTGGGTCTACGAGATCGCTCGTTCCGGACACGAGCCGCGTCAGATCGGCTTGGGCGGCATGGCCCGGCTTGCCGAGATCCGGACTGCCGAGACGCCGAACGGAGTCATCATCCGCAACGAAGGCGTGCGCGAACCCAAGGCTCGAGGTCGTGCCGAGTTGATCGAGCGAACCGGCGCCTATGTGGGAATGGTCAACAACGCCGTCGAAGACCGCAACGACGTTCTCCTCACGGCGCTCCGCGTGCACGCCGACAGCCACACCACGGACTATGAGGTCGAAGACGAGAAAGGCTGGCATCACCGCGTCTGGCTGGTGACCGACGCTTCCGAGATCGAGGCGTTCCAGCGGCTCCTGGCCGATGAACCCTGCGCCTTCGTTGCCGACGGCAACCACCGGAGCGCCGCTGCCGCCATGCTCGGCCGCGAACAGTTTCTGAGCGTGTTCTTCCCCGCCAAGACGATGGGTATTTCGCCGTACAACCGGCTGGTCGACACGTCGCATCGTTTCGAGAAGATTCGTCGCGACCTCGAAGCGGCCTTCGCCGTCGAAGAACTCGGAGCTATTGGTGCTATTGGAGCGAGCGGAGCCGTCGGAGCCAGCGAAGCCGACTCCGGCTACCAGCCGCGGGAAACCCACGACATCGGGCTCTATTGCGAAGGCAAGTGGTACCGGCTCCAACCCCGGACCGGTTCCTTCGACCCGGACAACGCGGTCGAGATGATCGACGCCGACATCGTCCAGCGTAAGCTCTTCGACGAAATCTTCGGCATTGCGGATGCCGCCGACGAGCGTCTACGCTATGTCGGCAGTAACAAAGACGCCGCCTACCTCGCGCGTGAGGTGGACGCCGGCAGCTATCGGTACGCTCTCACGCTTCCGGCCGTGACCATGGCGCAGTTCATCGAGGTCTGCCGCCAGAACCGGTTTATGCCGCCCAAGTCGACCTGGTTCGAGCCCAAGGTTCGAAGCGGTCTGGTGGTGGCCCTTTTCGATTGACTGGCTAGCCTGACCTGCTCACCAAGCTTCTACTGCGACGCCGCAAGTGCCTGAATCTACTGCGTTGCGCTCCTATCGGCCTCCTCGGCGTACTTCGAGTACGCCTGCGTTGGCCTCAGTCGCAAGCCTTGTATCTCCAGACATTTGCGGCGTCTCGCTACGAACCTGGTGAGAAGGTCAGGCTAGGCAACCGGGACTTCGACCGCCACGGGAACGATTCGGGCGGCTGCGTCGCGCATCTCCCGGTAGATCGCGAGGCAGCGCTCGACATGCTCGCGCCAGCCGTCTGTGCGGGGGAAGTCCTCGAGCAGCGGAGTCGCTGAGGTTTCGGGCCGGATGCCGGTGCTTGCCAGTACCGCGCCGTACAGGTGGCGATGGCGACCGCCCAGATTATCGAGCTCGACCTCGGGGCAGGCTCGCCATTCGAGCATGTCGCGAGAAAACGGCAGTTGGAGTCTCTTGAACACTTGCGAAAAAATCGCCTCGGGCTGGTCGCGGAAATCCGTGGAGTCCGCCAGCATGTAGTCCACGCCCCGCGTCTCGCACCACTCGATCTGCCGACGCCAGAGCTCCCAGCCGGACTCGATCTTGGGAAAGCGCGGATTGTCTCCGACCTCGCGCTTGGTTCTCATTCGCGATGCGATGCTCAGGCGCGGGTCGCGCATCAAGAACACCAGGGGCTGATGAGCTATCGCTGCGAGCAGGGGGAAGTTGGGCCCGGCCTGATAGGGCATTTCTTTGATCACCAGGGCGTCGGCCTTGGCATCGACTTCGACCTTTCTGATGTTGGTGAGATCGAGCGGCGATTCGAGCTTGCGGCGCACCTCGGTCAGACTCTGGTCCAGGTAGTAGGTGGTCTCGAAGGGCTCGTGGCAGTAGTAGCGCACCGAGGGTTGCTCCCAGAACACGCGGGCAAAAGCCGTCGAGCTGCACCGAGGAGGCGAGACGACCAGGTAGACCCTCGAGTGCCGGTTCAGGAGTTTGCGAAACGACTCGAGGACGTCGGGTTTTGGCTCTTCGAAGATTCTGTGCCTCCTGTCGCGAAACGGCGACCTTACCGGCCGGAGAAGCGAGGGTACTCTGTCAGGGCTCATCGACAACCGCGTCGGCTTCGATCTCGACCAACATCTCCGAAGACACCAGCCGGCTGACCTCTACCAGCGTGCAGGCGGGCCGTATGTCGCCGAAGACCTCACGGTGGGCCCTGCCGACCTCTTGCCAGTGGTTGATGTCGACGACGTAGATTCGCGTTCGCACGACGTCCTCCAGAGCGGCTCCCGCGCGCCCGAGGGCCGATGTGATGTTGCGTAGCGCCTGCTTCGCCTGTTCGTAGGGATCGGCGCGGTCGCCGATAATTCGCCCCTCCGGCCCGGTGGCCGTGGTTCCCGAAACGTAAACGAAAGGGCCGACTCTGACGGCTCGTGAGTATCCGACGGCCGGTTCCCAGGGAACGTGCGACTCGAAATTGGTTCGCTTCATGTCATCTCCTCAGCTACTCATCTACCGATACTCTCTTCGACCACCTTGGCCGCCCAACTCGTGGTTGCCGTGGCCAGCTCATCGAGTGCGTCGTCCCGTGATCGCCCGCTGCTCTCGAGCATGTTGAAGGAATGGTCGCCGCCCTCGACGGGGTGCAGGTGCGCGTTCCGGCCGAGTTCGCGAATCACCGGTTTCAGGAGATCGAGACCGGCGAGCCTGTCCCGGGTGCCCTGAAGGAAGAGCATGGGACGGCCGACGTCTTTCAGATGCTCGGCGCGCTCGGTCCCGGGCCTGCCCGCGGGGTGGAGCGGAAATCCAACGAAAACTAGGCCGAGAACTTCCGACAGAGACTCCCGCGCCGCGGCGAGAGACGTCATCCGGCCGCCCATCGATTTGCCGCCGGCCAAGAGCGGGAGGCCCCCGGCAAGATCGTATGCGACTGCGACCGCCGACCGGACGGTGGCCTGGAGGATCGCCCCGTAGTCGGGGCGACGTTTTCCTTCTTCCATGTACGGAAACTGGTAGCGCAACGTCGCCATTCCGAAATCGGCGAGTCGCCGAGCCAGTGCCACGAGAAAGGGATGATTCATCCCCGCCCCCGCTCCGTGTCCCAGCACCAGCAAGCTGTTCGCGTCGGCGGGGCGGAGCAGGAGCCCGGAGACCTCGCTCCGACTCTCGGACACCGGAAACGTGACGTGCTGCGGATCGATCATTGCCCTCCGAAGGCCCCGATGATACCGCTGTCGAGGTAGCCTGCGGGAGTGCCGACATACCGGTTTGACACAAGCTGGGCCGAGCGGTCTCGACCTGGCATGCGCCTATAATGCTGTGCTGGAAGAGAGAAATCCGCAGTTGGGGAGGCGATGTCCGCATTTGACACAGATTCCTCCGGCGCTGCTCCGGCGCCGGCCCTGGTCAGGCTCTTGCGAGCCATCGGTGTCGACATACGGCCGGGGGAAGGGCGTCTCGCGGTTCTTCTGTTCTTTGGCCTCTTCTTCTCGCTGATCTTCCAGTACGCCACCAAGACGATCCGGCAGGCGTCGTTCCTCGATGCTTTTGGCGCCGAGAGGCTGCCCTGGGTCTATCTGTTGGTGCCGTTGGTCTCCTACCCCGGCCTGCTCCTCTATGAGGCACTCCTGCGCCGCTATCCGCCGACCCGAGTGCTCGCCACGACCTGCCTGGGCACTTCGATTACCCTCGGCGTTTTCTGGTGGCTGTTCGGCCTCTCGAGTGACTGGGTAGCCTTTGCCTTCTATCTTTGGGTGACGGTTGCGATCGGTCTCAACTTGAGTCTGGTGTGGGCGGTAGCGAGTGTCGTGCTCGACCCGCGCCAGGCGAAGCGCCTGTTCGGCTTCCTCGGCGCGGGCGCCATAGTCGGCGGGATCGTCGGTGGACAAGTCGCGAGGCTGGTCTCGGTCTCATTCGGCGTTCGTGCCACCCTCTTGGCAGCCGCGCTCGCTCTGATCATCGCCGCCGCCTGCTCCTACGCTGCCGCTCCGGGAGAGACCCTGGTCAGCGAGAGCGGTGGGCAAAAGAGCAAGCTGGCCGCGAGCGATGGGATCAGCGAGGTGCGGCGGTCGCCTTTCCTGCGCCGGCTCGCCGGTGTCCTCATGCTGTCGATGATCGCCGCTCAGGTAATCGATCTGCAGTTCAATTGGGTTGTGGAACGCGCGACCAGCGGACTGGCGGATCGCGCCGCGTTCTTCGGCAATTTCTACAGTGTGATGGGCATCGCGGCGGCGGGTTTCCAAATCCTTTGGACCGCGCGCATTCATCGCTCCCTTGGGGTCGGGTTTGCTCTCCGTGTGCTGCCGACCTCGCTAGTCGCAGGTACGGCGATGTTGTTTGTTGCCGCCACGTTCTGGCCGGCAGCGCTGCTGTTCGCGGGGCTGGCGCTGAAGGTGGGGGAAAACGGGATTCGCTACTCGCTCGACCAGTCCACCCGAGAGCTTCTCTTCGTTCCGGTGCCCCGCAAGACGCGCATGCGGGCCAAGGCCGTGATCGACGTTCTCCTGCAGCGGGGCGCCAAGGGGCTGGCGGCAGTCCTGTTGATGCCCGTGGCCTTCGGGTGGCTCTCGCCGGTGGGTGCCGGCTGGCTCAATCTCGTGATCCTTGCGCTCTGGCTCTCGATGCTGCCAGGTCTGTATCGAGAGTACGTGCAGGCGTTCCGGCGCCGCCTGCACGATGATGAATCCGAGGGCGTGCTGCCGATCGACCTTGGCGACGCCTCGACTCTCGAGATTCTGGTCGAATCCCTCGGCAGCCAGGACCCACGCCAGGTTCTGCACAGCATGGATCTGCTGGCGTCCCACGGTCGCGGCCGTTTGGTGCCGCCGCTGCTCCTGCACCATGACGACGCGCAGGTGCGGGCGCGAACTTTGGAGATCCTGGCCAAGGCCCGGCGTTGCGACGCGCTGCCCTTGATCGAGCGCCGGCTGGGTGACGAGAACGCGGAGGTGCGTGCCATCGCAATCCGGGTCTTGGCCGACCTGCAGTCCGGCGACGTCGGTGAGCTGATGGAGCCTCGGCTTTACGATGCCGATCCAGCGATCCGGGCAGCTGCGATTGCGTGCTTGGCGAGTTCGAACATCGATGGGGCGCCGGCCGCGGCGACCGAGGCGTTACACGACATGCTCCGAGATGCGGATCCGGAGCCACGGATTTTGGGCGCCCGTTGCCTGGGAGCAATTTCGGAGCCGTTGTTTCGCGAGCATCTGGTTCAGCTTCTGTACGATCGCGAATGGCGGGTGGTGAGCGAGGCAATCGGCTCTGTGCGTCGCAGGGCGCAGCGCGACGGCTGGACGCCAATCTACTTGCCGACCCTGATCAGCCTGCTTCGGGATCGAAGACTGAAGCACGATGTCCGGGAGGCTCTCGTCGCTCTGGGCGACCAAGTCCTGCCTGCTCTGGTTCACTTTCTGAACGACCCCGACGAACAGATGTGGGTGCGCCGCGCTCTTCCCAACACGATCGCAATGCTCAAGTGCCGGGAAGCTCCGCGCGAGCTGTTGTCCAATCTTTCCCATCAGCGTGACCCTTTTCTGAGGCGCAAGATGATCGAGGCGATTTGCACCGCGCGCGAGGCCATGGCTGGTGCCGCTCCCCTCGACGTCGCGAGTGAGGAGATCCGGGTAGAGGTCCGGCGCTACTTCGAACGGCTCGCGGATCTCTCCGCGCTGTCTCCAGGCCAAGCGCCACGCCCGACCCAGCTTCTAGAGCAGCTTCTCGAATCGAGGGCGGAGAGTCACCTACGCAACATCTTCGGATTGCTCAGCTTGCTCTACCCGCCGGAGCACATCTGGGCGGCCCACCGTAGCCTGACGCTGCGCGATGCGCAGACTCAGGCCCACGCGCTCGAGTATCTGGACAACACGCTGGAGGGGGAGATGCGACGCAATGTGATGGCGGTTCTCGACGAGCGCAGCATCGACGAGAAGCTCGACGACGTAGGGCTGCGGCTGGGAGTGCGCAGGGTATTGGGCTCGGAGGTTCTCAGCCGTTACCTCGAGGGCGACAGCGAGCAGGATGCGGACTGGTCTTTCTTTGCCGCCGCGGCATTGCTGGCGGTTCATAATGCCGACGAGCGAGCACGGTTGCCGCAAGTTGCGAAACTGGCTGCCAGCGACGACGCTTTCGTCGCGGAGACCGCGGGTTGGGTCAACGCGCGCATGTCGGGGCAGATTGAGGTGAAAGAGTGAAAGAATTGACGAGAATCGAAACCGTGGTTTTCTTGCAGAGGGTTGATCTCTTCTCGGCCTGCTCGGCGGAACAGATCTTGCGAATTTCGGGAATCGTGAGTCAGGAGAGCTTCGAGAGCGGCGAGACCATCTACCAAGCGAACGATCCCTCTGACTGCATGTATTGCATAGTTGATGGCACGGCACGGCTCAGAGGGACGGGCCATTCCGGGGGTGTGCTTTCCGACACCGACACGTTCGGAGTCAGAGAGATCCTGAGTGGCCGTTTGCGTGAGCAACACGCACAGGCGGGAGAGGCTCTGCTGGTCCTCAAGATCGAAGCCGACGATCTCTTTGATCTCCTGGCCAACAACATAGAGATCGTCAAGGCCTTGTTCCGGCGGCTACTGGACTCGACCGGGTTTCGCGCGGAGGGGGCCGAAGCACGGCGCCAGGCATGAGGCCAAGAATGAGGCCAAGAATGAGATTACCTGCCCGAGCGCTGATCGGATTTCTTGTTTTTCTGGTTCCCGGCCCGGGTTCCGCGGCTTCCGATGCGCGGGCGATCGAGGAGCCGAAGCCACGAATCGTCGCGGTGGGAGATGTGCACGGCAGCCCCGATGCGTTCTCGCGCGTGCTTCGGGCGGCCGGGCTCGTGGATGAAACGGGGAATTGGATCGGGGGTAACGCGATCCTGGTTCAGACCGGCGACCTGACCGATCGAGGCCCGGGAGTGCGCGAGGTCCTCGATCTCATGCGGGACCTGGAGCGATCCGCAGCCGAAGACGGCGGTCAAGTCGTGTCACTGCTCGGCAATCACGAGGTTTACAATCTGATCGGACTCTACGACTACCAGTCGACGCCACTAGCTGTTTTTGGCGAGATCGCCGCCGCGTTTCGGAACAGTGAGTCCGAAAAGACTCGCAAGAGGACCTATAAGCAGTGGTCGAGCTGGGCGAAGGAGTACTCAGCCTGCGCGGTAGTGAACAAGGTCGATTGGATGGCTCGCAATCCTCTCGGCTTCGTCGAGTATCAGGAGGCGATGTCGCCGAGGGGCGAGTATGGCCGTTGGCTGCGCGCAAGGAAGATCGTGGTCAACATTCAAGGAACCTTGTTTCTACACGGCGGGCTGAGCCCCGAGCTTCCGAACATGGAGGTGAGGTCGTTGGACTCGATCAACGCCAAGGCCGCTGCGGAGCTGGAGCAGTTCGACCGCGACCGCGAGTTGCTCGAGAAGCAAGGCGTGATTGCTCGGTACGCGACCCTGAGCGAAGTGCACTGCGCGGTGGCCTACGAGCTGAAGGCACTTGGGGAAGGCGTACTCGACGGACTTGCCACTTTGCGCCGGGAGAGACTCGAAGAAGTTCAAAATCGTCTGCCCAGCGGGGAAAATTGGCTGCTTCTCGACCCGCGCGGTCCGGTCTGGTTTCGCGGCTACGCCAAGTGGTCGGATGAGGAGGCCGAGACCGGGCTCGCGACCGTTTTCGGAACTTTCGGAGGAGCCCGTGTCGTGGTCGGTCACACGCCTCAGCCGGGAGCTATCGTGGCGCGCTTTGATCAGCGGGTTTTCCTGATCGACACCGCTATGGCATATCCCGAGTCCAAAGGGCGCGCGGCGGCCCTCGAGATTCGTGGCGACGTGATCTCGACGATCGATGAGGGTGGGCGAGTTTCTCTGACCGGGCCGGAGCCCGCGAACCCGATCACAGGTTCCAATGGCCATGGAGAGAATGCAACCGAGCTCACCGAAGCCGGCGCAACCTCCAGCTTGGAACGAAACTGGCTCGCCGAGGACGGAAGTCCGCTGCCGTTCGTGGACGATGCGGCTGTGCTCGATTTTCTAAAGACCGCTCGAGTCGTCGAAAAGGCGAGAATCGGCAAGGGAGTCACTCGAGCCAGGATACTGGTTCTCGAAAAGGACGGGATCCGCGCGCGCGCCGCCTTCCACGACGTCGACGTGACCAAGAAACGTCACCGCACGAAGGCTGGGCTGGTTACGAATTTTCGTGACAGTTATCTCAACAATGTGGCCGCCTATGAGCTCGGCCGCCTCCTCGGAGTGACCAACTTGACTCCGACTACGCTCAGAAAGGTCGGCGGCGCCAGGGGATCGATTCAGCTTTGGGTCGAGAAGGCCATAGACGAAGCCCAGCGCCGCGAGCGAGGTCTTGACGAAGCCATGTCGGTCCGGTCGCGCCGCCGCATCGCAGACATGTGGGTTTTCGATAATCTGATCAACAACATCGACAGAAACCAGGGCAACATGCTGCATGACTCGCGCGGGGAGTTCTGGATGATCGACCATACTCGCAGCTTCATCGGTTTCTCTCGGCTACCCAGCCCGGCAAAAATGAGGCGCTGCTCGCGAGAGTTGTTGGCAGCCATCCGGAGTCTGGACGAGGATCAAACACGCGAGAGGTTGCGCCCGTATTTGAGCAGCTTCGAGATCAAGTCACTGTTCGCCCGTCGGGAGAAACTTCTCGGGTACCTGGACGAACGAATCGCCGCCCAGGGTGAAAGCAGCTTTCTGTTTTCCTACGCAGATGTCGACGATGCGGTGACTGTGTCCTACGAGGCCGATGATATTCCAGCGTCGGCGGATGACAGCTAGAGCGACAGGTACTCTCAGCGTGGCTGGGCCTGAGGAAACCGGCGCGCGCGATGCTTTCTTTCCTCAGGTGCGACAGAGTTCGGCCCCGGGCCGGCAATCGCGCTCATAGGCGCGGGCAAGCCAGGTCAGGAGCGCCTGGCCGGCATCCTCCGGCGAGCGGCCGAAGGCGATGACGCCGTCCTCGTGCCCGCCCATCGCGAGCACCTGACGCTCGGCGAATACCCCCGTGCGATAGAGGCGTTGAACTTCGCGTGCCATTTCTGGCGTGCCGTAGGGGACGGCGGGCGAGGTCTCGGGGAGACGCAGCTCGTGGCGCCGGTTCCAGAGCACCGGCGAATGGGCGTGGAGGACGCACCGGATGTGAGGGCCGAGGTCATAGACGGCACCGTGAGTCATGGACTCCGACGACGGCGGTGTGAGGCCCTTGCTGATCAGCCGGTTGCGTTCGAACTCGTAGCGCTCGACGATGCAGAAGTCGTCCAACCCGATACACTGCTTGCCTGAGGTCTGGGTCCCGGTGATCAGAAAGCTGCGCCGACCCAGGCTCATGCCCGGACGGCCGAGGCGCACACTGACGTTGCCGTAGCCCGCGCCCTCGTAGCGAGCGCGGTCTTGCCCGACCAGGCCTGTCAACGCGAGAATCTCGCGCCAGGCGATCAGAGGGCAGACCAGCCCGGCGTATTGGCCACGGTCGAGTGACTCCCGCGAGTGTTGAAAGTCGAATTTGATGACGCCTTCGTCGCGCAAGAAACGGCTCGGGCGTTCAGGCGAGAAGATGCTCGACCGCAGCGCGCTCTTCGCGCAGCTCTTGGTCGGTGGCGTCCATCCGCTGGCGGCTGAAAGCGTCGATTTCGAGGTCCTGTACGATCTGGTATTCGCCCTCGCTGCAACGGCATGGAACCGAATAAATGACGCCTGGCTCGATACCGTAGCTGCCGTCGGAAGCGACGGCCATGCTCACCCAGTCCTCCTCCGGGGTTCCCTGGGACCAGGAACGAATGTGGTCGATGGCGGCGGACGCCGCGGACGCCGCGGACGAAGCCCCGCGAGCTTTGATGATCTCGGCACCGCGCTTCTGGACTCCGGGAATGAATTCGTCGCGGTACCAGGCGTCGTCGATCAGGTCTGCCGCCGGCGAGCTTCCGATCAGAACATGGGAAATGTCGGGATACTGGGTCGCGGAGTGATTCCCCCAGATGATCATCCGGCGAACGTCGGTCACGTGCCGGCCGCTCTTCTGGGCGAGTTGGCTCAGAGCGCGGTTGTGGTCCAGCCGGGTCATCGCGGTGAATCGCTCGGGCTCGAGGTCAGGGGCGTTCGATTGGGCGATCAGACAATTCGTGTTGGCCGGATTTCCGACCACCAGGACCCGAATATCCCGCGCGGCGTGGTCGTTGATGGCCTTTCCCTGAGGGCCGAAGATCTTGCCGTTCTCGCCCAGCAGATCGGCGCGCGCCATGCCCGCGGAGCGCGGTTTGGCGCCGACCAGGATGGCGTAGTTGGCTTCGCCGAAACCCTCGGAGTAGTCCACCGTGGTCACGACGCCGTCGAGGAGCGGAAAGGCGCCGTCGGAAAGCTCCATCACCACCCCATTGAGGGCATCCAGCGCCGGGGCAATCTCGATCAGCTGGAGAATGACCGGCTGATCTGATCCGAGCATGTCTCCCGCCGCGATGCGGAAGCAAAGCTGATAGCCGATGTTGCCGGCGGCTCCGGTTATCGCGATTCGAACGGGCGTCTTCATGTTTCTTCCTCTCGGAGGCAATTCCGCACGCATCTATCCTGACCGAAAGGGGGCGTTTTTGAAAGGGTACGGTGTAAGATCCAGGCTCTTTTGTGAAGGAGAACTCTCAATGCCGGATAAGCAAGAGACCCACGACACCGAGGTGGCGGCCGAAGCCTCTGCCGAAGCCTCTGAAGACCAGGCTGCTCCTGAGGCTTCCGGTCAAGAATCGGTCGAGACCGAAACCGAACCCATAGCCGAAACGGCCGAATCCGAGGAAGCGGCGGCGGCGAGCGAAGAGACGCCCTCTCCGGCTCCGGAAGCTGTTGCCGAGGCCTTGGTCGAATCGGAGAAGGGCGAATCCGAGGCGGGCGAATCCGAGAAAGAGGCGCTGGCCGCGGAAGCTGCCGTGCCGGCTGCCGAAACGGCTGCAGAGGAGACTGCGGCGGTCGAGGTAAGCTCCGAAGCCGCTCCGGCGGTGGTCGAAGCGACGCCGGCGGTACCTGACAAGAGGCCGGCCAAGGCCAAGCTCAGGGAGCTCAAGGCTGCGCGAGACGAGGCGCTCGAGTCCGGGGATGGCGCGGCGCTCAAGCGTGTCCGGGCCAGGATTCGTCGCCAAAAGCGGCGCCTTCGCAAGGCGGGGTAAACCGGGGACACCATTCCTTGGTGTCCCCTCCCGTTCCGACCGCGGGATTACTCGGGTGAACTCTCCACCCACCGGACTTCGTCGCCGAGCTTGATCTCGCCGTCTGAGAGGATCTCACCGTAGGCGCCGGCTCGCCACTCGGGGTCGAGCGCCGCTCGAAGCCCGGTGTGGCCTTCCTCCATGCGCCGGCAGGGGCGGGTTTCGCCGTAAATGCGGATTTCGACCTTGCCGACTCGAAGAGTCTTGCCCCGAGTCTCGACGAGATCGACACCACTGACGAGCAGATTGGCCCGGCGAAGAATGGGATCGGGCTCGCCTTCGACCGTGGCGACAGCATCGGCCCAGCCTTCGACGCTCAACAACGTGACTTGCCGCTTACCACCCTGATCGGCGTTGCCCTCGAGGCCCGAGCCCGCGTTGGCACGTGCGGCCTCGACCGCGTCCATAGGGCCGCGCTTGGCGCGCTTGATCCAGATCGATTCGAGGCGGCCGGTGGTGCTCATTCCGGATTTTCTTCTTTCGACTCCTCGGCCGACTCATCACCGTCGAGCTGAAAGTTCATGGTCACGTTGTAGTACACCTCGACCGGTTTGCCGTCCAGGGTGGCGGGGTCGAAGGTCCACTGCCGGATCGCGTCGAGGGCGGTCTTGTCGAGGGCCTCCTCGAGCGACTCGGTGATCCAAGCGTCTCGAATCGTTCCGTTTCTGCCGATGACCGTACGTACGACCACGAGACCGGTGGTGCCCGCGTCCTTGGCGGCTTCAGGATACTCGGGTGTCACGGAGTTACGGATCAGGGGCTCGGCGACGTCGCCTTCGATGGCGTAGATGGGAGCCTCGACGAGATTACCGCTGGAGGCGGGCGATTGACCCGTGAGGTCGATCGGGTCCGGGCTCGTGAAGACTTTCGGAGGAAGCTCGTCGAACACGGCGATGTCGGTGTGCTGGCCGCGGCCGCGGTCGTCGGAAAGCAAGATCGAGCCGTGCCGGCGCCAGTTGCGCCATGGAACCTGAAACTGCGGACTTTCGTCCGAAGCTTGGGGGAAGAAGTCCCACTGCTCGACGAGGCCGGATTCCTTGCCGACGTAAATCTGGTACTTGTTGTCCGGAGTGCGCCCGACCTCGCGAAAGGTCAACTCGAGCACTTCAGCAGGTCGGCCGTCGAGAAGAACGCGTTCGCCGAGGTACTCGAGAGCCACCCCGGTGTCCTTTAGCTTGTAAGGCATGAACATCCAGTAGCTGTCATTGATCCAGGCGGATTCCCCGAGTTCGAGCAGCTCTGCAAGGGCGTCGGAATCCGTGATCGCCTCACCGGATCGCCAAGCCCTTCCCTCCTTCGTTAGGAGGTTCATCAGAATGAGATAGGGTTCCTTGGTTTCGCGGTCTGCTCCCTCGACTCGGATGTCGCCGGTGTGTTTGTCCCAGACGTGGAAACGGTTGCCGAAGAACTTCCAGGTGACGAAACGAGTCGCGTCCCAGGCCTCGCGACCGCCCAAGCGCAGCATCGTCCGATCGGCGAGGGCGATGGCCTCGGCGTCGGACTCCGCACCGAGAAATCCCGCCGCCGGTGGATTTGGTTCTCCAATGATCGTCGCATTGGTGCTTTCGGCGATCGTCGTTTCGACTGTGAGCAGGCTCAGCGCCGCGAGGATGAGCGTCAGCGATTGCGCGAAGGGAAGTCGTTTCATTGTGGCTCCTGTCGGCTGGTGAAGGCTTCGTCGGTTCGGCCGGTGGAGGGGACTCCCTATGGTAGTGGGGTTACGGGCCGGCGGTCCACACCGGTTTTGGCTAAAATCTGTTTCAGCATGGTGCACCCGACAACGAGAAAACCCGGCCGGAGGGCGCTCGCATCGACAAGCTTGCTGGCCGCCTTGTCGATCTTCGCTGCCTGCACCGACGACTGCGCCCCGGCCGCCCGGCCGGACGGGTGGTTGGCCGAGC
The DNA here is from genome assembly GCA_022561975.1 of Acidobacteriota bacterium. GTDB lineage: Bacteria > Acidobacteriota > Thermoanaerobaculia > Multivoradales > JAHEKO01 > CALZIK01. The sequence continues at coordinate 22,587 of JADFQD010000041.1, forward strand.
AGTTCAAATCCGAAGGGGTGCTCTGGATTCGCGCCGAGCGCGAGCGCAACCATCGTTTGGCGGCGCCTCTTTCCGAGCAAGACCGACGAGCACTGAGCCGGTATTTTCCGCAGGACGTGCTCGGGCGCGCGCGAATCTTGGTCGTAGAAGGTTTCGACAATCCGGACTTCTTTTCAATCTTCGAAGAGAGCGGTGAGCCCTATCCGGTCGATCTGCGGAAAGCGAGTGCGATAGCCCTGTTGGATACCATTCTGATCGCAAGAACCGCCTCCGAAAGCTCACTGCGGGATCGGCTGCTCTTTCACGAACTGGTGCACATGATGCAGTATGAGGTTCTCGGGCTCGAGGAGTACATGGAGGGCTACGTCGAAGGCTGGGCGTGCAACGGACGCCGCTATCGCGGCATTCCACACGAGGAGCAAGCCTTTGAGCTCGCCACTAGGTTCTGGTCCGGCGCTGAACCGTTCTCGGTGGAGGCCGAAGTTCGTTCTCGATTCGCCGTTGCCGCTCGAACGACTCAGGAATAGCCGAAGCTCGGCGGGCTCATGGCTAAGCTGATTCACAGCCGAAGCCTACGCTCCAGCGAGCCCCATTTGCACATCAACTGCAGTACGCTGAACGAAACCTTGCTCGAAAGCGAGCTGTTCGGTCACGAAAAAGGCTCGTTCACGGGAGCGGCGACCGCCAAGCCCGGACTTTTCGAGGTTGCCGATGGCGGCACGCTCTTCTTGGACGAGGTGGCCGAGATGAGTGCGGGGATGCAGGCCAAGCTTCTGCAGGTGCTCGATAACGGTGAGTTGCGCCGGCGGCAGGTTGTCGAAGGCCGGTTCCGAAGAGATCTTCTCTTCCGGCTGAACGTCGTCAGCCTGGAGCTGCCGCCTTTGCGAAAGCGACGCGAGGATATTCCCGCTCTGGTTCACCTGTACCTCGATCGTTATCGGCTCCCTGGACAGCCGGTAAGAACTCTGGCCGCGCCGGCCATGGCTCGACCGCATGGATACTCATGGCCGGGCAACGTTCGCGAGCTCGCCAATGTGATCGAGGGACTGGTGCTCTTGGCTCAGAGCGACGAGATCCAGCTTAGCGACCTGCCGTCTTCACTCTCGGCCCTAGGAGCGGCGGATGCCGAGGTCGACGAGACCGAGCCCCTACCTCTAGCCGAGATCTAAAAGCATCACCTGATCAGGACTCTTCGCTATACCGGTGGCAAGAAGGCCCCGGCGGCAAGACTTCTCGGAATCGACGTAAAGACCCTCTACAGCAAGATCAAGGCGTACGAGATAGAGATCTGACGTCCTGAACTCGAGTTGAGGCCAGACGGCGCAGACTCCTTGTAGCGATCGACCTCCGTGTCGACCGTCTTGCTGTGGCTGGCCCAACGGTCGAGACGGAGCTCGACCGCTACAAAGGATAGACCGAACGGTCGCGCCAGAGCGGAATCTGTGGCACTCAGCTTTCCCGCGCGACCCAGAGGACTTCTACCACGGGCTGCTAGCCGGCCGCCACTTGCGATTCCTGCTCGTTGAGTGCGACCGCGACGCGTTCGAATTCACCGCCGACGGCAGGAACGAGTTCGAAGGCCTCCGGCGATCCGTCTCGAGCCCGGTTCTCCACCTGCCCGCACAGCTCGGCGAGGTGGCTGGCGCCGAGCATGGCGCTGCTGGATCGAAACCTGTGAGCCAACTCGGCCAGCTCCGCCAAGTCGCGGGACACGATGGCCTCACGCATGCTCTCGAGAAGTTCGGGAGATGTGTCGAGATACAGGCGAATCACCCGCTCGGCGCCCTCTCGAGAGAGCAGTGTCCAGAGATATCGCTGCTGAAGGATCTGGTTGATCGGGGGTTCTTCGCAGGATGGAATAGCCGCATGATTGACGGAGCCCGCGCCGGGGGGTGAACTGGCCGTTGGCAGTGGCAGGAGCTTGGCTTTGGGAGTCGGTTTCGCCGGCCAGCGGACGCCCGGAAGCCACTTGGCGATCACGTCTCGGAGCTGATTCTGACCGAAGGGCTTGCTGAGATAGTCGTCCATACCCGCAGCGAGACATTTCTCGCGCTCTCCGGCCATGGCGTGGGCAGTCATGGCCACGATCGGGACGTGTCGCCGGTCGTCTCCTCGAACTTGTCGTTCCAAACGCCGCAACTCGCGAGTGGCCGTGTATCCGTCCATCTTCGGCATCTGGCAGTCCAATAGCACGAGATCGTAGCGGCTTCGTTCGAGCGCGTCGAGAGCCTCGAGTCCGTTGTTGGCCACCTTCACGATTGCGCCGAGACCCTCCAGCATTCCCATCGCGACTTCTTGATTCACGAGGTTGTCTTCGACCAGGAGAATTCGGCGACCCGAGAACTCGACCTCGGTCAGGGACGGAGCGGGCAGAACGTCGGGCTCGATGCCCTTCTTGGTCGCTTGCCGCGCCAGCTTGACATGGAACCAGAAGGTCGAACCCTTGCCCACAGTGCTGTCGACCCCGATCTCGCCGTCCATGATCTCCACGAACGCCTTTGAGATCGCCAGGCCCAGGCCGGTGCCGCCGTAGGTTCGAGTTGTGGTTCCGTCGGCTTGCTGGAACGACTCGAAGATGGATGGACAATCTTCGGGCTCGATACCTATGCCGGTGTCGCGAACCGCGAAGCCCAGCCGAACCTCATCTTCCGTGGTTTCGAAGGCGCTGACCGTTAGCTCGACGTACCCGGAATCGGTGAACTTGACCGCGTTGCCGATCAGGTTGATGAGTACCTGACGCAGCCGGGTCGGGTCGGCGCACAGGGCAGTTGGCAGGCTGCGGGGCAGGGTAGTCCGGAGTTCAAGCCCTTTCTGTCGAACGGGCTCTGTGAAGAGATTGACCACTTCGCCAACGAGATCGCGCAGGTCGAAGTCCGTGTGCTCGAGCTCGACCTTACCGGCCTCGATCTTCGAGAAGTCCAGAATCTCATTGAGGATACCGAGCAGGTTGACGGCCGAGTGCCGAGCCTTCTCCGCGCAGTTCGTTTGCTTGGCGTTCAAGTCGGTGTGCATCAACAACTCCAGCATTCCGAGGACTCCGTTCATCGGGGTTCTGATCTCGTGGCTCATGTTGGCGAGGAACTGGGACTTCGCCCGGCTGGCACTTTCCGCTGATTCTTTCTCCGCTTCGAGTTTCTTGATGTCGGTAATGTCCGATCCCGAGCTCAGAGTCCCGGCCGGACCTCCTGCGCTATCGCTCAAGTACGTGGTTTGCCACGCGACGACTCGTTGGTTCCCGGCTTTTGTAACCACAGAGTACTCGGTGCAGTCTTGGGCCTGGTTCTTGGCGAAGCGGTCGCGGATGTGAAACGGATCGGCGACCACAGTGTCGAACCAGCTCCGACCGATGAGCTCATCTTCCCGGTACCCTAGGACCTCGCATCCCTTATTGTTGATGAGCACGATCTTCCCATTTTCGTCGAGCACCAGCATGATGACCTCGGCCACCTGGAAGTACTCCTGAGCTTTGGCCTTCTCTCGAAAGAGCGCTTGCTCTTTGGCTCGCCGTCGAGCGATTTCCTGTTCCAAGGACTGATTGGCCCTTGCGAGTTCCAGGGTTCGGGCTCGCTTTCGCATCTGGCCATGGACGTAGTAGAGAGCGAGTAGCCCCGCGGCGAGCGCGTAGGAGCTGTAGGCCCACCAAGTCGCCCAGGGTGGCGGCAGTGCCCGGACTTTGAGAGAGAATCCTTCCCGGTTCCAGACCCCATCGTTGTTGGAACCCTGGACTCTGAAGACGTAATCGCCTGCGTCGAGATTGGTATAGATTGCGCGGTTGCGATTTCCGAGATCTACCCAGTCTCG